>DWZK01000020.1 GCA_019117605.1 Candidatus Intestinimonas stercoravium | reverse complement strand
AGCACGAAGGCGGCGGGCTCCCCCTTGAACACCAGCTTTTTCAGCAAAATGCCCGAGACGATGGCGAAGAGCAGGCCCAGCAGGTAGAGGGAGAACACCACCAGCCCGCCGTATTTGGGGAAGAAGGCGGCGGTGAGCAGGCCGTACACCGGCAGCCGGGCGGAGCAGGACATAAAGGGAACCAGCATGATGGTCATGCGGCGGTCCTTCTCGTTCTCCATGGTCCGGGCGCCCATGACGGCGGGCACCGTGCAGCCGAAGCCCATGAGCATGGGGATGAAGGCCTTGCCGCTCAGGCCGAAACGCCGGAGGAGCCGGTCCATGATGAAGGCGGCCCGGGCCATATAGCCGGAGTCCTCCAGGATGGAGAGGAAGAGGAAGAGGAGGGCGATCTGGGGCAGGAAGGTGAGCACGCCGCCCACGCCGGAGACCACGCCGTCCACCAGCAGGGAAGTCATCCAGGGGGCCACCTCCGCCGCCGCCAGCAGGCCGGTGAGCCAGGGAGAGAAGAGGTCCTCCACCAGATAGCCCACCCCGTCGGAGAGGAAGGAGCCGATGGGGCCGAAGGTGATGGCGAACATGGCCAGCATCATCAGCAGGAACACGGGGATGGCCAGATATTTGTTGGTGACCACCGAGTCGATCTTGTCCGAGAGGGTGAGAGCGCCCACCGGCCGGCCCTTGGTGACGGAGGCCTGCACCACCTTCTGGATGAAGCGGTAGCGGCTGTCTGCGATGAGGGTCTCCCGGTCGCCCAGGGGATAGGCCTGCTCGTACTCCCGGCAGACCGCCTCCACCTGCTCCGCCTGCTCCGGGGCGAGGCCGAGCCCCTTCTTCACCAGGTCGTCGCCCTCGATGAGCTTGATGGAGGCCCAGTGGGCGGGCAGGCCCACCTCATAGGCCCGGTCGTGGATCAGCTCTCCCATGCGGTGGTGGATCTCGTGGGTGTAGTCGTCGTAGAGGTCGTCGGGCTCGATGGTCACCCCCGCGTGGATCTGGGCGTGGGCGGTGCGGAGGAGCTCCTGGATGTTCTTGCCCGACCGGGCGGTGATGGGCACCACCGGCACCCCCAGCTCCTTGGAGAGGCGGTCCACATCGATCTTGTCCCCGTGTTTCTCCACCTCGTCCATGAAGTTCAGCGCCACGACCATGGGCCGCTCCAGCTCCAGCAGCTGCACCGTGAGGTACAGGTTCCGCTCGATGTTGGTGGCGTCCACGATGTCGATGATGGCGTCCGGCATCTCGCCCACGATGAAGTCGCGGGCCACGATCTCCTCCATGGAGTAGGGGGAGAGGGAGTAGATGCCGGGCAGGTCCACGATGGTCACTGCGTGGCCGTCCACCGTGGCGCCGCCCTCCTTCTTCTCCACCGTCACGCCGGGCCAGTTGCCCACATACTGGTTGGAGCCGGTGAGGGCGTTGAAGAGGGTGGTCTTGCCGCAGTTGGGGTTGCCCACCAGGCCCAGCTTCATGGTGCGCGTGTCGTGGTCTGCGTAGTTGGGCACGCTGCTGTGCTGTTCCCGCTCATGCTGGTGGTCGGCGCTCATGCGGCGCAGGGTCTCCTCATCGGGGATGTGCTGCACCATGCCCTGCCGCCGGCTCTGGGGCGGAACGGCCTCCCCCGGCGGGGCGATGGCGATCTGGGCGGCGTCCTCTTTCCGGAGGGAGAGCTCGTAGCCCCGGATATTCACCTCGATGGGGTCGCCGAAGGGGGCGATCTTCCGCACAGTGATCAGGGTGCCGGGGGTGAGCCCCATGTCCACCAGCCGGCGCTTCACCGCGCCCCGGCTGCTGCCCACCTGGAGGATGACCGCGCTGCTGCCGGGCGCCAGTTCGACCAGCGTCCGGTGCGCCTGTGCTTTTTCCGATATCATATAGGTCCTCTCTTCGTCACAGGTATTAGTCATATCTAACTTCTGTATTATACTACAGGGGGGAGAGGTTGACAATCGAGGGGAGTGAACTTTTCCTACGAAAAATGTCTGGATAGGGAGGAAGATATTCGTCGAAAAAGAGGCGGGGCAGAGGCCCCGCACCCCTCCCCGGCCAGGGGGGAGCAGTTGGGCAGATCGACGGGGAACAGGGCTCCGGGAAGGGGGAAGATCGTGGGGAAAGGGAGAAACGCGGAAAGCTCTTGCCAACCGCTGGATCTTTCGGTATACTTATCATAAAATAGGATATCCGGATGATGGCATCGGGAGAGACCGCGCGAAGCGGCGCCGAAGGGGAGCGGCATAGAATCTCTCAGGCAAAAGTACCGATGTCGGACGAAACTCCGAAGACCGGCGTCCAGGCCGGACCGAAGAAGCAATCCGCACGGGAGGACCGTGCGGGGAATCTTTCAGGTGAACAGACGGAGGCGTGCCTTGTTTTGGCGCGCCTCCGTTTTCTATTATTCATCCTACCAATTTCAGAAAGGAGAAGAAGAGATGGAGAAGAGGACGCCCCTCTACGACCGCCATGTGGCGGCGGGAGGCAAGATCGTGCCCTTCGGCGGGTACCTGCTCCCGGTACAGTACCCCACCGGCGTCATCGCCGAGCATATGGCGGTGCGCACCGCTGCGGGGCTCTTCGACGTGAGCCACATGGGGGAACTGGTGTTCCGGGGCGGGGACGCCCTGGCCTATCTGAACAAGGTGCTCACCAACGACTTCACGAACATGTACGATGGACAGGTCCGCTACTCCCCCATGTGCAACGAGGCGGGAGGCTGTGTGGACGATCTGCTGGTCTACAAGGTCCGGGAGGGGCATTATCTGGTGGTGGTCAACGCCGCCAACCGGGAGAAAGACGCCCAGTGGATGGCCGGACAGCTCTTCGGGGACTGCGCCATGGAGGACATCTCGGACGGCGTGGCCCAGCTGGCCATCCAGGGCCCCAGGTCCAGGGAGATCATGCTCCGGCTGGTGGGGGAGGAGGCTCTGCCCAAAAAATACTACAGCTTCGTCCGGGAGACCGGCGTGAAAGGCATCCCCTGCCTGATCTCCCGCACCGGCTATACGGGAGAGTTCGGCTATGAGCTCTACTGCGCCCCGGAGCAGGCCCCCGCCCTGTGGGACCTGCTGCTGGAGACGGGGAAGGACCTGGGCCTCGTCCCCTGCGGCCTGGGGGCCCGGGACACCCTGCGGCTGGAGGCGGCCATGCCCCTCTACGGCCACGAGCTGGACAGCGGGACCACTCCCCTGGAGGCGGGGCTGGACTTCGCCGTCAAGCTGGACAAGGAAGACTTCACCGGCAAGGCGGGCATCCAGGCCAAGCTCCCCCTCCAACGGGTCCGGGTGGGCCTGGAGATGACCGGGCGGGGCATCGCCCGGGAGCACCAGGACGTGTACATCGGCGGCCGGCTGGCCGGCCACACCACCTCGGGCACCCACTGCCCCTATCTGGGCAGGGCGGTGGCCATGGCCTACCTCTCCCCCGAGGACGCGGCCCCCGGCACGGAGGTGGAGGTGGACGTCCGGGGCCGCCGGGTGGCGGCCAGGGTAGTGCCCCTGCCCTTCTACAAGCGCTGAACGGGAAAGATCTGGATCCATAGGGATCGCCATCATATTTTTAGGAGGAAATGACTATGAACGCCCCTGAACATCTGCTCTACACCAAGTCCCACGAGTGGGTCCTCTTCGCCGGAGACGGCAGCGCCAAGGTGGGCCTCACCGACCACGCCCAGGACGCCCTGGGGGACATCGTGTTCGTGAACCTGCCCGAGGCGGGAGACAGCCTCACCAAGGGGGAGGCCCTGGGAGACGTGGAGTCCGTGAAGGCGGTCTCCGACATCTACAGCCCCGTCACCGGCACGGTGAAGGCGGTGAACGAGTCCCTGCTGGACGCCCCGGAGAGCATCAACGCCGACCCCTACGGCGCCTGGCTGGTGGAGGTGGAGGACATCTCCGACAAGGAAGAGCTGCTGGACGCGGCGGCCTACGCCGCCCACTGCGCGTCCGAGGGCTGAGGGGCCCGTATCCCAAAAGAAAGGAGCGATCCCACACCTATGGGGAACTATCTGCCCTCCTCCGCCGCCGAGCGGCAGGAGATGCTGGCCAGCCTGGGCTGTGAGCGTATAGACGACCTCTACTGCCAGGTGCCGGAGGAGATGAAGCTGGACCGTCTGGACCTCCCGGCGGGGAAGAGCGAGCTGGAGGTCCGGCGGATCATGGAGTCCATCGCAGCCAAGAACACCGTCTTCCCCTCTGTGTTCCGGGGAGCGGGGGCCTACCGCCACTACATCCCGGCCATCGTCAAGAACGTCGCCTCCAAGGAGACCTTCGTCACCGCCTACACCCCCTATCAGGCGGAGATCTCCCAGGGGGTGCTCCAGTCCATCTTCGAGTACCAGACCATGATCTGCGAGCTCACCGGCATGGACGTGTCCAACGCCTCGGTCTATGACGGGGCCTCCGCCGCGGCGGAGGCCGTGGCCATGTGCCGGGACCGGAAGCGGGACACGGTGCTGGTGTCCGCCGCCGCCCACCCCATGGTGCGGCAGACCATCGAGACCTACTGCTTCGGCAGCGGCATGAAAGTCAAGTATGTGCCCATGAAGAACGGCTTCACCGATGAAGAGGCCCTGGCCGGGCTGCTGGATGGCTCGGTGGCCTGCTTCTACCTCCAGCAGCCCAACTTCTACGGCCGCATCGAGCGGGCCGGGGAGATCGGGCAGGCGGTCCACGGGGCGGGGGCCAAATATATCATGGGGGTGGACCCCATCGCCATGGCGGTGCTGAAGCCCCCCGGCGAGTGCGGGGCGGATATCGCCGTGGGAGAGGGCCAGTCCCTGGGCCTGCCCCTGAGCTTCGGCGGCCCCTACCTGGGGTTCATGGCCGCCACCCAGGCCATGATGCGCAAGCTCCCCGGCCGCATCGTGGGCGAGACCACCGACCACGACGGACAGCGGGCCTTCGTCCTCACCCTCCAGGCCCGGGAGCAGCACATCCGGCGGGAGAAGGCCTCCTCCAACATCTGCTCCAACCAGGCCCTGTGCGCCATGACCGCCGCGGTGTACATGGCGGCCATGGGGCCGGAGGGCATGCGGAAGGCCGCCGAGAGCTGTATGGCCCACGCCCGCTACGCCGCGGAGCGGATCTGCTCTGTGCCCGGCTTCGACATGGTCTACCCGGGCCCCTATTTCAACGAGTTCGCCGCCACCTGCCCCTGCAAGCCGGAGAAGCTGCTGGCGGGCCTGGCGGACCGGGGCATCCTGGGGGGCCTGCCCCTGGAGAACGGCTCCATCCTGTGGTGCGCCACAGAGATGAACACGAAGGATGAGATCGACGCCCTGGAACGGGCCATTCGGGAGGTGGTATGACCATGGAGCTGCTGTTTGAAAAGAGCCGGGAGGGCCGGGGCTGCGACCTGCTGCCCCCCCTGGACGTGCCCCCCGCCCACCTGATGGAGGGCATGGAGCGCAAGCGCCCCCTCCGCCTTCCCCAGATCGCCGAGGTGGACCTGTCCCGGCACTATTCCGCCCTGGAGCGCCGGTCCCACGGGGTGAACGACGGGTTCTACCCCCTGGGCTCCTGCACCATGAAGTACGACCCCAAGGTGGATGACGAGATGGCCGCCCTGCCCGGCTTCGCCGGCGTCCACCCCCTCCAGGGCCCCGACACCGTCCAGGGCTGCCTGGAGGTGCTCTATCTGGCGGAGGAGCTCCTGTGCGAGATCACCGGCATGGAGGCCATGACCTTCCAGCCCGCCGCCGGGGCCCACGGGGAGTTCACCGCCCTGCTGATGGTGAAGAAGTACCACCAGAGCCGGGGGGACGCCGCCCGGACCAAGGTGATCGTCCCCGACTCCGCCCACGGCACCAACCCCGCCTCCGCCGCCATGTGCGGCTTCACGGTGGTGAACGTGCCCTCCGACCCCAAGGGGGGCGTGGACCTGGAGGCCCTGCGGGCCGCCATGGGCCCCGATGTGGCCGCCCT
Organism: Candidatus Intestinimonas stercoravium; assembly: GCA_019117605.1. Lineage (GTDB taxonomy): Bacteria > Bacillota > Clostridia > Oscillospirales > Oscillospiraceae > Intestinimonas > Intestinimonas stercoravium. Next base: position 18,036 of record DWZK01000020.1, on the reverse strand, counting down.
CATGCTCACCAACCCCAACACCCTGGGCCTCTTCGACGCCAACATCCTGGAGATCACCCAGATCGTCCACGACGCCGGGGGCCTGTGCTACTACGACGGGGCCAACCTGAACGCGGTGATGGGGGTGGTCCGGCCCGGGGACATGGGCTTCGACCTGGTGCACCTGAACCTGCATAAGACATTCGCCACTCCCCACGGCGGCGGCGGCCCCGGCGCGGGCCCCGTAGGCTGCAAGGGCTTTCTGAAGGACTTCCTGCCCGCCGGCCATGTGGAGGAGGGGGAGGCGGGCCTGGAGCTCCGGGATCCCGCCCAGAGCATCGGCCGGGTGAAGAGCTTTTACGGCAATTTCGGCGTGGTGGTGCGGGCCCTCACCTACATCCTCACCCTGGGGGCCGAGGGCATCCGGGAGGCCGCCCAGGTGGCGGTGCTCAACGCCAACTACCTCCGGGAGCAGCTCCGGGGCTCCTATGACGTGGCCTACGGCGACGGGCCCTGTATGCATGAGTTCGTCCTTACCCTGGAGGGGCTGAAGAAGGAGACGGGGATCTCTGCCATGGACGTGTCCAAGGCCCTTTTGGACCACGGCATCCACCCGCCCACCATGTACTTCCCCCTGATCGTGGACGAGGCGCTGATGTTCGAGCCCACCGAGACCGAGTCCCGGGAGACCCTGGACCACGCCGCCCAGGTGCTCCGGGAGATCCGGGCCCAGGCGGACAGGGAGCCGGAGGCCCTCCACACCGCCCCTCACCACGCCGCCATCGGGCGGCCCGACGAGGTGAACGCCGCCCGGCACCCGGTGCTGCGGTACGTCTTCCCGGAGGACCGGGCATGAGGTGGGATCTGGTCGTGATCGGCGGCGGTCCCGGCGGGTACACCGGGGCCATCCGGGCCGCCCAGCTGGGCCTCAAGACCGCCCTGGTGGAGCGGGCGGAGGTGGGCGGCACCTGCCTCAACCGGGGGTGCATCCCCACCAAGGCCCTGCTGGAGAGCGCCCACCTCTACCGGGAGGTCCAGGGGGCCGCCGCCTTCGGCGTCCAGGTGGAGGGGATCTCCTTCGACTACGCCGCCATGGACCGGCGGAAGGCCCAGGTGGTGGAGCAGCTCCGCACCGGCGTGGAGGGGCTGCTGAAGGGCAACGGCGTGTCCCTCATCCGGGGGGAGGCCGTCATCCAGGGCCCCGGCCTGGTCCGGGTGGGGGAGGAGGAGCTGGAGGCCGCCCACATCCTGATCGCGGCGGGCTCCCGGCCCGCCCTGCCCCCGGTCCCCGGGCTGGACCTGCCCGGCGTCATCACCAGCGACCAGCTCCTGGGAGAGGGCCGCTTCTATCCCCGCCTGGCCATCATCGGCGGAGGGGTCATCGGCATGGAATTCGCCTCCCTCTACACCGATCTGGGGGCGGAGGTGACGGTGATCGAGGCCATGGACCGGGTGCTGCCCACCATGGACCGGGAGCTCTCCCAGAACCTGACCATGCTCCTGAAGAGGGCGGGGGCGCGCATCTGCACCGGCGCCCGGGTGGAGCGGGTGGAGGAGAGCGGGGACGGCCTCCTCTGCCGCTTCACCGCCAAGGGGAAGGAGGAGACCGTCCAGGCGGACGGGGTGCTGGTGGCCACCGGCCGCCGGCCCAATGGAGAGGGCCTCTGCGCCCCCGGCGTGGCGCTGCGGATGGAGCGGGGCGGCGTCCTGGTGGACGAGGCGTTCCAGACCAGCCTGCCCGGCGCGTACGCCGTGGGCGACATCATCCCGGGAAATATCCAGCTGGCCCATGTGGCCGCCGCCCAGGCGGTGGACGTGGTGAGCCGCTTGGCGGGCCGGGAGCCCCCCGTGGACCTGTCCGCGATCCCCTCCTGCGTCTATACCCGGCCGGAGATCGCCTCCGTGGGCCTCACCGAGGCCGGGGCCAAGGAGCAGGGCATCCCGGTGAAGGGGAGCAAGTATCTCATGACCAGCAACGGCCGGACCCTGATCGCGGGGGCTGGCCGGGGGTATATCAAGCTGGTCTCCCACCGGGACACCGGGGCGGTGCTGGGGGCTCAGCTCCTGTGCGAGCGGGCCACCGACCTGGTGGGGGAGCTCACCGCCGCCGTCCGGGAGGGGAAGGCCCTGGAGGAAGTGGCCGCCCAGGTGCGGGCCCACCCCACCTTCGAGGAGGGGATCGGCGAGGCCGCCGAGCTGGGCCTGGGCCTGAGCATCCACCAGCTGGGCCGGTAGACGCGCAAAAAATACCGTGTACCTCTTGAGGTACACGGTATTTTTGTCCTTCAGGTCTGCTTACAGCAGGATGACGCCGGCGTCCTGACAGGCGTGGATGGTCTCATCGTCCCAGACGCTGGCCTGGACCTCGCCGATGTGGGCCTTGCCCAGGAGCTGGACGCACAGCCGGGACTGGCCGATGCCGCCGCCGATGGTGAGGGGGAGCTCCCCGGCCAGCAGGGCCCTGTGGAAGGGGAGGGCCCGGCGGTCATCACAGCCCGCCATGGTGAGCTGCCGGTCCAGGGCGGCGGGGTCCACCCGGATGCCCATGGAGGAGAGCTCCAGGGCCCGGCCCAGCACGCTGTTCCACACCAGGATGTCGCCGTTGAGGCTCCAGTCGTCGTAGTCAGGGGCCCGGCCGTCGTGGGGCTTCCCGGAGGCCAGAGGCGCGCCGATCTGCATGAGGAAGGTGGTGGGGTGCTCCTTCACCCAGGCATCCTCCCGCTCCTTCGGGGAGAGGTGGGGCCAGCGGTCCTCCAGCTCCTGGGTGGTGACGAAGCTCACGTTCCGATCCACCTCGGGGAGGGGGGAGAGCTGGGGGAACATGGCCCGGATGGTGGTCTGGGTCTGGCAGACCACGTCCACGATGGTCTCCACCGTGTGCTTGAGGTATTCGGTATTCCGGTCCCGGGGGGCGATGACCTTCTCCCAGTCCCACTGGTCCACATACACGGAGTGCAGGTCGTCGGGCTGCTCGTCCCGGCGGATGGCGTTCATGTCGGTGTAGAGCCCCTCGCCCACCGAGAACTGGTAGCGGTGGAGGGCCATGCGCTTCCACTTGGCCAGGGAGTGGACCACCTGGGCATCCCGGCCGGCGGCGGGGATATCGAAGGTCACGGGGCGCTCCACCCCGTTGAGGTCGTCATTGAGGCCGGTGGCCGCCTCCACGAACAGGGGAGCGGAGACCCGGCGGAGGTTCAGCGCCCCGCCCAGCGTGTCCTCGAAGAGGCGCTTGAGCAGGCCGATGGCCTTCTGGGTATCGTAGAGGTTCAGAAGGGGGGCGTAGCCCTCCGGGATGTAAGAGTGGTCCATGTGAAAAGCTCCTTTTCTGCGGAATGGCGCCAACAAAGCAGTTCCATTATAGTATGTGCGGCGTGGAAAAGCAAGGAAAACCAGGAGGACCATGGGGGCGGACAGCCGCTGATGCGGATCGGAGCATTGACAAGCAGGGGAGAGGTGGTATAATACATACTATAAGTATGTAAAAGACGGGAGGGGAAGAGATGGCCCGGAACAAACACCCGGAGGTGACGGTGGAGCGGATCCTGGACGCCGCCCAGCGCCTCTTTTTGGAGAAGGGGTATGAGGCCACCACCATCCAGGATATCGTGGACGAGCTGGGCGGCCTGACCAAAGGGGCGATCTATCACCACTTCAAGTCCAAAGAGGAGATCATGGACGCGGTGGGGGACCGGATGTTCTTCGCCAACGACCCCTTCAAGGCGGTCCGGGGCCGCGATGACCGGAGCGGCCTGGAAAAGCTGCGGGAGGCGGTCCGCCTCCACCAGGGGGATGCGGAGCGGACCCGCATGACCATACAGGCGATCCCCATCGTCTGGGAGCCCCGCCTCCTGGTGGAGATGATCGAGTCCAACCGGCGGATCCTGACCCCCTGTTACCTGGAGCTCATCCAGGAGGGGATCCGGGACGGCTCCATCCACACCCAGTACCCCAGGGAGATCGCCGAGCTCCTGCCACTGCTCACCAGCCTGTGGCTGCTGCCCTCGGTCTTCCCGGCCACCAGGGAGGAGATGCGCCGTAAATTCGAGTTCCTGGGGGACATGCTGGAGAAGATGGGGGTCCCCTTGGTGGACGGGAGCATCCGGGCCCTGATAGATGCCTTCTTCGACCAGATCCCAGAGCAGATGTGAGCCCCGCGCCCGGAGCGGGCCCGGCAGGTCCGGGCCCCTCCGGAGAGCGTTTCTTTTTTTAGTTATATACATACCGAATGAAGGTATGTTATTGGAGGTGGGAGACGGTGCTGCGCAGGGAAGGACAGGACACGAGAGACGCCGGAAAGGAGCGTATGACAGATGACAGAGCGGGAGCGCGACAGGAGAGCGGAAAAGGGGGCCCGGTCCGTGCGGGCGGCGGAGGGCGGGGCGGACCAGTCCGCCCGGAGACGGGGAGGAACAGGGACACGGGACCGCTGTCCAGCGGCGCGGGGGCCCGGACGCGGCAGAGATCGGGGCGGAACAGCCCCGGGCGATGCGGTCCGGGAGGGGAGGAGAGGGACGTCCCGACGCAGCTTCACGCTGCTCCTCCTGGGGCAGATCAGCTCGCTGACAGGGAACCTCACGCTGAAGTTCGCCCTGTCCATGTATGTGCTGGAGCGGACCGGCTCCGCCTCGGTGTTCGCCGGGCTGCTGGCCCTGTCCATGCTCCCCACCGTCCTGCTCTCGCCCCTGGGCGGGCTCCTGGCGGACCGGGCAGACCGGCGGAAGGTCATGGTGGCGCTGGACCTCCTCTCCGGGCTGGCCGTGCTGTGCGCGGGGCTGGCCCTGCCCCTGGGGCGGGACATCCTCACGATCGGCGCGCTGCTGATCGCCCTGTCCGTGCTGGCGGCCTTCGAATCCCCCACGGTGCAGGCCTGCGTGCCCCAGCTGCTCTCCGGCGAAGATATCCTCAGAGGGAACGCGGCGGTCAACCAGGTGGCGGCCACGGCCTCCCTGGTCACCCCCTTTTTGGGGAGCGTGGCCTATACCGCCTTCGGGCTCCGGCCGGTGCTCTGGGGGGCGGTGGCCTGCTTTTTCGTGACCGCCCTGCTGGAGCGATCCCTCCGCCTGCCCCCCAGGGAGAGGGAGGCGGGACGGGCGCCGGGCCTGGGAGAGGATATGGCGGACTGCCTGCGCTTCCTGGGCCGGGAACAGCCCGGCATCCTGAAGCTGCTCCTGCTGGCGGCCCTGGTGAGCCTCTTCGTGGCCGGGGCGGTGGTGGTTGGGGCCCCCTATCTGGTGCGGACCGTGCTGGGCCTCTCCGCCGGCTGGTATGGCGCAGCGGAGAGCGCCATGGGGGTGGCCTCCATCCTGGGCGGCGTATGCGTGGGCCTGCTGGGGCAAAGGCTGCGGCTGCGATCCCTGTGGGCGGCCTTCGCCGCCCTGGGCGCCTGCCTCATCCCCTGCGGCGGGGCCTTCCTGCTGCCGCTGGATGCCGCCGCCCGGTATCTGGTCCTCCTGGCGGCGTTCTGCGTCTGCCAGCTGGGGTGCAGCGTGTTCTCCACCTGCGCCATCTCTGTGATCCAGGCGCGGACGCCGGAGCGGCTGATGGGCAAGGTCATGTCCTTCGTGACCACCCTCTCCATGTGTGCCCAGCCCGTGGGGCAGATCGCCTACGGGGCGCTGTTCGACCTGGCCGCCGGACGGGTATACTGGGTGCTGATCCCCAGCGGCCTCCTGGTATGCGCCATAGGACTGGCGTCCTCCAGCTTCTTCGCCCGTCTGGAAGAGGAGGGCAGGGCCGCCTAGCGCATCGGCCCACAGGCAGAGAGGGGCCCTCCGGCAGATGCCGGAGGGCCCTTTCATCGGGTCAGTCCTGGGGGGAGGGCGGCGGAGGCGGAGGGGCCTCCCGCACCTTGGGGAGAGTGGTCTCCAGAGTGGCGCTCTCCTGCCGCTCCAGCAGGGCGCCGATGAGCTGGTTGGAGATGAGGAAGCCCAGCGGAGTGAGCCGCCACCGGGTCCCGTCCCGCTCCGCCCAGCCGTTGTGCTCGAACTCGTCCAGCTTCTGCTCGATGGGATCGAAGTTCATGAAGTACTCCCGCCGGTACTCCCACTCCTCGATGCCGGTGGTGGTGCGCAGGCGGAGCATGAGGTATTCCCCCGAGCGCTCCCGCTTGGGGATCAGGTCGTCCGAGTCGATGATGGGGCGGCCCTCCAGCACGCCGTCGATATAGCCGTCCAGGTCCCGCATGAAGGAGAAGCGGCGGCCCCCGAAATCCGAGTGGGCCCCCGGGCCGAAGCCCAGGTAGGGGCGCATGAGCCAGTATTTCAGATTGTGCCGGGACTGGAAGCCGGGCTGGGCGAAGTTGGAGATCTCATACTGCCGGTAGCCCGCCGCCTCCAGCCGTGCCACCGTCCAGAGGTACATGTCCGCCTGGGCGTCGTCGTCGGGGAGGACCTCCCCCCGGAGGACCCGGCTGTGGAGAGGGGTATGCTCCTCCACCTTGAGCCCATAGCAGGAGAGGTGCTGGGGCCCCAGAGAGATGGCCTTCTCCAGAGAGTCCCGCCAAGAGACCAGGTCCTGCCCGGGCAGGCCGTATATCAGGTCCAGAGACAGGTTCTTGATCTTCGCCGCCCGGATGGCCTCCACTGCCTCCTGGACCTGCCGGAAGGTGTGGGGACGGTGGAGGGCGGAGAGCTCCTCGTCGTTGGCCGACTGCATGCCCAGCGAGATGCGGTTGACCCCCGCCCGGCGGAGGCGGACCATGCTCTTCTTGTCCACGCTCTCCGGGTTGGCCTCCAGGGTGATCTCCGCGTTGCCCGCCACCTCGAAACGGCGGCGGATCTGGGCGAGGAGCTCCCGGATGCGCCGCTCTCCGTAGTGGCTGGGCGTGCCCCCGCCGAAGTAGATGGTATCCACCAGATAGCCCTTGGCCTGGGGAGCGGTCTCCTTCATGTGGGCCAGCAGCGCCCGCTGATAGGCGTCCATCCGCTCTTCACGGCCGGGGAGGGAGTAGAAATCACAGTAATCGCATTTGCTCCTGCAGAAAGGGATGTGGATATACAGCCCCAGTTGTCTTCCCATAGGAACGCCCCCTTGCCCGGTCCGGTCTCGTCATCCTCTATTATAGCGGAGATCCCGCCCTTTGGCAAGGAGGCCGTCGAAGCGTGGAGAAAAGGCGGTTGACAGGGATGGCAAAGGGGGATATGCTAAAAAATAAAGCGTATGGAGCAGGGAGGAGGGGCGGCATGGAGGGAGGGGAGCGGAAGAGACGGTCCGTCCGGCGGCTGGTCCTCACGGTAAGGCCGGAGCAGGCGGGGCAGAAGGTGGACGCCCTCCTGCGGCGGGAGCTCCACCTGTCCGGCACGGTGATCCGCCGGGCCAAATGGCTGGAGGACGGCATCCTGCTGGATGGGGAGCGGGTCTTCGTCAGCCGCCGGGTAGAGGCGGGACAGGTGCTCTCCGTCCGGGTGTCCGACCCGGAGATCCGCAGCGGGGTGGTCCCTGTCCCCGGCCCCCTGGACATCGTCTATGAGGACGAGGACATCCTCATCCTCAACAAGGCCCCCGGCGTCCTGGTCCACCCCGGCGGGGGGCACTTTGAGGACAGCATCGGCAACTACCTGATGGACTATTACCGCCGCCGGGGGATCGAGGCGGACTTCCACCCGGTGCACCGGCTGGACAAGGGCACCTCCGGCCTGCTGGCGGTGGCCAAGCACCCCCACGCCCAGGAGCGGCTCAAGGGGCAGCTCCACACCCCGGACTTCCGGCGGATCTATCTGGCGGTCTGCCTGGGGCGGCCCTCCCCGGAGGAGGGGACGGTGGACGCCCCCATCGGACGGTCGGAGACCTCGATCCTCGCCCGGGAGGTCCGCCCCGACGGGCAGCCCTCCCGGACCCGCTATCGGACGCTCTCCTCCCGGGGAGGGGACTCCCTCCTCCAGCTGGAGCTGGAGACGGGCCGGACCCACCAGATCCGGGTCCATATGGCCCATATCGGCTGCCCCCTGGCGGGGGACCACCTCTACGGGGAGGAGGACAGGGCGCTGATCGGCCGGCCGGCCCTCCACTCCTGGCGGCTGGAGCTGATCCAGCCGGTCACGGGAGAACGGCTGCGGGCGGAGGCCCCCCTGCCCCCGGACATGGCCGGACTGCTGGCCCGACTGGGCCTGGTCCCCGAGGACGCCCTGTGGGAGGGGCGATAAAAGCGAAGAAAGGATGAGAGATCGTGGCGCGACTGCTGTTCGTCGATGCCTGCGTGCGGGGAGAGCGCTCCCGCACGCTGAAGCTGGCCAGGAGATTTTTGGAGGCGTACCGCCGGGCCAACCCGGAGGACGAGATCGTAGAGCGGGACCTGATGGAGGAGAGGCTGGAGCCCCAGTACCCGGAGGTGCTCGCCGAGCGGGACGCCCTCTGGGAGGCGGGACGGCTGGAGGAGCCCATGTTCGCCCCCGCCCGGCAGTTCGCCGCGGCGGACAAGATCGTTCTGGCGGCCCCCTTCTGGGACCTGTCCTATCCGGCCATCCTGAAGATCTACCTGGAGCGGATCTCCGTGACCAACATCACCTTCGGCTATGACGAGAGCGGCCGGAGCGTGGGCCTGTGCCGGGCGGAGAAGCTGCTCTTCATCACCACCCGGGGCGGGGACTTCTCCCGGCCGGAGACCAGCTGGATGGAGTCGGGGGCCGGCCATATCCGGGCCCTGTGCGCCATGTACGGGATCCCCTCGTTCCAGCTCCTCTGCGCCGAGGGGCTGGACGATGTGCGCAACGACAAGGACGCCCTGATGGCCCGGGCCCTGGATCGGGCCGACGTCCTGGGAGCGGAGTTTTAAACAAAGGACGAGAGACCGATGAAACATATCTTGCTGCTGACCACAGGGGGGACCATCGCCTCCCGCCCCACGGCGGAGGGCCTGGCCCCCGGCATCGGGGGAGACGCGCTGGCCATGGCGCTGCCCTTCCTGGCGGAGAGCTACCGGATCACGGTGCGGGACATCCTGCACCTGGACTCCTCCAATATCCAGCCGGAGGAGTGGCAGCTCATCGCCAAGGCGGTGTACGACGCCCGGGAAGACGTGGACGGCATCGTCATCACCCACGGCACCGACACCATGGCCTATACCGCCTCGGTGCTCAGCTTCATGCTGCGGGGGATCGGGATCCCGGTGGTGCTCACCGGCTCCCAGCTCCCTATCGAGCACCCCCTCACCGACGGGGCGGACAACCTGCGCACCGCCTTCGCCATGGCCTCCTCCGGGGCGGGGGGCGTGTTCCTGGCCTTCGACCGGAAAGTGCTCCTGGGCTGCCGGGCGGTGAAGACCCGGACCAGGGACTTCGACGCCTTCGAGAGCGTCAACTGGCCCCTGTGCGGCTGGGTGGACGGGGCCGGCTTCCATCTGGACCTCTCCGCTCTGCCCCCCGCCGGCGGCGGGCCCTGCCGCCTCCAGGACGCCCTGTGCAAGGACGTGTTCCTCATCAAGCTCACCCCCGGACTGGATCCCGAGATCTTCGATATGCTCCTTCAGATGCACTACAAGGGCATCGTCATCGAGGCATTCGGGGCGGGAGGGCTCCACTTCATCCGCCGGGACCTGATCGCCAAGCTCCACAAGGTGGCCCAGGCGGGCATGGCGGTGGTGGTGTGCAGCCAGTGCCTCTATGAGAGCAGCGATTTCTCCCTCTATCAGGCGGGGCAGCGTGCCCTGGCCCAGGGTGTCATCCAGGGCTATGACATGACCACAGAGGCGGCTGTTACCAAGCTCATGTGGGTGCTGGGCCAGACCCGGGAACCGGCCCGGGTGCGGGACCTCTTCTCCCGCAGCCTGGCCGGAGAGGTCAGCGGGGGAGACCAGGAGCACTAGGGCGCCGCAGCGACATAAGAGCCGCCGGACCCTCTCAGCGGGAGGGTCCGGCGGCTCGTCTTTTCAGGCGGTCCCGTCAGCGGGGAGGAGGGCCAGGCCGTTGAGGCCGAAAGCGGAGCCGGTGTATACCACCTCCGCCCGGGCGAGGGCCACGTCATCCAGGGCGGCATAGCCGGAGAAAGCGGGGGCGTCCAGGCTCACGGAGAAGGTGCCGTAGAGGGTGTCGCCCTCCGCGGTGAACAGGATCAGCCCCCCTGTCTGGTGGACGATCTCTCCGCCGGGGGAGGAGATGCCCAGCTCCGACAGGGCCAGAGATACGGTATCCTCCCCGGCCTGCAGGATGACGGTATTGGTCTCGGGATCGTAGGCGCTGGAGATCGACAGGTCCAGGATGGCGGTGTAGTCGGCGGGGGAGAACTCCAGGATGGTCCAGCTGTCTTCACTGAAGTCGGCCACATAGAGCCCCCAGCGGCTCACGTCGGGGCCGCCCTCCTGCTGGCTGACGACGGCCAGCTCCTGGGCGCCGTCCTTGTCGAAGTCCCCATAGAGCATCGCCGGGACCTGTCCCTGCTGGGTGAGATAGGGGGCGGAGAAATACTTCCACTGCCGCCCCACCCGCAGGATCAGGCCCTGGGTGCCGTCCGGCGCGTACGCCCCGTAGAGCCAGGTATCCTGGTCGGGGAGCTGGCTCACCAGGGACAGATCGCCCTCACCCTCGCCCAGGGAGGATACCCGCTCCAGGATCTGCCCGCCGGTGGAGAGCTGAGTGGGGAAGTCGGTGAGAGACAGGCCGTCCACGTCCCCATCCCAGGCGGGCCGGGGCTCCGCTTCCGTGACCTGAGAGGGGCTGACCTCCGGGGCCGAAGTGGTGTCGGAGGGGCTGGGAGCGGGGGAGGGGGACTGGTCGTCCGGGAGGACCGCTGTGTCCGTGGGGAGAGGGACCTCCGCCGCCGTCTCGGTGGCGGGGGGCTGGGTGGCAGTGGGCGAGGCGGCCACGGTGGGCAGGACCGTCTCTTCCGGCCCGGGAGCGGGCGAGACCTCAGGCGTCTCGCCCCGGCAGCCGCCCAGAGCCAAGAGACAGGAGATACAGCAGAGCAGGAAAGTCTTTTTCAAAAGGAGGGGCCTCCTTCCGGCAAGAGGAATGGGAGCACAGCCGCACAGGTGCGCTTATTCGTAGATTATACATGGTTCTCCTCAAGAAAACAACCGTGAGATCGTGAACAGATCGTTACGGCGGAGGAATATCTCTCCTATCCGGGGAGAAAGGGTCACACCACGGTGGTCTGCTCCAGGCGGACGTCCCGCAGCGAGAAGGACCGATCCGAATAGATCACATCGGCCAGGACGTTGGCGAACCACGTCCCGCCCGGAGCGGCCCGGGCGCCCAGCACCACGGTGAAGCCCGCTTCGCTCTCACGGAAGAAGCAGGCGTCCAGGGAGAGGGAGACCTCCCCGCTCTCCTCCTCCGGGACCTGGCAGGTGACGCTGTCCCCGCCGCAGAAGAGGGTGAAGGTGCCGGCGGAGGGGGACCAGACGGTCTCCAGCTCTGCCCCTGCCAGGGCGGCGCAGGCCTCCGCGGTCACCGGGCAGTCGGCACAGGTCCCGCCCTCCCAGTCGTAGATATGCAGGTCGTAGAGGATCTGTTTGCCCTCCGCCTGGACCAGATAGCGGGCCGCCACCTCGTCCTCTCCGTCGCCGTCCAGGTCCAGCTGATAGAGCTCGGGCAGGGTGGGCAGGTCGGGGGGACACCATGCCTGCGGGAAGTAGGAGAGGGCCCCGTCCCGCTCCAGGAGGATCCCCTCCTCGTTCCCCAGGCCGTAGAGGGCGGCCGCGGGGACCTCGCCCAGCAGGGCGGCCTCCTCCGCGCCCAGGTCGGCCAGCTCCTCCAGAGAGGCGACCTGGGTGGGGAGATCCTCGGGGGCGAGGGACTCCCACCAGGGCGCCTGGGAGGCAGTGGGGGCGGCGGAGACGGTGGGAGAGGGAGACACAGGGGAGGGGGTCCGGGCGGCGTCCTCCCCGCCGCAGCCTGTGAGGAGCAGGAGCCCCGCGCAGGACAGGAAAAGCGCTCTCTTCATGGGTCAGTCCTCCCGGGTATAGCGCAGGTCCACGCAGATGGTGCCGTGGGGGAAGGGGATATCGGCGTGGGTGCCGTCCCACGAGAAGCCGTGGGCGGCATAGAACCGGCGGGCGCCCTCATTCTCGCGGAGGACGAAGACGAACACCTTCTGGAAGCCGGAGGCATGGAGGCGGCGGACCGCCTCCTCGATGAGCAGGCCGCCATAGCCCTTCCCCCTCTCTGCGGGGTGGGTATAGAAAGAGACGAGCTCCCCCCAGTCGGCGTAGGCCTCATTGGGGAACCGGGAGCCCTCCTTCTCCCCGGCGTTGTAGTTCTCGGTGCGGGCGGGACCGTAGTTGATACAGGCCACCGGCGTCCCGCCCCGGTAGAGCAGCAGGCCGTGGCAGCGGCCGGTCCGGTAGTCCTCCCGGAAGAAGGGGACCCACCGGCCGTCGGTGATCTCGCGGGCCATATAGTCGGCGGGCACGGCGTCTACATAGGTGTCCCGCCAGCCCAGGGCGTGGATCAGGCTCATGGCCTGGAAGTGCTCGTCGGTACAGGCGTCTACGAAGTGCAGGTCTTCCACAGGTATCTCCTCCCAACAGAGCCGGAGCGGCCAGCTCCGGCGGCGGTAACACTTGAACAGGCTCCCGCGCCTGCGGGAGCCTGCCTGTTTTCAGCGGTGCTCAGGATACTGCGGCAGCCTCCGGCTCCTTCTGGGGAGCCTGGGCGGCGGCCTCCTCCCTGGCCAGGGCCCGGGCGGTGGCCAGCATCAGCTTGATGCGGTTCTCCTGGTTGATCTTGGTGGCGCCCGGGTCGTAGTCGATGGCCACGATGTTGGAGTAGGGGTAGTCGTCCTTGATCTTGCGGATCATGCCCTTGCCCACGATGTGGTTGGGCAGGCAGCCGAAGGGCTGGGTACAGACGATGTTGGGGGTGCCGGAGTGGATGAGCTCCAGCATCTCAGCGGTGAGGAGCCAGCCCTCCCCCATCTTGTTGCCGTCGCCCAGATAGCCCTTGATGAGCTCGTGCAGGTCATCGAAGGTGCCGGGAGCCCGGAAGCCGCCCTCGCTCATCGCCTCGATCATGGCCCGCTGGCATTTCTTGACGTAATTCGCGAAGATCCGGCAGATCTTCTGCTTCAGCCGCAGTCCGCCGTAGAGGTCCACGTCCACATCCCGGTTGTAGATCTTGAAGATGATGAAGTCGGTGAGGCCGGGCACCACCGGCTCCGCCCCCTCGGAGAGGAGGAACTGCTCCAGGTCGTTGTTGCCCAGAGGGGAGTATTTGATGTAGATCTCCCCCACCACGCCCACACGGACCTTGGGCTCTCCCTGGACGGGGATGTCCCGGAAAGCCTGGACGATCCACTTGAAGTTCTCCTTCATGCTGGAGTAGGAGAGGCCCTCTCCCCGGTCCATCCCCGCCAGGAGGCGGTCCATGCAGGCGTGGATGGTCTCATCGGTCTGACCGGGGGTGACCTCGTAGGGGCGGACCTGGTTGGAGGTCTGGACGATGATGTCCCCGTACATCATGGCGAACACCGCCTTGCGGATGAAGGGGATGGTGAGCTTGAAGCCGGGGTTCTTCTCCAGGCCGGACAGGTTCACCGAGATCACAGGCACGAACTCCAGCCCGGCCTTCACCAGGGCCTTGCGGAGCAGGTGGATATAGTTGGAGGCCCGGCAGCCGCCGCCGGTCTGCGTGATCAGCAGGGCCACCTTATGTACGTCGTACTTGCCGCTCTGGATGGCGTCGATGAGCTGCCCGATCACCAACAGGGCGGGGTAGCAGGTGTCGTTGTGGACATATTTCTGTCCGGCGTCCACGATGCTCTTGCCCCTGCTGTTGAGCATCTCCACCTTGAAGCCCTCGGTCTCCAGGAGCCGGGCCAGCATGGCGAAGTGGACGGGGAGCATCTGGGGCATCAGGAGGGTGTACTCCTCCTTCATCTCCTTGGTGAAGAGGAGGCGGCCGGTATCGTCGTAGACAAGCTGTGCCATAGCAATGAGATTTCCTTTCCGATGTGGTGGCGCTCCGGGAGAGCATCAGACAGGCCGGGCGTAGACCTCCGCCCAGGCGGGGCGGAAGCCCGCCCTGCGGGCTGTGTTCAGAGAGAAGATGTGGCTCTGGGCGGTGCCGTAGAAGGGGACGATCCCCCGGCGGAGCAGCTCTTCCTTCAAGAGCGCGGTGAGGGCGGAGGCGATCCTCCGGCCCCGGGCGGCGGGGAGCACGTTGACGCCGATCTGCCAGAGCCGCTCCCCATCCCGGCTGGCGGCGGCCATCCCCACCAGCTGTCCGACGGGGCCCAGGGCGGCCACGGCCAGCTGGTCGGGATAGAGAGGCTGGAAGGCCAGGGTGCCCTCCCAGCGGGGATCTCCCCGGAACTGTTCTAGCGCGTCCCCCTCGAACCAGACCACGGGGCCCGGAGAGACGGCGGGGGGAGCGGACAGGTCGGGGGCAAAAAATGGATGGGCATCGTGCAGGGTCCAGCCCCAGGGGCGGAGGGCATCGTCCAGCTGCCGGAGGTAGCGGTAGTCCAGGCACCACTCCGGCGGCCAGGCGGGCAGATGTGCCTCGGCCCAGGAGAGGAGGCAGGGGTGGACAGCGAAGACGGCGGTGCCCCTGCGGATATGGCCCAGGAGGAAGGGATCTCCCTCCCGGTAGCGCCGCCGGCCGGGCAGGTCGGTCCAGGGATACACCTGGGTGCCGCTCCGCTCCCATACGGAGGGGGAGAGCCCCAAATCACGGGCGAGCTGCCAGTCGATGACGGCGTTGAGCTCCTGCTCAGTCAAAACAGCACCTCCTGAAAGGGATGTCAGCGGCCCTCCTGGTCCTTCCGGGCCTCGATAGCGGCGATCAGAGAGCGGACGCGGATGCGCACCGCGCCCAGGTTGCTGATGTCGTCTATCTTCAGCTGCGTGTACAGCTTCCCGCCCTGCTCCAGGATGTCCCGGAGCTCGTCGGTGGTGATGGCGTCGGTGCCGCAGCCGAAGGAGACCAGCTGGATGACCTGCATGTCCGGCTGGGTGCACACATACCGGGCGGCGTTGTACATCCGGGCCTGGAAGGTCCACTGGTTGAGCACCTTCCGGGAGGCGTAGCCCTCCAGATAGGAGAGGGCGTCCTCGGTGACCAGCACGAAGCCGAAGGAGGTGATGAGGTCGTTGATGCCGTGGTTGATCTCCGGGTCGATGTGGTAGGGCCGGCCGCAGATGACGATGACAGGCATATCATGGGCCCTGGCATACTCGATGTACTCTTTGCCCGTCTGCCGCACGTCGTTGACGTAGGCCTCATAGGCCTCGTAGGCCGCCCGGGCGGCGTTCCGGGTCTCCTTCTTGGAGATGCCGAACTCCTGCTCCATGATGGCGGAGATCCGCTTGGTGAAATCCTTGTGCCGCCACAGGCCCACATAGGGGTCCAGGAAGCGGGTCTTTTTCAGGGCGGGCACATTGGCGGCCAACAGCTCGGGGTAGTAGGCCACCACCGGGCAGTTATAGTGGTTGTCACCGATCCCCTCGTCGTTGTTGTAGGACATGCAGGGGTACCAGATGGCGTCCACGCCCTCCTCCACCAGGGCTTCCACATGGCCGTGGAGGAGCTTGGCGGGATAGCACACCGTATCCGAGGGGATGGTGCGCTGGCCCTTGATATAGAGCTTCCGGGAGGACTCGGGAGAGAGGACGACTTCGAAGCCCAGCTTGGTGAAGAAGGTGAACCAGAAGGGCAGGTTCTCGTACATATTGAGGCCAAAGGGGATGCCGATCCGCCCGCGGGAGCCGTCTCCGTCCCCGGTGCCGCACATGGCCCGGAGCCGCTTGTATTTGTAATGCATCAGGTCGGGCAGCTCCACCCGCTCCTTGCCCAGGGGGCGGGAACAGCGGTTGCCCGAGATGAAGCGCCGCCCGCCGTCGAACTGGTTGACGGTGAGGGCGCAGTGGTTGGTGCACAGGTTGCAGGTCACCGGCTTGGCGGTGTGGGAGAAGGTCTCCAGCGCCTTGGCGTCCAGCAGGGCGGAGCGCTCCAGATGGAGGTCCCTGGCGGCCAGGGCCGCGCCGAAAGCGCCCATGAGCCCGGCGATGGTGGGGCGGGTGACCTGCCGCCCCAGCTCCTGCTCGAAGGCCCGGAGCACCGCGTCGTTGAGGAAAGTGCCCCCCTGGACCACGATATGCTTGCCCAGGGAGTCCGCCGAGGCCGCCCGGATGACCTTATACACCGCGTTCTTCACGATGGAGATGGACAGGCCCGCCGAGATGTCCTCCACACTGGCCCCGTCCTTCTGGGCCTGCTTGACGCTGGAGTTCATGAACACGGTGCAGCGGGAGCCCAGGTTCACCGGATGGGGGGAGAAGAGGCCCAGCTTGGAGAAAGTGGCGATGTCGTAGCCCAGAGCCTTGGCGAAGGTCTCGATGAAGGAGCCGCAGCCGGAGGAGCAGGCCTCGTTGAGCATGATGGAATCCACCGCGCCGTTGCGGATCTTGAAGCACTTCATGTCCTGGCCGCCGATGTCGATGATGAAGTCCACGTCGGGGTTGAAGTGGGCGGCGGCCTTGTAGTGCGCCACCGTCTCCACCAGGCCCAGGTCGCAGGAGAAGGCGTTCTTGATGAGGTCCTCGCCGTAGCCGGTGACGGCGGCCCCCCGGATCTCGATGCGGTCCCCGCACAGGCGGTAGATCTCACGGAGCTGCTCCAGCACGATGGCCACCGGGTTGCCCAGGTTGGAGTGGTAGTAAGTATAGAGCAGGCCGCCGTCGGCGGTGATGAGGGTCATCTTGGTGGTGGTGGAGCCGGCGTCGATGCCCAGCCAGGCGGGGCCGGTATAGGAGGCGATGTCCGCCTCGGGGGGATGGTTGGCGTCGTGCCGGGCCACGAAGGCGTCATACTCCTCCTGGGCGGTGAAGAGGGGAGGCATGGTGTCCACCGTGGTCTTGGCGTCCACGCTCTCCTCCAGCAGCTTCAGGGCCTCCTCGAAGGGGCGCTCCTGGTATTCGCCGGCGCACAGGGCGGCGCCGATGGCGGCGAAGCAGTCCCCGTCGGCGGGGAAGACGGCGTGCTCGGCGTCCAGGTGGAGGGTCTCCACGAACCGCTCCCGGAGGCCGTGCAGGAAGTGGAGGGGGCCGCCCAGGAAGACGATCTTCCCCTTCAGCTCCCGGCCCTGGGTGAGGCCGGCCACCGTCTGATCCACCACCGCCTGGAAGATGGAGGCGGCCACGTCCTCCTTCCGCCCGCCCTGGTTGAGGATGGGCTGGATATCGCTCTTGGCGAACACGCCGCAGCGGGAGGCGATGGGATAGATCTTCTCGTGCTTCAGGGAGAGGGCGTCCAGCTCGTCCACCGTGACGTTCATCAGGGTGGCCATCTGGTCGATGAAGGCGCCGGTGCCGCCGGCACAGGAGCCGTTCATACGCTCCTCCAGGGCGCCGCCGAAGAAGATGATCTTGGCGTCCTCGCCCCCCAGCTCGATCACCGCGTCGGTGTCCGGGTAGTACTGCTGGACAGCGGCGGCGGTGGCGTACACCTCCTGGACGAAGTCGATGCCCGCGGCCTTGGACACGCCCAGGCCGGCGGAGCCGGTGATCACCAGCTTCACGTCCTGCCCTCTGAGCTTGTCCTCGATGGAATGCAACGTCTCACAGGCCCGCTCACGGGTCTTGGAATAGTGCCGCTCGTAGGAGCGGAAAAGCAGCTTGTTGTCCTCATCCAGCACCACGACCTTGACGGTCGTGGAGCCGATGTCGATACCGATGCGAAGGCTCATAGATCCACCTCAAACTCGCCGGACCTCCGGCGGAACATTTTTTCGTACCCTATATACTATACCAAATCGACAGGAACTACAACTAAAAATCTGTAAAGAAAATACCATAAATCCTAGGGGATCGCAAGGGTATATTTTGAGCATTTTTAAATACGAGATAGACAGATAAGGGGAAATGTCATATATCATTCCTATATATGGGAGGAAACGAAGGCGCGCCCGGCAAAAACAGGCGGCCTGTGCGGGAGGCGGAGGAGCCCCTCTGGCGCGGGCCCGCGCGGGTGGAGAAGGGGCGGCCCGGGCGGTGCGCGGGACACCGGGGCAGCGGCGGACGACCTGCCGTGCGGCCATGCCCCGCGCCGGGAGAGGGGGGCACTGGGCGGGACGCGGCTCCGTCCGGCCTGGGGGCCGGTCCCAGGGCTTTAGGAAATTTTAATCTTC
>DWZK01000139.1 GCA_019117605.1 Candidatus Intestinimonas stercoravium | reverse complement strand
GCTCGCCCTCTCGCTGAGTGCTCAGATAATATACCAAACTCTTCCCCCTTTGTCAACACCTTTTTCCAAATTTCTTGCTACTTTTTTCATTCCCTCTATTTATGCCTCTCTTGCGCATCTCTTTCACTTGTGTTACTCTTAAGTTACATCTATTATATATAGAAATCACGATATTAGGGAGACTTCATCATATGCCCATCAAGATCCCCGACCCTCTTCCCGCCCGCAGCGTCCTGGAGGGAGAGAACATCTTCGTCATGACGGAACACCGGGCCATCCATCAGGATATCCGCCCTTTGAACGTCCTGATCCTGAACCTGATGCCCACCAAGATCGTCACCGAGACACAGATCTTGCGCAAGCTCTCCAATACGCCTCTCCAGGTGACGGTGGAACTGCTGCGCACCTCCAGCTACCAGTCCCAGCATACGGATGAAGACCACCTGTCCTCCTTCTATACCACTTTCGACCGAGTGAAGGACCGGAACTTCGACGGGATGATCATCACCGGCGCGCCGGTGGAGAACCTGAACTTCCAGGAGGTGGACTACTGGGACGAGCTGTGCGCCATCATGGCCTGGACCCGGAGCCATGTCCACTCCACCCTGCACATCTGCTGGGGCGCTCAGGCCGGCCTGTACTTCCACTATGGCATCGAGAAGCGCTCCCTGCCCCAGAAGCTCTTCGGCGTCTTCGACCACCGGGTGCTCAAGCCCAACTCCCCTCTCTTCCGCGGCTTCGACGATGTGTTCCAGGCCCCCCACTCCCGCTATACCGAGGTGTATGAGAGCGATATCCGGGCTGACCCGGAGCTGGAGCTCCTCTCTGTCTCCGGCGGCGCCGGAGTCTTCGCGGTGAAGAGCAGGGACTCCCGGCAGTTCTTCATCACCGGCCACCCGGAATATGACCCGGACACGCTGGCACGGGAGTACTTCCGGGACCGGGAGAAGGGCATCCCCATCCAGGTGCCCCGGAACTACTTCCCCGGCGACGACCCCTCCCGTCCCCCCATCGTCCGCTGGCGGAGCGCGGGGCAGCTGCTCTATACCAACTGGCTCAACTATTACGTCTACCAGACCACGCCCTATGACCTCACCCATGTCTCCTGAGCCTTCCCGCGCCCCGCTCTTCCCCGAGGGATCGTATATCCTTTGTAAGATCTTCGGGATCCGATCGCGTCTCCCCTCTTTTTCTGGTAAACTATAGGGACCGCGGGACCTTAAAAAATCGAGAGAGGTGTCATCCATGAAATGCGGCATTGTGGACGTAGGGTCCAATACCATGCGGCTGTCCGTCTATCACTATGAGGGACGGCAGTTCAAGTTGCTCATGAACAAGAAGGAGATGGCCGGTCTGGCCAGCTATATCCAGGACGGCGCGCTGTCGGACAGCGGTATCCTGGTGGCCTGCCGGGTGCTCTCCAACTTCAAGGCGCTGCTGGAGAACCTGGACATCGGGCAGATCTATGTCTTTGGGACCGCTCCGCTGCGGAACATCTCCAATACAGAGGATGCCCTGGACACCATCCAGACCATCACCGGCCTGCGGGTGGACGTGCTCAGCGGCGCGGACGAGGCCAAGTTCTCCTTCCTGGGCGCCACGTCGGACGAGCACACCCCCTCTTCGGGCCTGCTGGTGGACATCGGCGGCGGCTCGACCGAGCTGGTGGCCTACCAGGACTGGGAGGTCCGCTCCGAGTGCAGCCTGCCCATGGGCTCTCTGTCCCTGTACTCCAAATACGTCTCCGGCCTGTTCCCCACCCCCGAGGAGCGCCGGGCCATCCGCGACCAGGTGGAGCGGGAGCTCCACCGCGCGAAGACGGCGGGGCTCACCTGCTCCCATGTGACCGGCGTAGGCGGCACCGTCCGGGCTGCGGCCAAGCTGTGCAACCGGCTGGCGGACGCGGATCCGGACAATCGGATCATCCCCGCCGCCGATATCCGGAGCCTCTATAAGAACCTGAAGAAGGGGGACGTGAAGACCCTCCGGCAGATCCTCCTCTCCACCCCGGACCGTGTGCACACGGTGCTGCCCGGCCTGGCCATCCTCACCACGGTGCTCAAGTTCTATGAGGCGGATACCGTGTCGGCAAGCTCCTGCGGCGTGCGGGAGGGCTATCTGCTCAGCCGGATCATGGGGGTGGAGAGCCGTGCCTAAGAAGGTGGATACCCGGTACACCCAGGAGCGGGAGCTCTCCTGGCTCCGCTTCGACAAGCGGGTGATGGAGGAGGCCCAGGATGAGAGCGTGCCCCTCTTCGAGCGGCTGAAGTTCCTCTCGATCTTCACCAGCAACCTGGACGAGTTCTTCATGATCCGGGTGGGCTCCATCTACGACATGACCCTCTCCAAGGAGAGCCATGTGGACAGCAAGAGCGGCCTCACCCCTGCCGAGCAGCTCCAGGCCATCTTCCAGACCGTCCCCGCCCTGTATAAACAGCGGGACAAGGCCTTCTCCCACCTGGACAAGCGGCTTCGGGCCTGCAATATCTGCTGCCTGCGTCCGGACGAACTGGACGGGCAGGAGCGGAAGCAGGCGGAGCGGTGGCTCCGGGATGTCATCTTCCCCATGCTCTCCCCCATGGTCATCAACTCCCATCACCCCTTCCCCCATCTGCCGTCCAAGAGCCTGAGCGTGGCCCTCATCCTGCGCAGGGAGGAAGAGCGGTGCTTCGCCCTGATCCCCCTCCCCAAGCGCCTGCCCACCTTCTTCCAGCTCAAGGAGCAGGGCCTGCGCTACCTGCTCACCGAACAGCTGGTCATGGCCTATGCCGAGAAGCTCTTCAGCTCCTATCAGGTGGTGGAGAAGTGCGTGATCTCGGTGACCCGGAACGCGGACATCAGCCCGGAGGACGAGGATTATGACGTGGGCGAGTCCTTCCGGGCCCATATGCTCAAGGTGCTCAAGAAGCGCTCCCGGCTGGCCCCTGTGCGGCTGGAGATCCAGGGCGAGTGCTCCGACGAGCTGGTGAGCTACCTCTGCCAGCGGCTGGAGCTCTCCCGGGAACAGGTCTTCCGCTCCAAGAGCCCCCTGGCCATGGGCTATGTCTACGCCCTGGAGGGCAAGCTGCCCAGTGAGAGCGCCGCAGCCCTGTGCTACCCCAAGTATGTCCCCCAGTGGCCCTCCGACCTGGTGCAGGGGGAGAAGCTCATCCCCCAGGTGCTGCGGCGGGACACGCTCCTCTTCTACCCCTACCACTCCATGGACCCCTTCCTCAAGCTGGTCAAAGAGGCGGCCTCCGACCCGGCGGTGCTCTCCATCAAGATCACCATCTACCGCCTGGCCTCCACCGCCAAGCTGGTGGAATACCTGGCCGCGGCGGCGGAGAACGGCAAGGACGTCACCGTCCTCATGGAGCTGCGGGCCCGGTTCGACGAGCAGAACAACATCAACTGGGCCGAGCGGCTGGAGGAAGCGGGCTGCACGCTCCTCTACGGCTTCGAGCATTTCAAGGTCCACTCCAAGATCTGTCTCATCACCCGCCAGGAGCACGCCCACATCCAGCACATCACCCAGATCGGCACGGGCAATTACAACGAGAAGACGGCCAAGCTCTACACCGACTTCTGCCTCATGACCGCCAACCCCGTCATCGGGGCGGACGCCGCCGCCTTCTTCCAGAACATGTCCACCAGCGACCTGAATGGGGACTACAGCCACCTGCTGGTGGCCCCCAACTGCCTGAAGAGCCGCCTGATCGCCCTCATCGACGGAGAGATCGCCAAGGCCAAAGGGGGCAGGCCCGCCCGCATCTTCATCAAGGTCAACTCGGTGACCGACCGTGAGCTCATCGACAAGCTGGCTGAGGCCAGCCAGGCGGGAGTGCCCGTCACCATGAACGTCCGGGGCATCTGCTGCCTGCGGCCGGGGGTGCCGGGCCTCACCGACCATATCCGGGTCTTCTCCATCGTGGGGCGCTTCCTGGAGCACCCCCGCATCTATGCCTTCGGCGCGGGGGAGGAGACCAAGCTCTACATCGGCTCGGCAGACCTGATGACCCGGAACACCGAGCGGCGGGTGGAGATCGCCGCCCCTGTCCTGGACCCGGATGTCCGCCGCCAGATCCTCCACTATGTGGAGGTCTACTGTTCGGACAACGTGAAGGCCCGGGAGCTCCAGGTGGACGGCAGCTATCTGCCCATGCCCCGGGAGGAGGGGGCTCCTGCCGTGGATGCCCAGGAGGCTTTCATGGCGGAGGCGGTCCGGGACGCCCAGTCCAGTCAGTCCCGTCCCACGGCCCACAGCCAGCACCGCCCCTCGCCTGTGCGCAGCCTCCTCTCCCGCCTGTTCTCCCGCTGAGGACCGTCCCCCGGCGCTCCCCCGCCCCTTCCCAGGGGCGGGGGAGCGTCTCTGCTTTTCACGCCGGCCTGTCCCGCTCCTCTTCTGGGGGCGTTCTTTGCGGCAGATCGGGCCTCATATCCCGCGGACTGATCATTTTCCACAAGAACGCCCGCCTTTTCTCCCCGATTTTCCACCCAGATCTTTCGTCCGGAGGGGTTGCAAAACACAGTCTGCCTCTATATGATATAGATGCTCTGTCCAATGAGAGGCCCCCGCCTCCGGGACGGCGCAGATCCTGTCTGAAAGGAGAGGCTCCCATGCATATCACCTTCGAGGCGGTGCGGCAGTCCCAGGAGATCCGCACCTATATCACCCAGGCGGACGCCTCCCTGCTGGCCCTGGGCTTCACCGAGCACAGCTTCGCCCATGTGGGCCGGTGCGCCAAGGTGGCGGGAGATCTCCTCCGGGAGCTGGGCTATAGCGAGCACGAGATCGAGATCTGTCAGATCGCCGCCTTCATGCACGACATCGGGAATGTGGTCAACCGCCACGACCACGCCCAGACCGGGGCGGTGATGGCTTTCCGCATCCTGGACAAGATGGGGATGGAGCCCGCCGACGTGGCCGCGGTGATCACCGCCATCGGCCACCACGACGACTCCACCGCCTATCCGGTGAACGCCCTGGCCGCCGCCCTGATCCTGGCGGACAAGACCGACGTGCGCCGCAGCCGGGTGCGCAACAAGGACCACACCAACTTCGACATCCACGACCGTGTGAACTACGCGGTGGAGCAGTCGGAGACCAGCCTGGACCTGGAGCGCCGGACCTTCACCCTGACCCTGTCCATCAACACACAGTTCTGCGCGGTGATGGACTACTTCGAGATCTTCCTCCAGCGGATGCTCCTCTGCCGGAAAGCCGCCGAGTTCTTCGGTCTGACTTTCAAGCTGGATATCAACGGTCTGGCGCTGCTCTGACCCCTCCCTCATCTTCGAATATCGATCCCCGCTGGACGGCCTTCGCCCTGCTCCCCTCTTCGAGGCGTCTCTCCAGCGGGGCTTTTTGCCGCCCTGTCTACCAAACTACCGGAAAGGAGCCTGTCCCGCCGTGCAAAACCAGATCACAGAAGGGCCGATCCTGAAGCCCCTGCTCGCCTTCTTCTTCCCCATCCTGCTGGGGACCTTCTTCCAGCAGCTCTACAATACCGTAGACGCCATCGTCGTGGGCAACTTCGTGGGCACCGCCGCCCTGGGCGCGGTGGGCGGCCCCACGGCGGTCATCATCAACTTCCTGGTCAACCTGTTCGTGGGCCTCTCCTCGGGGACCACGGTGGTGGTCGCCCAGTATTACGGGGCCCGGCAGGGGACCGCGCTCCGGGAGGCCGTCCATACCAGCATCGCCCTGGCCCTGGCCGCCGGCGTGGCCATCACTGTGGTGGGCATCGCGATCTCCGGCATGGTGCTGCGGCTCATGGGCACCCCTGAGGACGTGATGGGCTATGCTATCACCTACCTGCAGGTGTATTTCTGCGGGTCGATCGCCTCCTTCATCTATAATATGGGGGCCAGCATCCTCCGGGCCATGGGGGACACCAAGCGGCCCCTCTTCTTCCTGGTGGCCGCCTGTATGACCAATATCGTACTGGACCTGTTCTTCGTGGTGGTGCTGGACCTGGAGGTCTTCGGCGCGGCCCTGGCCACCGTGCTCTCCCAGGTGGTCAGCGCCCTGCTGGTGGCCTATGTCCTCCTCCACCCCGGAAATGTCTATACCGTGGTCCCCAAGGAGATCCGCTTCCACAAGGACAAGCTGATGAGCATCGTCCGCATCGGCCTGCCCGCGGGCATCCAGTCCAACATGTACACCCTGTCCAACATGGTCCTCCAGTCGTGCATCAACTCCTTCGGCACGGTGGCCGTGGCCTCCTGGACCGCATTCAGCAAGCTGGATGCCTTCTATTGGCTGGTGAGCGGCGCCTTCGGCGTGTCCATCACCACCTTCGTGAGCCAGAACTTCGGCGCCCAGAAATACGACCGGGTGCGGAAGGGGGTCCGGGTCTGCCTCGCGGTCACCTTTGCCGTCACCATCGTCATCAGCCTCGTCTTCTGCGCCGCCGCCCCCCTGCTCCTGCGCCTCTTTACCGGCGACCAGTCGGTCATCCAGCTGGGCGGCCATATCATGTGGTACACCGTCCCCTTCTATTTCACCTTCGTATGTATCGAGATCTTCTCCGGCGCGGCCCGGGGCACTGGGGACTCCCTCAAGCCCATGCTCCTCACCTGCGGGGGCGTGTGCGTGCTGCGGGTGGCCTGGGTGTTGCTGGCCCTGCCCCACTTCCGGGCTCTGGAGACCGTGCTGGTGAGCTATCCCCTCAGCTGGTCCTTCACCTCGCTGCTCTATATCATCTACTACCTCCGGGGCAATTGGCTCCGCCGGGGCATCGCCAAGGCCGCTCGCGACACCGGCGCCCCCACCTCCGTCCAGTCCCTCTGAGCCCCTCCCGTCTCAGGCCGCCGCTCCCAGAGAGCGGCGGCTTTTTTATCGCGCTTTGTCACCGTTCTGTAACTTGACTCTTATCCACTTCAAATGTAGTATATAGATAGAACGACTACATTTGAAGTAGAAAGGAGATCCCTTATGCGGCATCTGCCTGACACGGAGTTGGAGGTCATGAAGGCACTGTGGGCAGTGGGGGGAGAGGCGGTGACCCGCTCGGACCTAGAGGCCCGGCTGGGAGATCTGGGCTGGGCCACCAACACCTTCAACACCTATCTCTCCCGCCTCACGGACAAGGAGTTCATCTCCTGTGAAAAACGGGGCAAGACCAACTGGTATGCCCCCCTTGTCTCCCAAGAGGACTATCTCTCCTTCGAGAGCAATACGGTCCTGGGCAAGCTCTTCGGCCACTCCCTCAAGCGGTTCGTGGCCTCTCTGGCCCAGGGGGGCGGCCTGGGCGAGCAGGAGCTGGACGAGCTCCAGGGCTATCTGGACGAGCTGAAGGGGAAGCGGGGGGAGGGACAGTGAGAGCGCCCCGCACCCGGTTCTCCACCGGCCTCCGGGGCGGGAAGTTCCTCCTGCGCGCCCGGCTTCGGGACCTGCTGGACCCGTCCGAAAGGCGGGGCCTCTCCCTGGCCGCCTCCTGTTCCCTCCCGGACAGCCCGTATACTGCGGAGGCCTGGGACCTGTCCTATACCTACGAAGACCGATACGACGGTGTGAGCGGCGAAAGCCCCCAGGGCCTCCGCCTCTATCTGGCCTATCCTACGGAGGGGGCGAGGGAGGACGCCGTGTTTCTGGGGACCTCCACGGACCCGGACCCGGAGGCAGCGGCCCTACGGCTGGGCAAGGTGTGGACTTTCCCCCTAGACAGCATCTCCCTTCCCACCTCCGACCACCCCGCCTACAGCATGGAGGATGTATCCGCTGCCATGGAAGCGGCGGCCTCCATCTTCATTGCGCCGGGGTCCGCCTGCCGCTTGGAGCGGCTGTGGTTCGACCCGGCGGCCTCTGCCCGCTCCAGGGCGCTCTATCTGCAGAGCGGGCCCAGCAGCATCAACGGGGCTCGGCCGGAGGACGCAGTGGTCCTCTTCTCCGACTGGTCCAGGACTGACGGGTCCGGCCTCGGGCGGGAGGGCTGGCAGCTCTTCCTGCTCCGCCAGCCGGACGGCGGCTGGACCATCGACGATGAGGGATATCGATCCCTCTCTGTCACGTTCTCCCCCTGTCTGCCGTTATATCTATAGAACGGCCCTGCAAAGAAGGAGGGTATCGATGATGAAAGAACTGCCCCACACCTGGTTTTCCACCGGACTGCGCCCCAGCGCCCGGATGCTCCGCCGGCGGCTGGGCGACCTGTTCTCTTCTCCCCGGCGGCGGGGCACCCTGCCGCTGCTCTGCGCCCTGCTCTGCGTGGGGCTGCTGGGCTCTCTGGTGGCCTGCGACGGCGAGCCCGCCGGCGCCACCCCGCCCCCGGAGGCCACAGCCTCCATCCCCTGCGAGATCGCAGAGGGCGTAGAGGTCCCCGGCTCTGTGCTGGAGCCTGCCGTAGACTATGTCCTGGGCGAATACGACCGCTGGTCCCACAGCACCGGGGTCTACGGCATCGTGGACGGCCAAGAAGAGATGCTGGGCGAGCCTGCCGCCTATGACGCCTGCCGCATCCAGTCCCTGGACATGGTATATCACTATGACGGGCTGGAGGGCTATGCCCTGGACGTATACCGTCTGAACTACCAGCTCCACACCACCACGCCGGAAAAGGTGGTCCTGGCCGGCGCCATGGAGCTGGACGATGCGGGCTGGCTGATCCCCACCTACCCCGGCTGCACCTATCTGGTCTTCGACGTGGGCGGGACGGAGCCGGTCTTCCTCTTCTCCACGATGATCAACGACTCCGCCCCCGGCGGCGAGCTCTTCACCGAGACGCTCCGGAGCTCGCTGGTCTGGGCCGGACGGCAGGAGGCGGCCCAGGCCGCCGCCGCGGACTTCCTGGCCGGGGAGCACCCGGACCATGAGGTACGTCTGGACTCCCTCGTCTTCCATCGGGAGGTCTCCGCCCCGCCGGGGGAGAGCTGCGGCCTCTATCAGGTGGGCTATGCGGTGGAGACAGACGGGGCCTGGACCTCCATGCCTCAGGATGCCGCGGCGGGGGAGCATGTTTATCTCCTCCTCTCCTTCACCGGCGATACCGCCCGGGGGAAGGGGCTCTTCACCTCCCTGCCCGATACCTGTTCCCGGACCGCCGAGGCCCTGGCCTGGGGGGTCGTCGATCTGGACTTCGCCCTGCGGAGCCTGGACGGGAGCTGGTACGGCCTGGGCGGCAGCGCCGGCGGGCTCACCCCTCTGCTGGGAGAGCCGGAGACCGTGGAGGTCCTGGAGGGCGCGGTCAGCTATCAGCCCGGAGACCGGTGGGAGCGCCGGGCCTGGGGGGCTTTCTTCTCCCTGGAGTGCTATGTCTCCCCGGAGGGGGAGACCTCCATCTGGAAACTGGAGAGCAGCCGCTCGGACCTCCGCACCGCCCGGGGGATCTCTCCCGGTACCTCCACCCGGGAGGACGTGCTCCGGCTCTACCCCGCCGCCAGCAGCGAGCCCAACTGGGACTTCACCGGAGACTTCCTCTGGTACGGTCCGGAGAGCGGCGGGCCGGGGCACTATCTGGTCTTCTACTTCGACGGCGGCGGCACCGTCTCCCGCATCCAGCTCATCGACTATTTTGACTGAAGAGAGGGGCCTGTCCCATGTCCGTTTTTTTCAACACCCTGGCGGAGATCGCCCTCACCATGTCCGTGGTGATCCTCCTGCTCCTGCTGCTGGGCCCCCTGCTGTCCCGGCGGTACTCCATCCGCTGGCGGTACTGGGCCTGGCTGGCGGTGTCGGTGCGGATGCTCCTCCCGGTGAACTTTTCTCTGCCGGAGGCCCCTGTCCGGCTGGAGCCGCCCCCGGACCGGGTGGTATGGACCGCCCCCGCCCCTGCGCCCTCTCCGGCGGCACCCCCCTCCGCCCCGCCCGCCGCCTCTCCCCTTCCCGCGCCCGAGACCGCCGTCCCGCCCCAGGAGACGGCCCAGGCCGCGCCTGCCCCTGCCCGGAGCCTCACCCTCTCCCAGGTCCTGCCCTGGGTGTGGGGCAGCGGGGCGGTCCTCCTGCTGCTGTGGCATCTGGTGAGCTGGCTGCGGTTCCAGACCTATGTCCGCCGCTGGGCCTATCCGGCGGAGCCGGAAGCCCAGGCCGCCGCCCAGGCCCAGGCGGAGGCCCTGGGGATCTCCGCCCCGGTGTCCCTACTCCGCTGTCCCGGCGTGGCCGGCCCCATGATGACCGGCCTCTTCCGCCCCACGGTCCTCCTTCCGGAGGAGGGGCCTGCCGCCGGGGACCTGCGGTTCGTCCTGCGGCACGAGCTCACCCACTTCAGGCGGCGGGACATCCCCTATAAGGTCCTGCTGCTCTGTGCCAACATCGTCTACTGGTTCGATCCCCTGGTGTGGATCATGCTCCGGGCCGCCGAGGGCGACATGGAGCGCTCCTGCGACAGCGACGTGGTGAAGGGCCTTCCTCAAGAGGAGCGGGCCCGCTACGGCCAGGTCATCCTGGACGCCGCCCGGACCAGTGCCCACACCGTGAAAGGAGCCTCCTCATGAGACCGACATATCTCTTCCCCGCCCTCTGCGTCCTCCTGGCCCTGGCGGCCTGCGCCCCCGCCGCTCAGCCCGCCCCCTCGCCTGCACAGCCTCAGGCCCATATCGTCATGGACACCCAGTACTACGACGACCGGGGCTCCATCCTGGAGATCCCCCAGATCGCCGGGGACGGCAGCGAGGCCGCTCAGGCCGTCAACGCCGCCCTGCTGGAGCGGAAGGCGGTCTATCAGAGCTATATCGACGACCACACTCTGAACGGGGCGACCTGGTGCGAGGTCACCGCCTACCCCATCACCACAGACCGGTATCTGAACATCGCTCTGCTGGAGAACACCTTCCCCTGCTACGGCACCGACGGGGACCTGTACGCCTGGGTCTACGACCGGGAAGAGCAGCGGGAGGTCACCGTGGAGGAGGCCCTGTCCCTGGCCGAGACCACGGAGGACAGCCTGCGGCAGGCGGTGGCGGACGCCCTGGCCTCCGGGGACCTCCCCCTGCCCCTGGATGAGGACACCTTCTCCATCCGGGGCTTCCGCATCGGGGCGGACGGTCAAGTGAGCTTCTACCTCCAGGGGGCCAACGTGGACGGGGCGGAGGGGATGGACCCCTGGCTGGGCCTGTACGCCTGGAGCGGCGGGGAAGTGACCCGCTTCCACGAGACCTATTCCCCCGAGGTGGACACCTTCGTCCCCGCCGCCCTGGTGGACTCCATGGACCCGCCCCTCTGGTGCCAGTGGCGGCAGGAGGGAGAGCCCGAAGGGGGCTTCACCCCGGCCAAGGTCCCCGCCGGGGCCCTGGCCGGCCGGGATGAGCTCCTCTCCCTCCTCCCCGCCCTGGGACTGGACCCGTCGGACCTCGCCGTGACCTTCGACTACTCGGGCCTCTCCGGGGAGGACCGGCCCTGCTGGTTCTACTCCGTCTGGCAGGGGGATACCTATCTGGGCAGCGGAGAGCGGGACGCCGCCACCGGAGCCCTGCTCTACACCTCCGCCGGGGGGGAGCAGGTGCAGCTCATCGACGGGGAGGGGCAGGTCCTCCCCACCCGCCCCCTGGCCCTGTGGACCCCCTACGCCGTCTATCTGGGCATGGACCCCTCCTATACCCTGGAGGGCGCCCTCTACGACGCCGCCGTGTTCCACACACTGGAGGCGGAGAGCGTGGCCGGCGGCGCCACCCTCTGCCTGCCCCAGGTGACGGTGGTGGGCAGCTATGAGGAGGGGGCGCTCACCCGCTATCTCTGTACTCTCCACGAGACGTACTACTATGACTTTCTCCTCCAGCGGGGGGCGGACATCGGGGGCGGCTCCAGCTATGCCGTCTTCTCTATCGAGGAGATGGATGGCGTGTATGTCCTGCGTGACGCCGCCGTGGGGGGCGACGATATGAGCCCCGGGGCCTTCTTCCTCTCCCAAGGGGCGCCGGAGGAGCTGTGCGCCCGGCTGGACGCGGACAGCCAGGCCGGGGGCATGGAGCCCCTCCTCCAGACCCCGGACACGGAGGACCTGTTCCAGACCTATCTGGCGCGCTGCTTCTCCCTCCCCCTGACCGGCGGCAACGGCAGCAAGGAGGCCGCCGCTGCGGCCTATCTGTCGGCCCTCCGGGCGGACGGGCCGGGAGAGAGCCGGTACGACGCCCTGACAGAGGCCTTCGGCCCCGACGCCTGGGACCGGGTGGAGCTCTCCTATGGACAGACCCGGGCAGCCTCCCTCCGCCGGACGGGGGTGGATCAGGCCACCCGGGAGGAGGACCCCCAGGGCGGGGCCCTGGTCACCGTCACCGACGGGGAGATCTGGCGGGTGGATCTGACCGTGGACGGGAACCCCGCCGGACATTTTTCCGTCACCAACGCCGCCGGGCCCTGGACCCTGTCCCGGGGCCTGGAGCTGGACGTTTAGGAGAGGAGGCGCCCTTATGAAGATCCCCCATACCTATCTCTCTACCCGGTTCCGCCCCGGCAAGCGGGCGATCCGGCGCCGCCTGGCCGACCTCTTCGCCCCCGCCCGCCGCCGGGGGACCGTCCCCCTCCTGCTCGTCCTCTTCTGCGTAGCCGGGCTGGGCGCCCTGGTGGCCTGCGGCCCCGACGCCTCCTCCCCATCCGGGGCCGTCCCCACCGCCCAGGAGGCCCTGGCCCTCCTGGAGGAGCGGGCCCCCATGGCTCTGGGGCTGGAGGCGGGGAGCCTTACCGCCGTCTCCACCTTCTCCGCCGGGACCAGCGGCCAGCCCCGGCAGTTCTACGAGCTCTATCAGGGGGAGGAGCTGGCGGCGGAGGCCAGCCTGGACCTGGATACCGGAGCGCTCCTCCTCCGCCCCGCCGGGGATACCCTCACCGTATATCTCTCCGGCCCGGAGCTCCCCCAGGGGGCTCTGGACTTCCGGGCGCAGCTGGAGGAGGAACTGGCCCCCCGGTACTCCACCGTGGACCCGGATGTACCCATCGAGGCCTTTTACCTGGGAGACTATCTGTCCCAGGAGTTCTCCTCCGTCTGGGGGTTCCGGCTGGTCCAGCGGCAGGGGGACGGCTGGCGGGTGGTGGACGACTACTACCAGGTCCAGGAGGACAAGCAGGTCCTGAACGTGAGCTACGACCTGGCCGGCCTGCTCTCCTACTTGCCCGGGACCTTCCGCTTCCCGGAGACCTTCTCCGACCCGGAGGAGCGCTTCTACCCCGAGTTCTCCCAGCGCGTCCGCCGCCTCTCCCAGGAGCTGGGGGCGGACTGTGAGATCGGGGAGATGTCCCTGGCCCAGGCGGTCTACTTCTCCCCCGACGATGTGAGCAGAGGCGGCTACGACGGGGCGGCGGCCTATTTCTGCCCCGTCACCTGCCCGGACCAGCCCGGCTGGACCGATGAGGTCCCCTATGCCGTCTATCTCCACACCTATCCCTACTATTATTATCTGGGCCGCTTCTCCGCCCAGGAGGCGGGGAGCGAGGAGGCCCTGGCCGCCCTGGCGGCCGGCTACTTCCAGGAGATGGCGCAGCCCTACTGGGGCCGGTATCTGCCCACCCTGGCGGGGGAGGGAGTCTATTACGACCCCGAGGCCGCCGTCTTCACTAGCGACGCCCTCCACTTCACCTGGGAGCTCCCCGACAGCGCCTACACCTCCTACCTGATCTTCCGTCCCACAGAGGGCGGGGTGGCGGTGTACGACCGCTCCGCCTACGAGGCCTATGTCTCCAGGCACGGGGGCGTGGAGCCCGCGGACATCCAGCCGGGCTCCGGCTGCCTGGTGGAAGTCCTGGCCGGGCCGGAGGACCCCTATCCCACCCTGCCCGAGGGCCGGGAGGTCGATATGCTGGGCCGCTCCGCCCTGCCCGGCGTCCCCGGCGGCAACGGCTGGTACTACCTGCCCGTCACCGACCCCGACTGGTATCCCCCCACCCCCTACTGGGAGGACTATCAGCAGGTGCTGGACTGGATCACCTCCCGGGCCGTGTTCACCCTCTACTGACCCCACTGGAAAGGAGCCCTATGTGAAAGTCCCCCACACCTATTTTTCCACCGGGCTCAAACGGAGCAGGCGGGCCCTCCAAGGCCGCCTCAGCGACCTCTTCTCCGCCCCCGGCCGTGGGGCCGGGCCCCTCTGGCCTGCGCCCTGGCTCTGATCCTCTTCGCCGGGCCCCTGGCCTCCTGCGCCCCTTCCGGCTCCTCCGTCCCGGCCACGGAAGGGGCTCCTTCGGAGGCGGCGCTGCCGCCGGCGGAGGAGGGGGGGCCCTGCTGGCTGTCCGCCGCTCCTTGGATGACTTAGAGCCCTATGTCCCCTCTTCCTCCTGGACGCCGGATGCCGTCTCTGCCGGCACCATGGGGGAGGTGCTGGTGGATACCGAACTCCTAAACGGCGTCTCCGTGGTGTGCTACCGGGAGCCCGGCAGCGAATACACCAAATACTGGGCCATCCGCAGGGAGGACGGCTCGCTGCTGCGCTTCGCCGCCGAGGACAGCGCCTACGCCGGCGGCTACAGCGTGGAGGACTTCTCCGACCTGCCGGGCCGGCGTGGCTTCGTCATAGGCCGCGCCCCCCCGGGCGCGGCCTATGACGCCCTGGACTACTATGTATTCGACGGCGATGGCGTGCCCCGGCTGCTGGCCGGTGCCGCCCAGCCTGCCTTCCAGCCCGACCTGGACGGGGACGGCAGGGCCGACCTCATCTGGTTTTACCACGGCGGCAGGGAGGGGTACTGCTACCTCCGCTGGGAGGACGATCTCTACCAGGTGGACCTGACCGCCCTGGTGCGGGAGGCGTTCCCGGGATGGACGGGCGGGCCGGGCCCCGTCTTCTCCTCCGGCGCGCCTCTGGCCCTCAGCTTCGGCTGGGACCGGGAGGAGTGGCCGGTGGACCTGGACGGAGACGGGGTCCGGGAGCTGGTGTGCAACGTCACCTCTATGGCCGACGGCGTGCCCTCGGTGCTGGTCTACCGCCGGGTGGGCAGGGAGGTCTGGGAGGCCTATCCCAGCGGCCTCCCGGCGGAGATGCAGGGCCGCCCCCGCAACGGAATGGACTGGACCCGCTACGACCCGGATACCAACACCGTCACTACCTCCTGCCAGTTCCTGGGGGAGGAGGAGCGGCAGGAGTGGACGGCGGCGCTGGCCCTGGACAGCCTGGACTTCTACCCCTGCTCATGACCCCATCGCCCCGCGCCCTGGAAAGGAGACGCCTATGAAGATCCCACACACCTATTTTTCCACCGGGCTCAAACGGAGCAGGCGGGCCCTCCAAGGCCGCCTCGGCGACCTCTTTGCCGCCCCCCGGCGCTGGGGGAGGGCCCCCCTGGCCTGTGCCCTGGCCCTGGTCCTCTTTGCCGGGTCCCTGGCCGCCTGCGGCCCTGCGGAGCGCTCCGCCCAGCCCGAGGCCCTCGACTTAGCCGCTCTGTACCAGCAGGACTGGGGGGCGGGAGCGCCCATCCCCCTCTCCCCGGAGGAGCAGGCCGCCTATGCCTCCCTTCTCCGGGAGCGGATGGAGGCCGCCTATGGGGTCATGGCCGACTGCCTGGGCCTCACCGCCGCCCGGGAGGCGGACCGCGCCTCTCCCTGGTATGACGGCTCGGGGGAGGTCTGGTATCCCTTCCCCAAATACAGCTCTGTGGCGGAAGTGCGCTCCGCCGTGGACGCCGCCTTCACGCCCGAGGGCGGGGCCTTCCTGCACACCTGCCTGGACCCGGCGGGCGATCCCTGGCTGATGGACCGGGAGGGGGCGCTCTGGTGGCGGGAGAGCGCCTATATGGACGGCGCGGCCTTCCTGCCCCCGGCGTACTACGCCTTCGACTCCCTGGTCCTTCTCTCCCGGGAGGAGGCCCGGCTGGAGCTGGCCCTGCTGGGCCTTGGGAACTACCGCGACGTCCCTCTGGAGCGGTTCGTCCTCGTGGGCGGAGAGGGGGCGTGGAGGCTGGAGACCTACGGTTCCCAGACCGCGCCCCTGGAGGGCTCCCTGCCCGGCTCCCTCTGGGCCCATACCTGGTCCCTCCTCCCGGAGGACCTCCACGCCGCGGTAGAAGAAGCCCGGGTGGAAGATGCGGTCCGCTGGCCCGACCAAGAGGGACCGGAGGGCGAGGTCCTCCGCATCTACCGCTTCTCCCCCGTGTATACCCTCTCCCAGCCCCCCGCCCAGCTCCCGGACGGATATGTCCTCTCCGGTCTCTCCCTCCGGCCTGACAGCGCCCCCTGGCTGGTCTTCCTGGTCCAGGGAGAGGAGCAGGTCTGCCTGGGGACCATCCCCGGCGGCGGGGACGGCCCGGATGGGCCTGTCTTCACCGCAGAACTGGACCTTCTTCTGGCCCGGTGGCGGGCCGGCAGCGGCGCCTCCGCCTGACCCCCCTCTGTCCGCGGGGCAGTCCCGCCCGTACACTGTGAAAGGAGCCCCTATGCAGATCCCCCACACCTACCTCTCCACCCGCCTCCGCCCCGGGAGACGGCTGCTCCACCGCCGCCTGCGGGACCTCTTCGCCGCCCCCCGGCGCTGGGGGAAGCTCCCCCTGGCCTGCGCCCTGGCCCTGGTCCTCTTCTCCACTCCTCTGGCGGCCTGCGGCCCCGCCGCCCCGGCGGAAGAGCCGCCCCCCGCCCTGGACCTGGAGGACTTCCAGATCCGCCTCTCCGGAGAGGAGGACTGGACCGCCCTGGCCCCTCTCCTCCCCGCCCCCGCCGCCTGGGCAGGCCAAGACCTGGCGGGCCGGGATGAGGCGGTCACCCTCAGCGACAGCGTCCTGCGCTTTGACCCCGGCCTCCAGGGGGGCTTCGTGGACAGTGAGGATGGCTGGCTGGTGTTCTCCTCCACCCAGTCCCTGGGCCCCATCTCAGACACCTGCATCTACCGCACCCACGACGGCGGCCGTACCTGGGCGGAGGCCGCCTGTCTCACCGGGACCGGCGGCTCGTTCTGGTTTTCTGTGAACTGCGCCGCCTTTCTGGATGACGACCACGCCGTGCTGGGGACCGGCCTTTTCACCGCCTCGCCGGTGTTCTACACCGCCGATGGCGGCGATACCTGGGAGCAGGCGGCGCTCCCCTATGCAGACCTGGAGGCGGAGTCCCTCACCCTCCAGGACGGCCGGCTCCTCATGACCGCCAGCCGGCACGGGGAGGACGCGGACGGCGGCCCCCTGCTCCTCCAGTCGGAGGACGGCGGAGCCACCTGGACCGAGACAGCCTCCCCCGCGCCCTGAGCGGAAAAGACACCGGCCCTCCCCCCGAGATCGGGGGGAGGGCCGGTGTTCGTTTCCCGATCCGGTCCTGTTTCACTGTTCCGGCAGATAGTTCAACGGGTCCACGCTCTCCCCGTCCACCCGCATCTCCAGGTGGAGGTGGGGCAGCCGGGCGCTCTCGGCGATGGCGGTCTCTCCCACCGCGCCGATCACGTCCCCCGCCTTCACGGTGTCCCCGGCCTCCACGGCGGGCTGGGCGGCCAGATTGGCATAGACGCTCTCCACTCCGCCGCCGTGGGAGATGGTCACGGTCGTGCCCATCAGATCGTCCTGCTCCACAGAGGCCACGGTCCCGGCGGCCACAGCCGCCACCTGGGTGCCCACGGGGGAGGAGATGTCCACCCCGTCGTGGATCCGCCAATCCCCCATAGTCTCGTCATAGGCCAGGACCTCCAGGGACCAGTCCGCCAGCACTTCTCCCTTCAGGGGCCAGGTGAAAAAGCTGGCTGCCGGCTCCTCAGAAGGCTGCGCCGCCGGGGCGGAAGAGGGCGCCGTCTGGGGCGTCTCCCCGGTCTCCTCCGCGGGGCTGGGCGAGCTCCGGGCGGGCTCCGTCTTCTGTGAGGGAGAGGGAGCCGGAGAGACGGACGGCTTCACCGCCTCCAGGCTGGGGGACGGCGTCACTATCACCTGGGCGGGCGCGGACACGGCCGTCTCCCCGCCGGCCTGGTTCAAAGTGGAAAAGAGATAATAGCCCGAGATCCCTATCGCGGCGACGCAGAGGGACAGGACTATGTAGAAGCCCTTCCCCTCCAGGAACTCGCCGACCCGCTGGGCGATCGGTTTTTGTTTCATGGTAACACCTCCGAGGCTATTGTGGGCACCGGCTCCCAGGTTTATACATCTCCCCCAACTATTTTTTCTTGACTTTCCCCGCCCATCTGTCTATACTGTATATACTCAATATGTACAATATCAAATTTAAGGAAAATTTAATCCTTTCTTTTCCCTTCTCTATAAGTCCTTGTGCTATCCTCAAGACTGGTCTGGGAGAAAAGTTTACAATTACCACGTTGACAGGGAGAGCCCCCTCGGCTAAGATATATGACAGCTTGTCATATCCTGTCCAGAGGGGGGATCACATTGCCCCACAACACCTTTTTCCGCCTTCCCGCGGAGAAGCGGGAGAAACTGCTCACCTGCGCCATGGAGGAGTTCGCCCGGGTGCCCTATCCGGATGCCTCCATCAACCAGATCGTCCGTGCCTCGGGCATCTCCCGGGGTGGCTTCTACCTCTATTTCATCGATAAAGAGGACCTGTTCACCTACCTTCTCTCCCAGTATGCCCAGCGGTTCATCCAGCTCTTGTCCGGGCTGCTGGACGCCCATCAGGGGGCTCTGTTCCCCGCCTTCGAGTCTCTGTTCGACCAGGTGCAGGCCCTCTTCCGCTCGCCCGAGGGCGGCCGCGGCGACGCCCTGGCGCTGGAAGTGCTCCGGCAGAACGCAGGCCTGCACTGTTTCATGTTCCATGGCCGTGCCTCGAGCCGGGATCTGGCCGAACAGATCCTCCCGCATATCGACTTCCAGTCTCTTTGGCTGGAACACAGAGAGGATCAGGAGGATATGCTCCATATCCTCCTGCACACAGCAGGCCCTCTCCTCTATGAGGGCCTGCTGGCGGAGGACCCCGCGCCAGTGCGGGCGCGGTACCGCGACCGTCTTCGCATCCTAGCCCGCGGCATGGAGAAGCCGCGCAGTCCACAGTAAAGGAGTCAACAACATGGAAACCACCGAGCGCAAGCAAGAGGTCCAGAGCCCCTCCGCCCCCGGCAAGCAGGCGGCCAAGGCACCCAAGGTCCCCATCCCTAAGAAAAAGAAGAAGTGGCTCAAGCGGATCGTCACCCTGGTGATCGTGGTGGCCGTCATCGTGCTGGTGCTCCGGGCATGCTCCGGCGGCACGAACTTGACCTCCACGGCGGCCTATCTGCCCAGCACGGCCCAGATGCAGGATCTGGTGGTGTCGGTGTCGGGCACCGGCGCGATCGAACCGCTCCACTCCTACCGTGTGACCACCCTGGTGCGGGGCGAGGTGCTGGAGGCCCCCTTCGAGGAGGGCGGCACGGTACATAAGGGCGATCTGCTCTTCCGCATCGACTCCACCGACGTGGAGACCGCCATCGAGCAGGCCCGGCTGTCTCTGGAGACCGCCAGGCTCAACTATCAGCAGCTGCTGAAAAATCAGGCGGACAGCCAGAAGAACGCCACCGTCACCGCCACTGCCTCCGGCGTCATCACCGAGCTGTATGTGGACGAGGGGGACATGGTATCCGCCGGCGCGCCCATCGCCGACATCCTGGACCGGGACAACATGAAGCTCACCGTCCCCTTCCACTCCGCCGACGCCGCCGCTCTCTATGTGGGCGAGCCCGCCACCGTCACCGTGGACGGCACCCTGGAGACCATCTCCGGCTCCATCGACTCCATCGCCGCCACCGACTCGGTGGGCCCCGGCGGCACCCTGGTCCGGAACGTGACCCTGCTGGTGCCCAACCCCGGCGCCCTCAGCGACACCTCCAGCGGCACCGCCGCCGTGGGGACCGCCTCCAGCGCCGCCAGCGGCACCTTCGAGTACGGCGAGAGCAAGCAGGTGGTGGCCAAGACCTCCGGCGAGCTGGAGTCCCTCACCGTGAGGGAGGGGGACCGGGTGACGGAGGACCAGGTCATCGGCGCTTTCGACCAGACGGATATGGAGACCCAGATCCAGAACGCGGCTATCCAGGTCCAGAACGCGGAGCTCACGCTGCGCAACGCCCAGGACAGCCTGGAGGACTACTCCATCACCTCCACCATCGACGGCACGGTGATCGAGAAGAACTACGAGGTGGGAGACACGCTGGACACCTCCAACGCCAGCACCACCGGCATCGCCTATCCCGCCGTCATCTACGACATGTCCGCCCTCACCTTCGACATCAGCGTCAACGAACTGGACATCAACAAGATCCAGGTGGGCCAGGAGGTGGAGATCACCGCCTCCGCCGTGGAGGGGCAGACCTTCACCGGAAAAGTGGATAAGGTGAACATCAACGGCACTACCGCCAACGGCTCCACCAACTACCCGGTCACCGTCCTGGTGGACGGCACCCCCGAGGAGCTCAAGCCCGGCATGAACGTCTCCGCCAGGATCGTGGTGGAGGACGCCGGGAACGTGCTCTGCGTGCCGGTGGAGACGGTGAGCAGGGGCGAGAACGGGACCAGCACCGTGCTGGTGGCGGGGCCCGGCGCCCTGGACGAGCAGGGCAACCTCGCCGACCCCTCCAAGCTGGAGGCCCGCGAGGTGGCCCTGGGCCGCAGCGACGACGCGTATGTGGAGATCCTCTCCGGCCTGGAGGCGGGAGAGACGGTCTACTCCCGGGTCCAGGGCTCCAGCTTCATGAGCATGGTGGGGTGATGACACATGGAACACCTCATCGAGCTCAAGGACGTCTATAAGATCTACCACATGGGAGAGGAGACCGTCCACGCCCTGGACGGGATCACCCTGACGGTGGACGAGGGGGAGTTCGTGGCCATCGTAGGCTCCTCCGGCTCCGGCAAATCCACCGCCATGAACATCATCGGCTGCCTGGATGTGCCCACTTCGGGCACCTACCATCTGGGGGGCGTGGACGTGTCCACCATGGATGACGACCAGCAGGCCGTCATCCGCAACAAGATGCTGGGCTTCATCTTCCAGCAGTACAACCTGATCCCCAAGCTCTCCGTGCAGGAGAACGTGGAGCTGCCCCTGCTCTACGGGGGCGTGGGGGCGGAGGAGCGGCATGAGCGGGCCATCCGCGCCCTGGAGCGGGTGGGCCTGGCCGACAAGCGGAAGAACCTGCCCAGCCAGCTCTCCGGCGGCCAGCAGCAGCGGGTGTCCATCGCCCGGGCGCTGGCCGGGGAACCCTCGGTGATCCTGGCCGACGAGCCCACCGGCGCCCTGGACTCCCGCACCGGCCGGGAGGTGCTGGCCTTCCTCCAGAAGCTCAACGCCGAGGGGGACACGGTGGTCCTCATCACCCATGACAACTCCATCGCCGTCAAGGCCAAGCGGATCGTCCGCCTCCAGGACGGGAAGATCATCTACGACGGGGACGCCAAGGACCCGCGGGCCGTGGTCCAGCCGGAGGAGAGCACCGAGGGGATCGACGGTTTCGACGACCCGGCGCCGGAGGGAGAGGAGGCGCGGGCATGAATTTCACCCAGTCCTTCCGCCTGGCCGTCAAGTCCCTGCTCACCAGCAAGATGCGGGCCCTGCTCACCATGCTGGGCATCATCATCGGCGTGGCGGCCGTCATCATCATCACCAGCCTGGGCAACGGCATGCAGAACTATATGAACCGCCAGTTCGAGCAGCTGGGCGCCAACCTTATCCAGGTGCAGCTCTGGGGCCTGGGCGGCGGGATGAGCTCCCGCACCGTGGACCCGGACGATATGTACGAGCTGGTGGACAAATATCCCCAGTATCTCTCCGGCGTGAGCCCCTATGTGATGACCCAGGGCCTGGTCCGCCACGGCTCCGACGAGTACGAGCACACCAGTATCTACGGCGTGAGCGAGTTCTTCTATGACGCCGACCGGGGCCAGACCCTCAGCGGCGGCTCTCTCGGCGAGGGCCGTTTCCTCAGCTACATCGACGTGGACCGCTACCAGAACGTGTGCGTCATCGGCAGCTATCTGGCTCGGGACGCCTTCGGCGGCGATGCCCTGGGCCAGACCCTCACCATCAAGGGGACCCCCTTCACCGTCATCGGCGTGATGTCCGAGTATGCCGACAGCACGGAGGGCAGCGGGGACGACGTGATCTATATCCCCTACGGCAGCGCCATGCGCCTCAACGGCACCGGCTGGGTGGACCTCTACCTCTTCAACAGCGCGGACAACGATACCTCTAATGTGGCCAAGGGTCTGATCGAGTCCCGGCTCTATCAGACCTTCCAGACGGAAGACGCCTATTTCGTCATGAGCAGCGCCGAGATGATGGACGCCATGGACTCCATGCTCAACACCCTCATGATGATCCTCATCCTGATCGCGGCCATCTCCCTGCTGGTGGGCGGCATCGGCATCATGAACATCATGCTGGTGTCGGTGACCGAGCGCACCCGGGAGATCGGTATCCGCAAATCCCTGGGCGCCAAGGGGCGGGACATCCGCAGCCAGTTCATCATCGAGGCGGGCACCACCTCTGCCATCGGCGGCATCATCGGCATCGGCCTGGGCATCGTCATGGCCAACGTGCTCACCAATGTGATCGCCTTTGCCCTGGGCACCGGCAACGACGGCTTCGTGGCCGTCCCCACCCTGGGGGGCATCGCGGTGTCCTTCGGCGTGTCGGTGGGGGTGGGCATCCTCTTCGGCTATCTGCCCGCCAACAAGGCCGCCCGCCTCAACCCGATCGACGCCCTGCGGTATGACTGATCCTGTCACTTCCACTCATCAAAAGGAGCGAACAAAGATGAAGAAAAGAGTCCTTTCCGCCCTTCTGGCGGGGGCGATCGCCCTGTCTCTGGCCGTCCCCGCCCTTGCGGCGGTCCCCTCCACCGATGAGGCCGCCCAGGTCCTGGCCGCCCTCGACATCATGGTGGGCGACGAGAACGGCGACCTGTCCCTCACCGCTCCGGTGACCCGGGCGGAGTTCGTGAAGATGCTCATGGCCGCCTCCCCCATCAGCGTGGGGGACGAGACCTATGTCTCTCCCTATCCCGACGTGCCCCGCACCCACTGGGCCGCCCCCTATGTGGAGGCCGCCGTCTCCTCCGGCTATGTCACCGGCTATCTGGACGGCACCTTCCGCCCCAACGCCACCATCACCCTGGCCGAGGGCGTGGTGATGGTCCTGCGGCTGCTGGGCTATTCCAACAGCGACTTCTCCGGCTCCTTCCCCGCCGGGCAGATGGCCATGTACCGGACCCTGGACCTGGATGAGGGCATCACCCTGGGCCAGAACGACACCATGACCCGGCAGGACGCCATGTATCTCTTCTACAACGCCCTCACCGCCTCCACCAAGGCGGGGCAGCCCTACCTCTCCTCCGTGCTGGGCCACAGCCTCACCGCCGACGGGCAGGTGGATACCCTGGCCCTGCTCAACGACACCATGGACGGCCCCGTCGTGGTGGGTGAGAGCGGCTGGCGGGACAAGATCCCCTTCGACATCGATGGGGCGAAGGTCTCCCGCAACGGTATGACCGCCACCTCCAGCGCCCTTGCCCAGAACGACGTGGTCTACTGGTCGAAGTCTATGAACACCCTCTGGGTGTACACCAACCGGGTCACCGGCACCATCCAGGCGGTCTCCCCCGCCTCCTCTCCCACCTCCATCACCCTCTCCGGGCGGCAGTATGAGATCGAGACCTCCTCCGCCGCCTATGCGGTCAGCGACCTGGGCTCTTTCAGCGTGGGCGACTCCGCCACCCTCCTGCTGGGCCGTGACAACAAGGTGGTCTCCGTCCTCTCCCCCGCCCAGTCCACCGGCGCGGTGTACGGCATGGTGGTGGCGGTGCAGCCCCAGAGCTACACCGACGCCAACGGCAACGACTTCTCCGCCTCCTCCCTCACCATCGCCGCCACCGACGGCAACACCTACACCTACCGCTATGACGAGGACGATATCCGGGTGGGCGCCTACGTCCTGGCCACCTCCGATGGCGGGGAGACCCAGGTCCGCCGGCTCAGCTCCTCCTCCCTGTCCGGGCGGGTGGACAGCGCGGGGACCAAGCTGGGCAGCCGCTCCTTCGCGCCCGACGTGGAGATCTTGGACACCTACGGGGACACCATGGCGGTCCGGGTCTATCCCAACCGCCTGGCGGGCATGACCCTCACCGAGAGCCAGGTCGCCTACTACCTCCTGGATGGGGATGGGGACATCTCCCGCCTCATCCTCCGGGATG
Source organism: Candidatus Intestinimonas stercoravium (assembly GCA_019117605.1). GTDB lineage: Bacteria > Bacillota > Clostridia > Oscillospirales > Oscillospiraceae > Intestinimonas > Intestinimonas stercoravium. The sequence continues at coordinate 8,383 of DWZK01000139.1, read as the reverse complement.
CCACCGGCGATATGCACACCTACGGGGTGATCGACTCGGTCAGTGAGACCAACGCCGGTCTCACTACCATGGGCACCTATGTCTATCAGGACGCCGCCGGGACCCACTCCCTCTCCGGGAACAGGATCTACGCCCTCGAGCGCGGCCCCTTCATGATGAAGTCCGACGGCGGCCAAGTGGACCGGGCCGCCAACCTGGAGGAGGTGGAGATCGCCTCCGTGGAGGGCTCCACCGCCTATGCGGGCAACCGGGAGCTGGCCATCTGGGACGGCGTGCAGGTCTACGAGGTGCGGGACGACGACTACTATCCCTCCTCCCTGTCCATCGTCTCCAACGGGGGCTACACGCTCACCGGCTACTATGACAAGGACCAGAGCCAGGGCGGACGCATCCGGGTCATCCTGGCGGAAGAGGCCTGACGGCAGTATATCCGAGAGGGGCGCGGCAAGTTTTGCCGCGCCCCTCTTGACTTTTCTCCCGGGACTTTCTATAATAACGTTGTTTTATGGATATATCTTTACCACCGGGTAACGCCTTGTACCATTCTGTCAGGTCATAGAGAGAATGGCGCACGGCGTATTTTCATTTCAGGAGGAGATCGTTCATGTTCCGTGAGATGCGAAGGAAGAGACAGGCCCTGCCCTTGGAGCGATGCGAAGAGGTGCTCCGCCGGGGGACCTCCGGCGTACTGGCTCTCTCCGGCGACGAGGGATATCCCTATGCCGTGCCCATCAGCTACTGCTACGACGGCTCCAGGCTCTACTTCCACTGCGCCAAAGAGGGACACAAGCTGGACGCCATCCGGCGGGAGCCCAGGGCGTCCTTCTGCGTGATCGACCAGGACCAGGTGGTCCCGGAGGAGTACACCACCTATTTCCGCAGCGTCATCGTCTTCGGCCGCGTCACGGTCCTGGAGGACGACGGCGCCAAGCGCGCCGCAGTGGAGAAGCTGGCCTTGAAGTACGCCCCCGCCGACAGGGCAGAACACCGCCGGGAGTACATCGACAGGGAGTGGGCGCCCCTGTGCATGCTGGAGATGACTGTGGACCACATGACCGGGAAAGAGGCCGTCGAGCTGGTCCGCGCCCGCAAGGACTGACCCCCTCACAGTTCCATATCTTCGCCCGCCGGGGCTATAGCTTGCGTATCAGGCCTGCGTTACACAAACGCAGGCCTTTTTTTGTCTGTTGACAGGAGGTATCTTCCATATGTATCAAGGGACCGTTCCCCGCCTTTTCGTGCGGTATGCCCTGCCCCAGATGGTGGGCCTGCTCTTCAACTCCGCCTATGTGATCGTGGACGGCGTCTTCATCGGCAACCGCCTGGGCACCAGGGCCATGGCCGCCGGGGCGGGGGCGTACTGGTGTCCGGGAGCCTGGGCCCAGGGGGACCGGGACCGGGCGGCCCGGCCCTGGTGGATTTCACCTGGAGGCGGAGCCTCCTCTACTTCTCCGGCTTCTTCCTGTCCGGCTTCAGTATCCTCATGATCTCCTACTGGCAGTCCACCCAGCGCACCGGCCGCGCGTTGGCCGTCTCCCTGTCCCGGAGCCTCCTCTGGCCCCCCGTCCTCACCCTGCTCCTGCCTCTGCTCCTGGGCCGGGAGGCCCTCTGGGTCTGCCACTCCCTGGCCGAGGTCCTCACCGCCGGCACCGCTCTCCTGCTTCTTCGGCGGGGGGCATAGATCAGGACACGCGCCCCCGGAGGCTGAGAATGCCTCCGGGGGCGCGTACGTTTCTCCTTCGTCCTATATCCCCACCCGGTAGAGGGGGATCGCGTTGATCACCGGCTCCTCATAGGGGTGGGCCCGCTTCACCGCGGCCAGGACCTGGTCCACCTTCTCAGTGGGACAGGTGACCTCCACCTTCAGCTCCGGCTCAGCGCTGATCTCCCCCACCTGTCCCAGGTAGGGGCTCGTCCCCTCCAGCGGCCTCCAGCAGCCGGTCACCCGGCTGTAGGAGAGGCAGCTGTCATACTTCCCGATGTGTCCGGCGCCCGCCTCCCGGAGGGCCCGGGCCACGGCGGGCAGGGCCTCCTCGGGGAGGAAGATCTCCAGCTTGCAGTAGGCGAACTCCATCCCTCACTCCTCCAGCAGGTCCAGGATATCGTCGGCCAGGTCCTCCAGCGCCTCATGCCGCCGGGCCCAGTCCTCATAGTCCTCGCTCTCCATGTCCTCCGGCTCCTCCCGGTCCAGGCGCTCCAGCGCCGCCCGGGCCCGCTCCAGGCGGTCCAGCAGCTGCTCCCGGCCCATCCCCTCCAGGTCCTCTCCGCCCTGGAAAGCGGCGAACTCCAGTATCTCTCCCATGTCAGCGCCTCCTCTTCCGGCCCGAGGGCCCCTTCGTCTCGGCGAAGGTCCAGGCCTCCTGCAGCCAGCCCATCAGCTCCCCGTCGATCTCCTCCGGCCGCTCTACCAGCACATGGTGGGTCCAGCGGTCCGGATAGGGCTCCACTTTCACCGCGATCCGGGGGGAGCTCAGGGGGTGAGACAGGCCGAAGGTCACCATCAGGCTCTGCTCCGGCCACCCCTTCTTCCGCCGCAGGGGCAGAGACGCGGCGGCGAAAAGATGGCGGCCATAGAAGCTGATCTGGCTCTTCTGCACCTTCACCGAGGCCCCCGGGAAGGCGTCCTGCATCCGCTGGAAAAGGACCTCGTACAGCCCCAGCTCCACCGGCCTCCCGTCGAAGAAAAACAGCACGTCGCTCTCATAATGTTCCGTCCGTTCCACTCCGCTCCCCCCCTTTTCTCTCATCATACCACACTTCTCCCCTCTTGAGAAGCGGGGCGCCCTTGCCAAACCGGAGGATACCTCGTATACTTTTCTCAGATGTCCGGGAGGAGAGAGCGCACATGATAGAGAGATACATCGCCTTCGACGTGGAGACCCCGAACCATGCCAACGACCGGATGAGCGCCATCGGCATCGCGGTGGTGGAGGGCGGGCGGATCGTGGAGGAGCACGAGGCCCTGGTGGACCCGGAGGTCCCCTTCGACCTCTTCAATATCCGGCTCACCGGCATCGGTCCGGACCAGGTGGCCGGGGCTCCCACCTTCCCCGCGCTGTGGAGGGAGATACGCCCTCTGATGGACAGCGGCGTCCTGGTGGCCCATAACGCCCCCTTCGATATGTCGGTGCTGGCCAAGTGCCTCCGGGGATATGGCATCCGCTGGCATCCCACCGTCCGCTATGCCTGCACCTGCCAGATGGGCCGCCGCCTGCTGCCCCGGCTGCCCGACCACCGGCTGGACACCCTCTGCCGGTATCTGGATGTGCCCCTGGACCACCATCGGGCCGGGAGCGACAGCAGGGCCTGCGGAGAACTGCTGCTCCACTACCTCCGCTCCGGCGCGGATCCGGCCCCCTTCCTCCGTACTTATGACCTCTTCCATGCCCGCACCCTTACGGGGACGGGCAGGCGCCGGTGAGCGGCACTGGGACCGCCCGAGACGGGCGGTCCCAGTATTTTCATCCCCCGAACAGGAGCCGCACGGACCAGGAGGCCGCCACGAAGCCCGCCAGATCGGCGCACAGGGCCGCCGGGACGGTGTACCTGGTCCGCCGGATGCCCGCCGCGCCGAAATATACCGCTATGGTGTAGAAGGTCGTCTCGGTGGAGCCCAGCATCACCGCCGCTGTCCGCCCCACCAGGGAGTCGGGCCCATAGGTCCCGATCAGGTCCGCTCCCACCCCCAGGGCGGCGCTGCCGCTCACCGGCCGCACCAGCAGCAGGGCGATGGTCTCCGGCGGGATGCCCAGCCTCTCCAGTACAGGGGCAAGGAGCTCCGCCGCCAGCTCCAGGGCGCCGGAGGCCCGGAGCATATAGACCGCCGTGAGCAGGGCGATCAGCGCCGGGACGATGCGGAAGAGCACGCCCAGGCCCTCTCCCGCCCCGGTGAGGAGCCCGTCGTACACATCCACCCTCCGCCCGGCGCCGTAGAGGGCGATCCCCGCCAGGAGCAGGGGCACCAGCAGGTCGAAAAGGCCTCCGCCCACCATCGCTATCCCCTCCACAGCCTGGCACAGAGCTTCGCCGCCGCTATCCCCACCGCCACCGACAGGGCGGAGGAGAGCCATACCGCCGGCAGGATATCGAAGGGCTGCTCCGCCCCGGCGGCAGAGCGCACCGCCGCCACGGTGGTGGGGATGAGCTGGATCGATGCGGTGTTGCACACCACCAGCATGCACAGCGCGTCGGAGGCCACGCCCGGCGACCGCCGGCTCATCCGCCGGGCGGCCTCCAGCCCCAGGGGAGTGGCGGCATTGCCCAGGCCCAATAGGTTGGCCGAGACGTTGGCGGATATGGCGTCCATCACCTTTCGATCCCCGGCGAAGTCCGGGTAGAGGCGGCGGAGCAGCGGGTGGAGCAGACGTGAGAGCTTCTCCGAGAGGCCGGAGCGCCGCATGATCTCCATCACGCCCATCCACAGACACAGAGGCCCCGCCATGGCGAGGCACAGCTCCACGCCGGCGGCCGCTCCGTCCATGGCCGCGGCGGCCACCGCTCCGCCCCGCCCGGTGGCCAGCCCGCACAGGAGGGACAGCACCACCATCCCCGTCCAGATCGCTGTCATCGCCATATATGCGGCCCCCTCTCGCCTCTCCACTATACGCCCCTTGTCTGCGGGAAATACCTTTCCTGCTTTCTTCGGCCATCTCTGACAAACTTTCCTATGAATTACCAGATTTTGATTGACAATTCTATACATCATGTTATAATGGTGTGGTCGGACAAGGAATCACAACTGCGCGGGACCTAGACCCGCTGTGTGGAAGGAGAGCGAACGACACATGAAATCCACTGGCATCGTACGTAAGGTCGATGAACTGGGCCGCATCGTGTTGCCCATCGAACTGAGGCGCACTTTGGACATCGCAGAGAAGGATTCCCTTGAGATCTACGTCGACGGCGCCTCGATCGTACTGAAAAAGTACCAGCCCGCCTGTATTTTCTGCGATGACGCCAAGGATGTCATCAATTTCAAAGGAAAGAACGTCTGTCCCAACTGTATCCGGGAACTGATGAACAAATAAGCGTGTTTTGGGCGGGAAAAAGCACTGAGGGGAGGAGCTCCTTCAGTGCTTTTTTGTTGCCCATGCCGGGCTTTCTAGTTTCGTATATTCCTTCATTTGCTATACAAAACGTATATTTATAACTTGTAATATATTTACAAAATTGGATTTTATCCTCCCTCTTTCGACCCATTTCTCACTACCAGTGCGTAGATCTCGTTCCTGGAGAGTCCCAGCTCTTTCGCCGCCTGCCGGGCCGCCTCTTTCAGCGGTATCCCCTGGGCCCGCAGTTCCATGGCGCGCTCTGCGCCTCTCTCCAGGCTGGGCGTCTCTGCCGGGTGCTGGGGCGCTCCCTCCACCACCAGTACGAACTCCCCTCTTGGCGCTTCCGCCCCGTACCGGGCGGCCGCCTCTCCCAGAGTGGTGCGCCAGATCTCCTCGTGGAGCTTGGTGAGCTCCCGGCACAGAGCGATCCGCCGCTCCGGGCCGAAGGCCTCCGCCAGGTCCCGGAGGGTGCTCCCCAGCTTGTGAGGGGCCTCGTAGAAGATCATGGTCCGCCTCTCCCCCTGGAGCTCCTCCAGGTGGGCGCGGCGGTTCTTTTTGTTCATGGCCAGGAACCCCTCGAAGGTGAAGCGCCCGGTGGGCAGGCCGGAGGCGGCCAGGGCGGCCACCAGGGCGCATGGTCCGGGTATGGAGACCACAGGCACGCCGCTGGCGGCGCACTGGGCCACCAGCTCTTCCCCCGGATCGCTGACAGCGGGGGTGCCCGCGTCGGTGACCAGGGCGCAGTCCTCCCCGGCGAGCAGCCGCTCCAGCACTGCCGTCCCGCTGGAGGCGGTGTTGTGCCGGTGATAGCTGACCATAGGCTTGCGGATCCCCAGGTGGTTGAGCAGCTTCACTGTCACCCGGGTATCCTCTGCGGCGATGAAGTCCACCGCCTCCAGTGTCTCCGCCATCCGTGCGGAGATGTCCCCCAGATTGCCGATGGGGGTAGGGACCAGATAGAGCGTTCCAGACATATCCCAATGACCTCACTCGTTCAGTCGATCTCGTTTTTTCGTTCTCGGAGCAGAGTGGGCAGGAGCTCCAGCCCCGGCCGGCCCTGCCGCACTCCCTCCACCAGCACGGCGGAGGGCCGGGCGTGGAGGGTGTGCTGTACCAGCTGCATCCGTTTGGGCTCCACCCCCGCTTCCCGAAGGGCGTGGAACAGATCGGGCAGCCGTTCCGGGCGGTGGACCAGGGCGAAGCGCCCCCCATTGCGGAGCGCGCGCCCCGCCGTCCGGCAGAGCTCTTCCAGGGCGCACCCCTCCTCGCTTCGGGCGCTCCCTCCGTGTCCCCCCGCTCCCACCCGGAACCAGGGGGGGTTGGCGACCACCAGGTCGAAAGCGCCTGCCGGAAGGAGGCCCGGCTCCCGAAGGTCCGCGTGCAGCACCGCCCCCTCCACCCCGTTGCGGGCATAATTCTCCTGTGCCAGCGCGGCGGCGGCGGGGTCCCGCTCCACGCCGGTGAGCCGGAGGTCCTCCGCCCGCTCCAGGAGCAGGAGCCCCACCGCTCCGGAGCCGCAGGCCAGGTCGCACACCCGCCAGCCCCGGCGCACCGTGGCGAACCTGCCCAGATCCAGGGCGTCGCTCCCCAGCTTGAAGCAGCCCTCCCGCTGTATCAGCTCGCAGCGGCCCAGCCGTTCGATCCGATCCGCCGGGCCGCCCGCTGTCTCCGCCCTCACCGTCCGAAGCGGGCCCTGTCCCCGCCTTCCCGGAGGTTCCAGTTCAGGATGCGGGCGGTGAGACCCCAGATCACATGGCCTTTGTACACCCAGATGGGCACCTCGTGGCAGCCGGTCCGCCAGGGGTAGCCCTGGGGAAAGCCGATGAGCTGGTAGGGGAAGTCCTCCCCCACCCGGGGCTCCAGAGGGAAGCGGTAGACCTTGGGGGCCTCCTGCAGGAAATAGTCCACCGGCACCAGGAAGGTCTCCTTGACCTCGTCCCGGCTGGCCTGCATGTGGACCACCGCGCCCCCGTCCACCTGGGCCAGCACCGGGTGCATCAGCCCCCGCTCCCCCATATACACGTCGTCGAGCCGGGCGATGGGCCGGATGGCAGAGGCAGGGATGCCCAGCTCCTCCCGGGTCTCCCGAAAGGCGCACTCAGTGGGCGTCTCTCCCGGGTCCATGTGTCCGCCGGGGAAGCAGACCTCCCCCGGCTGCCGCTTCAGGCTGTCCGCACGCACCTCGAAGAGGATGTGCGGTCTCTCCTCCCACTCCACCAGGGGCACCAGCACCGCATAGTGCCGGGTCACGCCCATGATCCCCGGCATGTGGCCGATGAACCGCGCTTCCAGGTCCTGGATCGTCATATGCCTCTCCTCTCCGGCAGCCCGCGCCCCAAGAGCGGCGCCCCGCCTCTTCATATCTTCTATTATACTGCCTGCCGGATCTGGCCGCAAGCGCTGTGCCTCCGTCCGCTGTCTGTCCGCTCCCCCTCCGCCCCTCCGCCGCATATCCTGATAGGGGAGGTCCTGCCTCCCCTCCCTCAGCACATGTGGAAAGGAGTTTCTGCTCTATGAATATCTACCGTCCCAACTCCACCTGCGGCGGCTGTCCTCCGGCCTGTCCCTGTCCGGTGCCCGGCCCTCCCGGCCCCAGAGGGCCCCAAGGGCCCAAGGGCGATCCCGGACCCACCGGGCCCAGGGGCTTTCCCGGGCCCGCAGGCCCCCAAGGCCCCGCCGGGCCGGCCGGTGCGCCCGGTCCCGCTGGGCCGCAGGGGCCCCAGGGACCGGCGGGTCCTCAGGGCCCCGCCGGCGCTACCATAAGGATCGGCACTGTCACCACCGGCGCCCCGGGCACGGATGCCACTGTCACCAATTCCGGCACCACCTCTAACGCCGTCTTGAACTTCACCATCCCGCGGGGCGATACGGGCGCCGCCGGGCCCCAGGGACCGCAGGGGCCCCAGGGCGCGGAAGGTCCTGCCGGGCCCCAGGGGCCCCAAGGCGCGGAGGGACCGGCAGGCCCACAGGGCCCCGTAGGTCCCCGGGGAGAGACCGGCCCCGCAGGGGCCGCAGGACCGCAGGGCCCGCAGGGTCCCCAGGGACCAGAGGGACCGAAGGGAGATACCGGCCCCGCAGGGCCCCAGGGCCCACAGGGCGTGGAGGGTCCCGCAGGGCCTCGAGGGCCCCAGGGAGAGACCGGGGCGGTTTATTTAGGAAAGATGACCGTCTGTAAAAATGCGGTTCCCATTAAACCGCCTCGCTATGGGTATTGACCTCGATAAACTCTTGAATACGGCGGAGCTCGTCAGCAAAGCGGAATACAATGCTGATATAGCCGCCCTCATGTATCTTGATATGGTCTACTAATTCAATCAAAATGTCCCGTGTCA
>DWZK01000138.1 GCA_019117605.1 Candidatus Intestinimonas stercoravium | reverse complement strand
CCCTCTCGTATGTGTAAGCATGTGCTCGATGAGGGACAGCCTGCCTGGATACGCTCGCCATGGCCGGACGCTTGCGGACTGAGAAGGGCTTCTCCGAGATGCGGGCCCCTGGGGAGACCTTCCATGCATTTTCGGCTGACCTGGGAGAAGAGGGATGGGAACGATGGCACAGGTGATACGATTTAAGGATATTTAAGGTCTGCACCCCACCGGGATCTAAGATTTGGCGCGTATCCTTCTGTACAGACGGATGTCCCGGCAGAGGCGATGACGGCCGAAAGGCTATCACAGTGCCGGGGCGTCCGGTGGACAGACAGCGGGATGGCCGATGCTTTCCGGCCGCCGCGCCCATAAGATCGAATGGAAAGGACGTAATGCCATGTTCTCTATAAAAAACAGGGAGGGCAGCCCTGTCAGAGGGCTGCCTAAGCGGATCTTGCCTCTCGTCCTGGTCGCCGCGTTGGCAGCCGGCGGCATCGGTGCCGTGCGCCTGCTGGGAGGCGGCGCCGGCAGAGAGGAGATCGTCACAGATCTGGTGACCAGAGGCACTATCCGGAGCACGGTAAAGGGGACCGGGGTGGCCTCTGCCAGGGAGTCGGCGTCCCTGGACCCGCCGGCCAGCGCCACTGTCCTGTCCCTCCATGTAAAAGAGGGAGACCATGTGGAGGCCGGCGCGCTCCTCTATGAGTTGGACCCCACCGAGGCACAGAAAGCCACGGAGGAGGCCCGCAAGAGCTTGGCAGAGGCGGAGAAGGGGGTCACGAGTGCCACAGAACGGCTCCAGGCTGCACAGAAGCAGCTCTCTGAGGCGGAAAAGGAGCACCAAAAGCTGGTGGACGCCCGGAAAGATCTGACGGTGACGGTCCCTTTTGACGGGAAGCTGATGGATACTGTCTCTCTCCTGCCCGGCGCGGAGGTGTCTGCGGGGCAGAAGGTGGCCACTCTGGTCAGCTCCGACCGGCTCAAATTGTCTCTTTACTACAGCTATGCCTACCTGGAGGCCCTACAGGTGGGCCAGGAGGCCAGCGTCTCTATCCCGGCGGCGACGGCCTCGGTGCCGGGGAAGGTCAGTGAGATCAACAGGGTGGAGCTCATCACGCCGGAGGGCTCCAAATGCTTCGAGGCAGTGATATCCCTGGAGAACCCGGGGACACTGACGGAGGGGATGGCGGCCTCCGCCTCGCTGACGGCTGAGGGAGGCGCCATCTACCCCTATCAAGGCGGACGGCTGGCCTACCAGGAGGCGCGGGAGGTGACGGCGAAGGTGGCCGGCCCTCTCCAGGTGAGCTACCTGCATGATCACGCGCCCGTAAAGAAAGGACAAGCCGTCCTGGTCTTGGGGCCGGAGGAACTGGAGAAGCAGATGGCAGAGAAGCGGGAGTCCGTGACCTCTGCGCGGGAAGCGGTGGAGACAGCGCGGACTGCGGTGGAGACGGCGCGGGAGACGCTGTCCTCCGCCCAGGAGAAGGTGCAGAAGGCACTGGAGCAGGAAGAGGCCATGCGGATCAAGGCCCCCATCTCCGGGACCGTGCTCACCTGTCTGCTGGAGGAGGGGAGCAAGGCGAACACGGGACAGATGGGCATCCTGCTGGCGGATACCTCCGTGATGCGCATCGAGATCCAGGTGGACGAGCGGAACGTGGCACGGGTCCAGAACGGGATGCCATGCACCATCACCCAAACGGGCTTGGCAGGGGAGGAGACCACCCTGGAGGGGACCGTGGAGAGCGTCAGCCTGACGGGAAAATCGGAGAACGGCGTCTCCTTCTTCCCGGCGGTGGTGCGGGTGGAAAACAAGGAGGGCGCTATGATGAGCGGTATGTCCATCGAGTATGAGCTGGTACTGGCGGAATCGAGAGATAGCCTGCTGGTCCCCGCCCAGGCGGTACAATATACCGAACAGGGCAACTGCCTCTTCGTCAGGAGCGACCGTCGTCCCGACAACGCCATCGATCTGGACGAGGCCACGGAGATCCCGCCGGGCTTCTACGCCGTGCCGGTGGAGACCGGACTGTCCAACAACGCCCAGGTAGAGATCAAGAGCGGGGTGGAGGAGGGCACAGAGGTATTCACCCAGAAACTGGTGGAGTCGGGCAGCTCCTTCGACTATATGTAAGGGGGGCACGCTATGAGCCTGATCGAATTGCGGCAGATCTACAAGATCTACAACGAGGGCATGGAGAATGAGGTGCGGGCCCTCAACGGCGTCACGCTCTCCGTGGGACGGGGAGAGTTCGTGGCCATCATAGGGGCCTCCGGCTCCGGAAAATCCACGTTGATGAACGTGCTGGGCTGTCTAGACCTGCCCTCCCGAGGCAGCTACTCCCTCAATGGCAAGCTGGCCAGTCAGATGAGCGACGATGAGCTCTCCCGGATCCGAAATGTGGAGATCGGGTTCATCTTCCAGGGCTATAATCTGATCCCGGCACTGGATGCGCTGGAGAACGTGGAGCTGCCCCTCATCTACCAGGGGATCCCCGCGGAGAAGCGGAGCAGGATCGCCAAGGAGTCCCTGGAAAGGGTGGGCCTGGGGGGACGCCTCCACGACCGCCCCTCCCAGATGTCCGGCGGCCAGCAGCAGCGGGTGGCCATTGCCCGAGCCATCTCCACCAACGCGCCCATCATCATGGCCGACGAGCCCACGGGGGCCCTGGACTCCAAGACCGGACATCAGGTCCTGGAGATCCTCCACCAGCTCCATCGAGAGCGGGGGACCACCATCCTCCTCATCACCCATGACAGCAAAGTGGCCGCCACGGCCCACCGGGTGATCCGGATCGCCGACGGACAGATCGTAGTGGATTGCCCCAGAGAGGAGATCGCGCTATGGACCTGAAACAATCTTTTCGGATGGCGTTCAAATCCATCCGGTCCAATAAGGTGCGCTCCCTGCTGACTATGCTGGGCATCATCATCGGAGTGGCCGCGGTGATCATCATGGTGTCTGTGGTACAGGGCTCCAACCGGCATATCAAGGAGTATTATGAGCGCATGGGGAACGACCGCATCACCATCTCTGCTGAACAGATGGGCGACGCCGATATCTCTCAGGCCCTCTACGACTATTGTCTCGGCCTGGGCCCGCTGGTCCTTGGAGTGACCCCTGACGTGTCTACCGAAGGCCCTATCATCTACCGGGACAGATCCACGGGGGATATGGAGAGCGGCGGGCCCAGCATCAAACTCGGGAGCCCTCAATTCTCGCTCTGCAACAATTTCCAGATCCAGAAGGGGCGGGATCTCTGTCAGATGGACGTGCAGTCCGGACAGCAGGTGATCGTGCTGGGCGCCCGCACGGCCCAGTACCTCTTCAACTATCAGGATCCTGTGGGGAAGACGGTGCTGCTCCGCGGCCACCCTTTCGAGGTGGTGGGCGTCTACCGGGCCAAGGATCCGGACTCGGAATACTCTATGGACAACATGGCGGTGGTCCCCTATACCTTGTGCCGCCTGCTGGACCGGAGGAGCACGCTCGGCTCTTTCACCGTGCGCGCGGCCGGCAGCGCAGTCACTGCGGAGGTATCTTCCAGGGTATCCGGCTTCCTCAAAGGACAGATAGACGGCCAGCGGGGATACTTCAGCGTGTATTCAGAAAATCAGGACATGAAGCAGTCGGATGAGCAGAACCGTATGATGAGCATGGTGCTGGGCGGCATCGCCTCCATCTCTCTGCTGGTGGGCGGCATCGGCATCATGAATATCATGCTGGTCACCGTCACCGAGCGTACCCGGGAGATCGGTATCCGCAAAGCCATCGGCGCCCGGCGGCGGTCCATCCTGGTCCAGTTCCTCATCGAGGCATCGGTGGTCTGCGGCATCGGCGGACTGCTCGGCATCGCCGCAGGGGTGGCCGGCACCCTTCTGGCGGGACAGATCATCCTGCGCGCGGTGATCCTGCCGGATCTCCCTATGTCCATCGGGGCGTTCCTGTTCTCGGTGGCCATGGGGGTAGGTTTTGGCATGTATCCGGCGGCCAAGGCATCCAAACTCCAGCCTGTGGTGGCCCTGCGGGCCGACTGAGCCCGATGGAGAGGCTGCCGGAACGCATCATTGAGCCATTTGGCCTGGGGACCTTGACGGGCCTCCAACGATATGGTACACTACGATCATCTTCCTCGCTGCGGGGAAGAGAGCTATACGACTGACGGAAGTGGATGGGACCACATGGAGTATAGCGGGCGGGCCATGGGGCACGCTTTGATGCCGACCGTCTGGGCGCACCAAAAAGGGTGCGCCCTTTTTTATTTGCGGTGTATCTGGCCGCCGCAGCCTCCGGGATCTGCTCCAAGAGGACGGGGGCGGTGTTTCAGATACGCCCGGGCGCGCACAGGTGAGACGACAGAAAGGAGCGCGCCCTGACTGTAACAGGGCCAACAAGACCATGGAACGTCTTTATTTGTCTCCGGGAGAAACGATCGACGCCTACAGCACGGCGGGCCGGACGAAACTGCGCCGCTCCGCCTCCAGTCTCCTGCTGCTGGGCATCCTGGCCGGGGCCATCATCGCTGTGGCCGCGGCGGCCACCAACACAGCGGTATACGGCATCTCGGATACCTGGACCCTGCGGACCATCTGCGCCCTGATATTCCCCTTCGGGCTGGGTCTGGTGGTGGTCACGGGGGCGGAGCTGTTCACCGGGAACTGTATGCTGCCCATCACCCTTCTGGACGGGGGAGGGACCATAGGGCAGATGCTGCGCAACTGGGTGCTGGTCTACATCGGCAACACCTTGGGCGCTCTGCTGGTGGCCGGGCTGTGCGTCTTTTGCGGCCAGCTGGACTACTCCTCCGGCGCCCTGGCGGTATATACCATCCGGGTGGGGGCCGGCAAGTGCGCCCTGTCCTTTTGGAACGGCCTGGGCCTGGGGATCTTGTGCAATGTCTTGGTATGCCTGGGCGTGCTGGCCGCCAACTCCGCCAAGGAGACTGCGGGCCGCTTGCTGGGGGCCTATCTCCCGGTGTGCTTTTTCGTCCTGTGCGGCTTTGAGCACTCCGTTGCGGATCTCTATTATATCGGCGCTGCCCTGATGGCGGCGGCCGTCCCGGAATATGCGGCGCAGGCCGTGGCGGCGGGGGTGGACCTGGCGCCGCTGGGGATGGCGGGCGCCGTATCCGCTCTGATCCCTGTCACCCTGGGCAATATCCTGGGAGGAGCGGGGCTTGGAGCGCTCCTCTGGTACTGCCACGGGGCGCGGGGAAGGAGCGGACGGTGACCCTCCGCATCGGCGGACACGGACAGAGAAAGCGGGCGCACGGTCAGACCGTACGCCCGCTTTCTGCGTCCAGGAGCCCCTGCTCGTTGGAGAAAGCATAGGTGATCTCGATGTGCCTGTCCTCGAAGACCAGGATCTTCCGGATGACCTCCGCCACGGTGGCTCGGTCCAGGTGGGTCAACTTCCCTTGCCGGAGCAGGCGCTCTGCCCAGGGAGAACGCGGGGGCGAGGGCGCTCCGGCGCGGCGCAGCTGCTCCAGCTGGGCGGTGAGCGCCCGCTCCTGGCGCTCGTAGTCTTTTTTATAGCGGATGAAATCTCCCCGGTCGAGCAGCCCGTCCTGGAGGTCCTCATAGGCGGACTTCTTCATCCGGTAGAGCCGCTCCAGCCCGGCCTCGAGCCGCTCCCGCTCTCCCTGGACCGCCGCCTGGGGCGCGGACTGGACGGGGGCCTCCTCCACTAAGGACGGAAGGTCCCGCACTGCGCCGATGACCCGCTCCAGATCGTCCAGCACGATCTGCTCCAGGACCGCGTGAGGGATGCTGTGTCTGCTGCAGGCCGTGGAGCCATACCGCTTATAGGAGCCGCAGTCATAACAGATCCCTCCCGAGCCCTTCGCCTTCACCATGGCCCGGCCGCAGTCTCCGCAGCGGAGGAAGCCGGCGAAGGGGCTGGGGTCCGACTGGAAACACGGCGTGCGGGCCCGGGCACGCAACAGGGACTGTACCCGCTCCCACTGGTCCTGGCAGATGATGGCCTCATGGGTGCCGGGGATCACGGTCCAGTCCGAGGGGGCCAGCTGCCTTGCCTTCCCATGCATGGTCGGGCGGCAGCTCTTCCCCTGCGCCATGCGGCCCGCGTACATCTGATTTTGCAGGATCCTGTGGATGGTGGCGTAAGTCCAGTAAGTGGTCCCGTCGATCCGCCGCCCGTTGTGATAGCGCTCCCCCAGGATGCGCTTGTACTCGCTGGGGCTGGGGATCCCCTCGGCGTTGAGCAGCTTTGCGATCGAGATCTTCCCATGCCCCTGCTCAAAGAGGTCGAAGATCCTCTGTACCACCTGCGCCGCAGCGGGATCGACGACCAGATGGTTGTGGTCGGCCGGGTCCTTCCGGTACCCGTAGCTGGCGAAGGCGCCTATGAACTCCCCCCGCTGCTGCTTGGTGCGGATGGCGGCGCGGACCTTGTCGGAGATGTCCCGGGCATATTGGGTGTTGAACAGGTTCTTCATGGGCAGGAGCATATCATACCGCCCCTGCTGGCTGTCCACATGGTCGTTGATCGCGATGAAGCGGACGCCCTGACTGGGAAAGACGCGCTCCAGATAGCGGCCCATCTCGATGTAGTCGCGCCCGAACCGGGAGAGGTCCTTGACCAGGACGCAGTCGATCCGGCCCTGTGCGATGTCCGCCTCCATTCGCCGGAAGGCCGGGCGGTCGAAATTGGTGCCCGTATAGCCGTCATCCTGGTAATAGGACACCAGATGCAGCTCCGGGTGCTCACCTATGTACCGCTCCAGCAGCTTGCGCTGGTTGACGATGCTGTCGCTCTCCGCCCTGTCCCCGTCCTCACGGGATATGCGCAGATACCCCGCAGTGTTCCACGAAGGCATGGCCGCTCCCCTCCCTTCGGATGCGATGGGGCCCGTGGTCACTTGCCATGGGCCCGGATCAGCGCCAGGACCAGCGCTTCCGGCCCTCTGCCGCCCTCAAAGCGCCGGGAGATATGCCATGTGGTTTTTTGTGCTGCCGGCTTGGCCCTCGATGCCATGTCGCTGTCCCTCCTGTGCCCACGAAAGGCTCGACTGGCTCATTCTATGCATCCAGTCGGGGCGCTTATACGGGACCGGCCGGTACTGCGGCGGCTTTCCGGCGCGTCCGGCATACCGCCGCTGTCTCACATCACCCTGGGGAAACGAGGATACCCAGCAGCTCATCGATATCCTGGGGAAGTACAAGGTCAAAGCCACGTTTTTTGTGGTGGGGGAGTGGGTGGACAAATATCCCGAGTCGGTCAAGGCGCTCCACGATGCGGGACACGAGGTGATGAACCACTCCAACACCCACGCCCATATGTCCCAGCTGTCCAAAGATGAGATCGTGGCGGACGTGGAGGCCTGCAACGACAAGATCGAGGCGGTGACCGGGGTGCGCCCCACCCTGATCCGCCCGCCCTATGGAGAATATGACAACAATGTCATCACAGCGATCCGCTCTATCGGTATGGAGCCCATCCAGTGGGACGTGGACAGTCTGGACTGGAAGGAGCTGGAGGCGCCCGAGATCGTGGAGCGGGTGACCAAACGAGTACAGCCCGGCTCCATCGTGCTCTTCCACAACGCGGCGCTCCACACCCCGGAGGCCCTCCCCACCATCATCGAAGCTCTGCTCCAGGAGGGGTACACGTTCGTGCCCATCTCCCAGCTCATCCTGCCCGGGGAGTATCACACAGACTATACCATCGACCACACCGGACGGCAGTGTCCCGTATGAGCCGGCGGCAGCCCGCCGCTGCAGAGCCGGGCGGATATAGGGAGAGGCACGTCCGATATCGCATATCTGATGAACGGTCCATATATTTTATGTAAACTATCAGTGCATGTCTATCGACAGTGATGCTCTTGGCGATATGATAAAGATACGACAGGAAGCGGGATATCATCCCGCTGAGATCCCGATGCCATGGGGAATGTGTAGCGATAGGGTGTTTTTATGGATCGTGCTGGCGATCGCGGGCATCTTCTGTCTGCTGTCATCCACCGCAGTTATCTCCGGCTTGACGTTCTATCTGGGGGCGCGACGCTGCTTCCCGGCATCGTGGATATCGTGATCTTCGCAACGGCCGGGAGGCCCCTGGCCACTGATATGAGGACGGCTGTATGCCGCCGGACCGGTCCGGCGGCATACAGCCGTCTCGTCTATGGGGGGAGCCTGTGGCGCCGGGAGACAGACTCAGGGCAGGCGGACGCCGCAGGCGTCCAGGAGGGAGAGGGGGACTTCCATCCGGGCGGTCTTCATGGGGTCCACGATCTGACAGATCCGCAGGTCCCCCTTCAGAGAGAGGAGCATCCCCGCCTCCTGGGGATCCACCGTGCCGCCGGCGGTCATCAGGTCCATCATGTGGTGGGTGGCATCCAGGGCGGCCTGGTCCAGGGTGGGGGCGGAGGCCACCGTCATGACCGCGCCGCCGGAGACCACCACGGGGACGGGCAGGTCCGCCCCCTTCACCACCTCGACCTTCGCCTCCACCTCGCCGGCGATCTCCAGGCCGCAGATCAGCACTTCCCCGTCGGCCATCAGAGCGTGGAGGTCGCCGACGGCCAGAAGGGCGCCCTCCACGTTCACCGGCAGGTAGAGGACAGATCCCTTGCAGATCCGCGTGTTGTCCATGTTCCCACCGTGGACGTCGGGGGTGCCGGTGGGGATCTCCCGCCCCTCCGCCGGAGCAGTGCCGATGACGCCGATCATGGGGGCGGCATCCAGCACCACCCGGTCGGAGAAGTGGACGCGGCCATCCCGGACGGGGATGATGCGGGTGCGGTCGCCGGTGAGCTTGCAGCCCACCGCGCCCTCGCCGGGCATGGCGGTCATGACGCCATGGCCAGCGATACGGATGTCCAGGACAGAGACCTTCAGCAGGTCGCCGGGCTGGGCGCCCTCCACGAACAGGGGGCCGGTGGCCGGGTTGATCTCATCCCAGTCGATGCTGCCCAGGAGCTGCTCCTCCCGGACGATCTGGCCGCCGTAGCAGTCTGTGGTCTCGAACACCACCGTCTCTCCAGAGGGGACACGGGCAGCGGGGGCGTGGCCGGCTGACATGCTGTAGACGGCCTGGGTGCGGGGGATACGGGTCATGACACATCTCTCCTTTCGTTCGCCGTGCCTCGCCGGGGGCGGCGGATCACGGATACAGATATTATAGTGGAAACCATGGGGATCGTCCAACCCCGGCGCAAAAAAGCGGTATGGCGTGCAGCCATACCGCTTTTTTGCGGGGGAGGTCATCGGGGGGGCCGGGCCGCCCGGCGATAGACCAGGATAGAGACCGCGGCGGTGACGAACTCGGTGACGCCGAAGGCGGACCACACGCCGTTTGCCCCCCAGACCCGGCTGAGGAGGAAGGCCACGGGCAGGATGACCACCACATACCGGCACAGGGAGATCGCCAGGGAGGCGGTGCCCTTGCCCAGGCCCTCCAGGGCCCCCGAGGAGGTCACCGAGACGGCGGAGACGATGAAACCGGCGCTGATGATGCGCAGGGCCATGCCGCCGGCCTGCACCGTGTCGGGATTGGCGGTGAAGAGAGCCATGAGGGGCTCGGCGGCCACCAGGCAGATCAGGGTCCCCAGACACATGATCCCGCCGCTGAGGAGGAGGGTCACCTGGTAGATCTTCCGCACCCGGTCGTGCTCCTGGGCGCCGAAGTTGTAGCCGATGATGGGCCGGATGCCCTGGACGATGCCGTTGGCGGGGAGATAGAGGAAGGTCTGGAGCTTGTAATAGATGCCCAGGATCACCACATAGCTCTGGGAATACACGGCCAGCAGGGCGTTCAGGCAGGAGATCAGGAGGGAGGGGAGGGCCAGGTTCAGGATGGCGGGGACGCCGACCAGGTAGAGCTTGCGGTCCAGCCGCCCGTCCCGCACCAGATAGGTGCGGCTGAGCCGGATGGAGATGGGGCGGAGCCGGTAGGCGAAGAGATAGATGACCAGGGTGAGCACCTGCCCGATGCCGGTGGCCAGGGCAGCCCCCTCGATCCCCATCTCGGGAAAGGGCCCCAGGCCGAAGATCAGCACCGGGTCCAGGATGATATTGCAGATACAGCCGCTCATGAGGGCGGTCATGGTGATCTTCATCCGGCCCACCGCCTGGAAGATCTTCTCGAAGGAGAGGCTCAGCATGATGACGGTGGAGAAGGAGAAGGCCACAGTGGAATAGCGCAGGCCCAGGTCCAGCACCGCCGCCGTGGGGTCGAACATCCCCAGGAAGAAGGGCATACAGGCCAGACTGGCGATGGTGATGACGACGCCGTGGATCAGGGAGCAGATCATGCCGTGGTTGGCGGCGACGTTGGCGCTCCGCTGGTCCCCTGCCCCCAGGTGGAGGGCGATCACCGCGTTGACGCCCACGCCGAAGCCGATGGCGATGGCGTTGATCAGGTTCTGCACCGGATAGACCAGGGACAGGGCGGTCATGGCGTCCTCGCTGATCTGGGCCACGAAGAAGCTGTCCACGATGTTGTAGAGGGAGTTCACCAGCATGGATACGATCATGGGCAGGGACATGGACATGACCAGGGGGAAGATGGGGCGCTCCCTCATAAAGCGCTCGTCCATTGAGATACCTCCTTGCCGTGCGGACACAAAAAAAGCCACACGACCGCGTTTGAGCGGTCGTGTGGCGAAAAGAGCCTTGTGGGCTGGAAAAATCCACACGGAGTTTTAGCAGACCTATGATACTATAAGATGTCCCGCCTGTCAACAGGAGATCGCCGGTACGCTCACGCCCCGTGGAAGACATGCTTGTCCAGCCGGTCCATGGCCTCCACCACCAGAGAGTGGGGGAGGGCCAGGTTCATGCGGATGGAGCAGGGGCCGTGGAAGGGGCGGCCGTCCTGCCAGAGGACGCCCACTTCGATCCCTGCCCGCTCCAGTTCGTCGATGGTCTTGTGGTGGGCCTCGCACCACTGGGTACAGTCCAGGAAGAGCATGTAGGTGCCCTGGGGCTTGGCCAGGGAGACGCCCTCGAACCGGGTGGTGATGTAGTCATAGGCGTAGTCCACGTTCTCGGTGAGCACCTGGCAGAGCTGGTCCACCCACTCACAGCCCTCGGGCCGGTAGGCGCCGATGAGGGCGTGCATGCTCAGTACGTTCATGCTGTTGTAGTGGGAGAGAGAGGAGGCCCGGGCCAGCCGGTCCCGGATCCAGGGGTCGTAGACCACATGGTAGCTGCCCACCAGGCCCGCCAGGTTGAAGGTCTTGCTGGGGGCGTAGAGGGCCACGGTGCGCTTCCGGGCGTCGGGGCTCACCGACTGGGTGGGGATGTGGGCGTGCCCGGCCAGGACCAGGTCCGCCCAGATCTCGTCGGAGACCACATACACATCGTACTTGGCGAAGAGGGCCATGGCCCGCTCCAGCTCCCAGCGCTCCCACACCCGGCCGGTGGGGTTATGGGGAGAGCAGAGCACGGCGGCGTGGATCTTCTGGGTGCGGAGCTTCTCCTCCATGTCCTCGAAGTCCATGCGCCACACGCCCTCCCCGTCCCGGCGGAGGGGACTGTGGACGATGCGGTAGCCGTTGTCCTCCAGGCTGTGGGTGAAGCCGATGTAGGTGGGGGAGTGGAGGAGCACCTTGTCCCCCCGGGAGCAGAACACGCTGAGGGCGGAGACCACGCCGCCCAGCACGCCGTTCTCATAGCCGATGCAGTCCCGGGTCATCCCCTCCACGCCGAAGCGGGCGGCGTGCCAGCGGAGGATGGAGCCGTAATACTCGTCGGTGGGGGCGAAGTAGCCGAAGGCCGGGTGGGCGATGCGCCGGGCCATCTCTTCCTGCACGGTGGGGACGGTGGGGAAGTTCATATCCGCCACCCACATGGGGATGATGGAGAAGCCCTCACGGATCTTGGCGTCGCGGACGCCCAGGGAGCCCCGGCGGAGGGCGGTGTCTACGTCCAGAGCCAGGGCGTCCTTGCCCCGGCGGTCCATGATGGTGGTGAAATCGTATCTCATAGCAGCGGTATCGTTCCTTTCTGTGACGGATGGCCCGCACGGCGGGGCCTGCCTCTATGATACCGCCTGCGGAGGGAGCCTGCAAGGGCGGAGCGCGGATCTTTCCCGGCGATCCCCGGGCCGGCGGCGAAAAGGGCTCGACAAAACCGGCGGTTTGTGATAAATAAACTAGATAAAGACCACAGGCGGCCCGGCGAGGGTCGCCGGATAAAGAAGGAAGACAGATAAGATATGGATCCCATCTCTACTTTGGGCTGCCGGCTCTATCAGATCGCGTTCCGCATCGCCCTGCCGGTGCTGCCCTACCGGAGGCCGGTGCTGCTGGAGGACATAGAGGCCCTCCGGGACGTGTTCCTGGGGCGGGGCATCCGCCGGGTGCTCCTGGTCACCGACCCCTCGATCTACCGGCTGGAGCTCTCCCGGCCCCTCCAGGCGTGCCTGGAGGCCGGCGGCGTCCAGGTGACGGTCTACCACGACACCTCGGCCAACCCCACCACCGACGATGTGGAGGCGGCCCTCGCCCTGTACAAGGCGTCGGGCTGCCAGGGGCTCATCGGCTTCGGAGGGGGCTCCTCCATGGACTGCGCCAAGGCGGTGGGGGCCCGGGTGGCCCGGCCGGACAAGAGCCTCTCCCAGATGGAGGGCATCCTGAAGGTCCGGCGGAGGATCCCTCTCCTGGCGGCGGTGCCCACCACGGCGGGGACCGGCAGCGAGACCACCCTGGCGGCGGTGATCACCGACGCCGAGACCCGGCACAAGTACCCCATCAACGACTTCCCCCTCATCCCCTCCTACGCCCTGCTGGATCCGGAGGTGACGGTGGGACTGCCCCCCATGCTCACCGCCACCACGGGGATGGATGCCCTGACCCACGCGGTGGAGGCCTACATCGGCCGCTCCACCACCAGGGAGACCCGGCGGGACGCGGTAGAGGCGGTGCGGCTGGTGTTCACCTATCTGCCCCGGGCGGTGGAGCACGGAGAGGACCGGGAGGCCCGGCGGAACATGCTCCATGCAGCCTATCTGGCGGGGAACGCCTTCACCCGGTCCTATGTGGGCTATGTCCACGGGATCGCCCACTCTCTGGGCGGGAAGTATGACATCCCCCACGGCCTGGCCAACGCGGTGCTCCTCCCCTTCGTGCTGGAGGCATATGGGCCCAGCGCGGAGAAGAAGCTGGCCCGCTTGGCGGAGGCCGCGGGCCTGTGCCGGGCCGGCACGCCCCGGCACGAGGCGGCCCAGGCCTTCATCCGGGGGGTGAAGGACCTGAAAGAGCGCTTCGGCATCCCGGACAGCTTCCCGGAGCTCCGAGAGGAGGATATCCCCCGGCTGGCCCGGTACGCTGCCCGGGAGAGCAACCCGCTCTACCCGGTGCCCCGGGAGATGGACGCCAAAGAGCTGGAGGCGCTCTACCACATGGTCATGGAAAAAGGAGACGTGGACGTATGACGAGAGAAGAGATCGGCTCCATCGTGGAGCGGCAGCGGGCCTTCTTCCGCACAGGGGCCACCCTGCCGGTAGAGCGGCGGCTGGAGGCCCTCCGGAAGCTCCAGAGGGCGGTAGAGGCCCGGGAGGGCGAGATCGCCGGGGCCCTGCGGGAGGACCTGGGAAAGAGCGCCGCGGAGTCCTATATGAGCGAGATCGGCATGGTGCGCAGCGAGCTCACCTATATGCTCCGGCACACCGCCTCCTTCGCCCGGCCCAAGACCCGGCCCACCCCTCTGGCCCAGTTCGCCGCCCGCAGCTACGAGCGGTCCGACCCCTATGGGGTGGTACTGATCATGAGCCCCTGGAACTACCCCTTCCTGCTGACCATGGACCCCCTCATCGACGCCCTGGCGGCGGGGAACACCGTGGTGCTCAAGCCCAGCGCCTACTCGCCCGCCACCAGCCGGGCCATCGGCGACTTGATGGCGGAGTGCTTCCCCCCGGAGCTGGTGGCGGTGGTGACCGGCGGCCGGCAGGAGAACCAGAGCCTGCTGGGGGAGGCTTTCGACTATATCTTCTTCACCGGCAGCCAGTCCGTGGGCCGGGAGGTCATGCGCTCCGCCGCCGCCCACCTGACCCCCGTGACTCTGGAGCTGGGGGGGAAGAGCCCCTGCATCGTGGACAAGACGGCCAAGATCTCCCTGGCGGCCCGGAGGATCGTGTTTGGAAAATTCCTCAACTGCGGCCAGACCTGTGTGGCCCCCGACTATATCTACTGTCACGCCGCGGTGAAGGACGCCCTGGTGGAGGCCCTGAAGAGGGAGATCCGGCGGCAGTACGGGGAGGAGCCCCTGAAGAACGGCGGCTATGGGAAGATCATCAACCAGAAGCACTTCGACCGGATCCGGGGGCTCATCGACCCGGAGAAGGTGGTCCTGGGCGGGGAGAGCGACCCGGCGGCCCTGCGGATCGCCCCCACGGTCATGGACGGTGTGACTTGGGAGGACAGAGTGATGGGGGAGGAGATCTTCGGGCCGGTGCTGCCCGTCCTCACTTACACGGACATCGGCCAGGTGATGGAGGTCCTGGACCGGCGGGACCACCCCTTGGCCCTCTATCTCTTCACCGAGGACAGGGCCATGGTGAAGGAGGTCGCCAGCCGGTGCCGGTACGGCGGCGGCTGCGTCAACGACACGATCATCCACCTGGCCACCAGCCAGATGGGCTTCGGCGGCGTGGGGGCCAGCGGCATGGGGGCCTACCACGGGAAGATCGGCTTCGACACCTTCAGCCACAAGAAGAGCATCGTGGACAAGAAGACCTGGATGGACCTGCCCATGCGCTACCAGCCCTACCAGCCCTTCTATGAGAAGATGATCCGCTTCTTCATGAAGTGACCGCAAGACTGCGCCGCCCCCTCCGGCATCGCCGGAAGGGGCGGCGTGTTTTGTACGCTCAGGCGTCCTCTCCCCGGCGGCTCCCGCCGGGCGGGGGGATGGAGCCGGCGTGGCCCGCCGGATGGTCGATGTCCTCCCCCAGGGCGGTGGCGGAGGGGGAGATGGCCCCCTTGCCGTACTTGGTGCGGATCTGGTCCAGGGCCCGCTCCAGCTGTTCCCGCTTCTCCCGGCGGGGGGAGGCGTCCCGGTGGAAGAGGTCCAGCTGCTCTCCCGCATCCGCCTCGGGGACCAGGTTCTGGCCCGTGATGGCCAGGAGGCGGATAGGGGCCCGGGGATCCCAGGACTGGGCGATCAGCTCCAGGGCGGCCTGGGAGATGTCCCGGAAGAGGCAGGTGGGGGCGGGGAGCCGCTTCTGACGGCAGATGTTCTTGAAGTTGGGGTCCCGGATGGTGACCTGGACGGTGGAGCACATCATGCCCTGTCTCCGCAGTCGGGCGGAGACGCTGTCGGCCAGCAGGGAGACCCCGGCCCGGATATCCGCCTCTCCCACCAGGTCCCGGCGGAAGGTGATGCTGTTGCCGATGGACTTGGGAGGCGGGACCTCCCCGGCCCGGGTCACCGGGCTGTGCTCCAGCCCGGCGGCGTAGTCGTAGAGCTGTCCCCCCTGCTTGCCCAGCAGGCGGACCAGGGGCTCCCGGCCGAAGGAGACCAGCTCGCCGATGGTGCGGATGCCGTACTGCCGCAGCACCTTGTAGGAGGCCCGGCCCACGAAGAGCAGGTCGGTGACCGGCAGGGGCCACACCAAGCGCTCCACGTCCTCCCGGCGGATCACCGTGGTGGCGTCCGGCTTCTTGAGGTCGCTGCCCAGCTTGGCGAAGATCTTGTTGAAGGAGACCCCCACCGAGATGGTGAGCCCCAGTTCCCCCTTCACCCGGCCCCGGATCTCGTCGGCGATCTGTCGGGGCTCCCCGCCGAAGAGGTGCATGGAGCCGGTGATGTCCAGCCAGCTCTCGTCGATGCCGAAGGGCTCCACCAGATCGGTGTACTGCTCGTAGATGGCGTTCACCTTTTTGGAATAGGCCCGGTATCGCTCGTGGTGAGCGGGGAGGAGGATCAGGTCGGGGCACTTCCGCCGGGCCTGCCAGATGGTCTCGGCGGTCTTGACCTGGAAGCGCTTGGCCGCCTCGTTCTTGGCCAGGATGATGCCGTGGCGGCTCTCCGGGTCGCCGCAGACGGCCACGGGGAGCTCCCGCAGCTCCGGGTGGTCCAGCAGCTCCACAGAGGCGTAGAAGCCGTTGAGATCGCAGTGCAGGATGGTGCGGTCCACAGTTCTCCCTCCCCTCCATATCCAGTGTAGCACAGGCCGGGAGAAGTGTCAAACGGATGTTCTATGTCTCCCAGGTGAGCAGGGCCCTCACCTGGTCCAGGTGCCGCGCCAGGTCCTGGCCCCCGTCGTAGTCCAGGTATACCACCCGCCGCCCGGCCAGGGCGAAGAGCTGCTGCCCGCCGTACCGGATGTCCCGGACCAGGACCAGCCGGTCGAAGCCGGGGGCGTCCAGTTCCTCCACACGGTAGCGCTCCGGCCGGTAGGGCAGGTCATAGAGTTCGTAGTCCATCACGTCCTCCAGCAGGGGACCGGCCAGGAAGGGGAGGAGAAGGCTGTACCACTCCACATCCAGGCGGCAGTCCGCACCGTCCGCCGTTCCGGCCTGGTCCACCTCGTAGTACCGGGCCAGGGGATAGGCCTCATAGGACGCCATGTTGTCCCGGTCCGGGCCCTCGTAGCCGGGGTAGCCGAAGGGGACGGCCTGATAGTCCTCCGTCCCCTCCAGCTCCGCCAGGGAGAGCACCGGGGCGGGGCGGGACAGGGTGGAGAGCTCCTGCTCCCATCGGGTGAGGCCCAGGAAGTTAGGGACCAGAGAGCCGATCTGCAGCACCGCCGCCGCCAGGATCACGGCCTGGGAGATCTGCTCGAAGAGGCGGGTGCGCCGCCAGCGCCGCCGGGCGGGGGCGGGGATGCCCAGGCGCAGCCGGCGCCGCAGCTGCCAGAGCCGCCAGGCGTTCCGGCACAGGTGGAGCAGGGAGCCGAGAGCCACCAGCAGCAGGAGGCCGGACCACAGGGAGCTGTACTTCACCAGCCGGAGCACGGGCCCGAAGGGGCTGTCCAGGGCTCCAAAGACCAGAAAGGCCAGGAGGGCCGCCGTCAGAGCCAGGCAGATAAGAGAGCCCCACGCCAGCCGGCAGCTCAGACGGTCCAGGGTATAGCTCTGGATCACCGGGTCGGTGTGGAAGTCCGCCGCCTCCTGGTCCCTGGTACGGAAGAGCTCGAAGCCCCCGAACTTCCCGGCGTACGCCCAGCCCATGGCCTCACAGTCCTCCACCTCCTGGAGGGTCATGCCGCTCTTTCGGGAGGGGGGCTCCACATGGTAGCGCACCCGGGCGGGCTCTCCGGGGAGGAAGCAGGCGTACCAGCTCCCGCTCTCCTGGTAGTGGAGCCCCTGGGCCGCCATGTCCTCCAGCCAGCCCTCGATGCCGTCCATGTCCAGGAAGTCCACCGGGATGGTCTTGCGCACGATGCCCTTCTGCCGCGTCATGCCTGCACCTCCTCGCAGTCCTCACTGTCGCCGTCGGCCACACAGGCGCGCAGCCGCTCCAGCTCCTCGCGGTAGAGGGCCCGGCCCTTCTCAGTGAGGCGGTAGGTCCGCTTCCGGCCCAGGACGCTCACCTCCTGGAGGAGGCCCTCCTCTTCGAACTTGCCCAGGATCGTGTAGAGGGTCCCCGGGCCCAGCCGCACCCGTCCCCTGGTCTTGGCGGCGATGAACTCCGCAGCCTCTGTACCGCAGCGCTCTTGGCGCAGGAAGGCCATGAGCACATAGAACATGGGCTCAGTCAGCGCCTCCAGCGGCTTTTTCCCCATGAGGCCCGCCTCCTTCCATAACAGGATATCAAAGCTCGATATCATCTATCGATATCATAACATCGAAGCACGATATCGTCAAGGAGAAAAAACGCGCCCGGCAGAGAGCCGGGCGCAGAGGAAGGACAGGATCGGGTTCAGATGACATCCCAAAGGACCAGAGCGAAGAGGATGAAGGTGGCCAGCAGCACCAGAGCGAAGAGGAAGAACCCGGCGCTGGCGCGGCGGCTCTGCCCATGGGAAGTGGAAGGGGGGACCAGACCGGTCCGCCGCAGAGCGGTGACCACGGGCTTATAGAGCAGGAGGGTGGCGGCCATGTTCATACCGCCCTTGACCAGGTTGAAGGGGAGGAACACGGGCACCAGCATGGCGGCGACCACCTCTCTGGGCGTGTTCATGTAGAGGGGGGTGATGAAATAGTTCCACAGCAGCATCATGACGGTGAGGGCGGCCACGCCCAGGCTCAGGCCCAGGACAGCTCCCGCCATGGTGTGCCTCTTCTTATAGATGAAAGAGGCGGTGCAGCAGAAGCTCACCGTGGCCAGCACGTTCATGAGCATGCCGATGGGGCCGGTGGTGCTGATGGTGAGCATCTCGATGAGGGCAACGACCACGGATACGGCTGCGGCGGCGGTGGGACCGAAGGTGAAGCCGCCGATGCAGATGATCACGTCCTTGAAGTCGAAGTCCAGGAACCCGTTGACACTGGGCAGGGCCTTGGACAGGAGCATCACCACATAGGCGATGCCGGTGAGCATGGCCAGGGTAGTGATGGCCTTGGTGGACAGGGTGGACCGTGCGCCGCTCCTGGCGAGGGTGGGATCGTTCATAAAAAATGCGCTCCTTTCAGGCGTGGCCGGACGGCCACGCCCCCATGTGATGAAGAACACCTGAAAGACGGAATGTCTTCCAGGTGTTAAAAACATGGGGGAAAGGTGCGGGTCTTAACACATCTTCTTCCATCCAGACTTCGCGCCCCTATGGACGCGTCACTGTCGGTCCCGGAGTTCCACCGGGTCGGCCCCTCGGAAGAGAGGCTCGCGGACTTTACCGCCGATCGGGATTCTCACCCTGCCCTGAAGACATCTCTGTTCAGTTGTTCTGTTATCATTATACAAGCTCCAATGGAAAATGCAAGCCCTTTTTTCAAAAACATCCGTTCGATAGAGCGGTTGACTTCCCCGGAGGGGATATAGTACAATCATCATTGACAGATCCGAAAGGGGGAGGGAAGGGCGTGACCAGAGAGACCACCTGCTGTTTCACCGGACACCGGCCGGACAAGCTGCCCTGGGGGAGCCGGGAGGAGGACCCGCGCTGCCGGGACCTGAAGGGGCGGATCGGGGCCGCGCTGGAGGCCGCCTATGGGAGGGGCTACCGGCACTTCATCTGCGGCATGGCCCGGGGCTGTGACTTCTACTTCGGCGAGGCGGTGGTGGCGCTGCGGCGGGAGCGCCCGGACGTGACTCTGGAGGCGGCCATCCCCTGCGAGAGCCAGGCGGACCGCTGGCGGGCGGAGGACCGGAGGCGGTACCATGCCCTGCTGGATCAGTGCGACCTGGAGACGGTGGTCCAGCAGCGGTACACCAACTGGTGTATGCAGCGGCGGGACCGCTATATGGTGGACCGCTCCGGGCTCCTCATCGCCGCCTATGACGGCTCCACCTCGGGGGGGACCCTCTATACCCTGGTATACGCCCTCCGCCAGGGAGTGGAGACCGAGGTGCTGGACGTCGGCGGAGGACCCATCTGCGGATCGGACCAAGGAAAGGAGAAGAGAACATGAAGATCGTCATCATCGGCGGCGTGGCGGGCGGCGCCAGCGCTGCGGCGCGGCTCCGCCGTCTGGACGAGGGGGCGGAGATCGTCCTCTTCGAGCGGGGCGGGCACATCTCCTTCGCCAACTGCGGCCTGCCCTATTACATCGGCGGGGTCATCCCCGACCGGGAGAGCCTGCTGCTCCAGACCCCCGCCTCCATGGAGGCACGGTTCCGTGTGGATGTGCGGGTGCAGACCGAGGTGCTCAAGATCGACCGGGCGCGGAAGGTGGTCTCGGTGCGGAGCGAGGCCACCGGCGAGGAGTACGACGAGCCCTATGACAAGCTGCTGATATCCACCGGCGCATCCCCCGTACGCCCGCCCTTCCCCGGGGCGGACCTGCCCGAGGTGTTCACCCTGCGGAACATGGAGGACTGCGACCGGATCCACGACTATGTGGCCCTCAAGCGGCCCGAGCGGGCCCTGGTGGTGGGCGGCGGCTTCATCGGCGTGGAGATGGCGGAGAACCTGGTCCACAGCGGCATCCGGGTGTCCCTGGCCGAGATGGCAGATCAGATCCTGGCCCCCCTGGACTATGAGATGGCCTGCATCCTCCACCGGCACATGAGGAAGAAGGGCGTGGACCTGAAGCTGGGCACCTCTCTCCAGGCAGTGGAGCGGGGGGAGGACGGCCTGATCTGCAGGCTGGGGGACGGCACGGCCGAGACCTTCGACATGGTGCTCCTGGCCATCGGCGTCCGGGCGGACAACGGCCTGGCCCGGGAGGCCGGGCTGGAGCTGGGCTTCAAGGGCACGATCGAGGTGGACCCCTATATGCGCACCTCCGACCCGGACATCCTGGCGGTGGGCGATGTGATCGAGGTGGAGGACTACGTCTCCCATCTGCCTGCCTCCGTGCCCCTGGCGGGGCCGGCCAACCGGCAGGGACGTCTGGCCGCCGGCACCATCGCCGGCCGGCCGGAGGCCTATGAGGGGACCCTGGGCACCATGGTGTGCAAGGTCTTCGACTACACCGCCGGGGCCACGGGGAACAACGAGAAGCAGCTCAAGAGCCAGGGGCGGAAGTACGACAAGGTCTACGTCCACCCGGGCTCCCACGCCGGGTACTATCCCGGCGGCTCCACCATCTCTCTCAAGCTCCTCTTCGATCCGGACAGCGGCCTGATCCTGGGGGCCCAGGCGGTGGGGCAGGAGGGCGTGGACAAGCGCATCGACGTGATCGCCACCGCCATGCACGGCCGCATGACCGTGTTCGACCTGGAGAAGCTGGAGCTCAGCTACGCGCCCCCCTTCTCCTCCGCCAAGGACCCGGTGAACATGGCCGGCTTCACCGCCGCCAACGTCATCAAGGGGGACGTGGAGCAGATCTTCATCGAGGACCTGGACGGGCTGGACCCGGAGAAGGATCTCCTGGTGGACATCCGCACCCCCGACGAGTATGCCGGGGGCACCATCGGCGACGCCGTGTCCATCCCCCTGGACGAGATCCGGGACCGGCTGGACGAGTTCCCCCGGGACAAGCGGATCGTCCTCTTCTGCCGGGCGGGCCTCCGGGGCTATATCGGCTGCCGCATCCTGATGCAGCACGGCTTCCAGAAGGTCTGCAACCTCAGCGGCGGCTATCTCACCTGGGCCCCTGTGGCGGACCGGGACGCCGACTGAGCGCTGCGGCGCGGCATAACGAGCGCAGAGCATAAAGAGCTCCCCGCCTCTCGCGAGGCGGGGAGCTCTTTCGTCTGCTTGCGGGAGCTCGTCCCTTACAGGGACAGGAGCTGGATCTTGCCGTCCTCGCCCTCCACGGCCCGGAGCTGGGTGAAGGGGGACTGGTAGCTGTTGATGATGAGGGTGGCGATGGGGTCCTCCAGGTCCTTCTGCACCTGCCGGCGGAGGTTCCGGGCGCCGTAGGCGGCGGAGTAAGAGGTCTTGACCAGGTGGGTGAGGACGCTCTCGTCCCAGGTGAAGGTGATGCCCTTCTCCTTCAGGTTGTCGGTGAGCTCCTGGAGCATGATCTTGGCGATGTCCTTGAAGTTCTCCTCGGAGAGGCGGTTGAAATAGACCACCTCGTCCACACGGTTGATGAACTCGGGGCGGAGGAAGCCCTCCAGGGCCTTCATGACCCGCTCCTTGCCCTGCTCGTTGGCGGTGCGGCCGAAGCCCACAGCGCCGGAGGACC
Source organism: Candidatus Intestinimonas stercoravium (assembly GCA_019117605.1). Taxonomy (GTDB): domain Bacteria; phylum Bacillota; class Clostridia; order Oscillospirales; family Oscillospiraceae; genus Intestinimonas; species Intestinimonas stercoravium. Next base: position 2,147 of record DWZK01000138.1, on the reverse strand, counting down.
TGGTGTCGCTGCCTGCGTTGGAGGTCATGACGATGACCGTGTTCTCGAAGTTCACCGTCCGGCCCTGGGCGTCGGTGATGTGGCCGTCGTCCAGGATCTGGAGGAGGATGTTGAGCACGTCGGGGTGGGCCTTCTCGATCTCATCGAAGAGGATCACGCAGTATGGCTTGCGGCGCACCTTCTCGGTGAGCTGTCCCGCCTCGTCATAGCCCACATAGCCCGGGGGAGAGCCGATGATGCGGCTCACTGCGAACTTCTCCATGAACTCGGACATATCCAGCCGGATTAGGGACTCGGGGGAGTTGAACATATCCTGGGCCAGCTGCTTGACCAGCTCGGTCTTGCCCACGCCGGTGGAGCCCACGAAGATGAAGGAGACGGGCTTGCGCTTGGAGGCGATGCCCACGCGGCCCCGGCGGATGGCGTTGGCCACGGTGCGGATGGCCTCGTCCTGGCCCACGATGTGGGCCTTCAGCCGGTCCTCCAGGTGGGCCAGCCGCTCGTACTCCTGCTCCTGGATCTGGCTGGCGGGGATCTTGGTCCACAGCTCGATGACCCGGGCCAGATGCTCCACAGTGAGGGGCGGGGTGAGCTGTCCGGCCAGGCCGTCCTTCTCGCTGGTGAGCTGGAGCTCCTGGCTCTTCAGGGTGGCCAGGCGCTGATACGCCCGCTCGCTGTTGGTACGCTCCAGCTCGCTGCGCTCCTGGATGACTTCGGAGAGCTGCCGCTGGATATCCTCCAGCTTCGCCTGCCTGGGGGCGGGGTCCTCGCCCTCGGCCGCGGGGGCGGACTCCAGCCGCTCCTTCTGGCGCAGGAGATCGCTCTCCCGGCGGCGCAGGCTGTCGAAGACGGGCCCGGACTTGTCGTTGGCGGCAGCCAGCATGACCTCCCGCTCCTTGGCGATGTCGGCGAGCTCCTTGTCGATCTGCATGGTGCGGGTCAGGGCCTTGTTGTGCAGGTTCACGTCGGAGGAGGCCTCGTCGATTAGGTCGATGGCCTTGTCGGGGAGATAGCGGTCGGTGATGTACCGCTCGGACATGGTCACCGCCAGGCGGCACATCTCGGGGGAGATGGTGACGTGGTGATACTGCTCGTAATAGGGGGCGATCCCCTTCAGGATGGCCACGGCGTCGTCGATGGACGGCTCCTCCACCATGACGGGCTGGAAGCGCCGCTCCAGGGCGGAGTCCTTCTCGATGTATTTCCGGTATTCGGTGAGGGTGGTGGCGCCGATGACCTGGATCTCCCCCCGTGAGAGGGCGGGCTTGAGGATGTTGGCGGCGCTCATAGAGCCCTCCGCATCCCCGGCACCCACCAGGTTGTGCACCTCGTCGATCACCAGGATGATGTTGCCCAGCTTTTTGATCTCCTCGATGAGGCCCTTCATGCGGCTCTCGAATTGGCCGCGGAACTGGGTGCCCGCCACCAGGGAGGTGAGGTCCAGGAGGTAGACCTCCTTGTCCAGCAGCTTGTAGGGCACGTCCTGCTGGGCGATGCGCAGGGCCAGCCCCTCGGCGATGGCGGTCTTGCCCACACCGGGCTCGCCGATGAGGCAGGGGTTGTTCTTCTGGCGGCGGTTGAGGATCTGGACCACCCGCTCCAGCTCGGGCTCCCGGCCTACGATCTTATCCAGCTTGCCCTCCCGGGCCTGGTTGGTGAGGGAGATGCAGTAGTTCTCCAGGAATTTCCGCTTGGGCGGGCGCTCCTTCCCCTGCTTCTCCTGCTGGCGGGCCTGCTCGCCTCCCTGGGAGGCGTCCTGCCCCCCCTGGCCGCCGAAGAGCTTGTTGAGGAAGGGGAAGGTGGCGGTACGGCCCTCGTCGTCCTCGGACCCGGAGACGTCGCTCTGGGGGGCGAGGCCCTCCATGCTCTCCGCGCCGCCGAAGGCGGACATCATCTCGGTGGTGAGCCCATCCAGGTCCTCGTCGCTGATGCCCATCTTCTGCATCATATCTTCTACGGGCTTGATCCCCAGCTCACGGGCACACTTGAGGCAGAGGCCTTCGTTCTTGGTCTCGCTCCCATCGATGCGGGTGACGAAGATCACAGCCACGTTCTTATGGCAGCGTGAACAAAGTGTAGGTTGCATATCGTGACTCCTTTGGGGGAGATGGGTCGCGCTGCATACATCTCCCGGAAGTGTAAATGTA
>DWZK01000137.1 GCA_019117605.1 Candidatus Intestinimonas stercoravium | reverse complement strand
TGTTCTCGTAGAGGGTATTGAAGGTGTGGAACATCTCTTCCATGGTGGAGTCCTTGCCGGCGATGAACTGCACGTCGTCCATGAGGAACACGTCGGCGGAGCGGAACTTCTCCCGGAACTCCTGGTTGCGGCCCTCCCGGATGGCCTGGATCAGCTCGTTGGTGAAGGCGTCGCCCTTGATGTAGACGATGCGGTAGTCGGGGTGCTCGTCGTGGATCTTGTGGGCGATGGCGTAGAGCAGGTGGGTCTTGCCCAGGCCGGACTCCCCGTAGATGAAGAGGGGGTTGTAGTTCTGGGCGGGGTGGTCGGCCACCGCCCGGGCGGCGGCGTGGGCGAACTTGTTGGAGGAGCCCACCACGAACCGCTCGAAGGTGTACTCCTCGGTGCCGGGGAGGAAGGAGTCGTCCTTGGGCCGCCCCTTGTTCTGGAATCGGTCCAGCTCGCCCTCTCCCAGCACCTCCACCTGGAAGTCGGCGGAGAAGAGCTCGTGGAGGGCCTTCTGGATGGGGGGCAGGTAGCGGGAGACGATGATGTCCCGCTTGAAGTCGGAGGGGGTGTAGAGGACGAAGCGGTCCCCCTCCAGGGATACGGCGACCGTGTCGTCGAACCAGGTGTGGATGGTGGTGGCGGTCATGTCCGCCTCCATAAGGGTCAGGACTCTTGACCAGATGTCCGCGGCGGAATTCATCGCAGGACCTCCCTTTTTCTTTGATGTCCGTATCGACTCATTATACCAAAGATCCGATAGAGTGGCAATAAGTTTTCCACAGGCTTTCCACATTCTCTTGGGAAGAATGGAGAGGGATGGGGGAGAAAAACCCCCTGTTTCCAGGGATTTTCGCAACTGTTGGCAGGCGGCTTTCCACAGCGCCCGGGCCCGGCGGACCGGGGCGGGGGCGGCCGTGGGGCGGCGGGGGCTCCAGATCGGCTCCAGTGACATCGCTTCCTTTCTTCGGCATCTTCACGGGGAGGCACGTTCCCTGCCTCCCCGTCCGCGGGGTGGACACAAGATATTGTGTGCGCCCCCGGCCGGAGGGCCGGGGGCGGGGCGGACGCCCTCTCTTCGACAGGGCATATGCCTTGTCAGGCCTTGAAAAAAAGGGAAATATCCAGTTGACAGAGGGGAAAATGATACGTTATAATAAGGATACTGCGTCCTGAGGACCAAGGGGGACGTATGCTGGAAAGACGACCTCGGCCGGTACCGGCCGTTGTGGTGGACGGGCTCTGCCCGTCATATGCACTGTGTACAGGAGGTGTACAGAGATGAAGCGTACCTATCAGCCCAAGAAGCTCCAGCGCTCCAAGGAGCACGGCTTCCGCAAGCGCATGGCTACCCGGAACGGCCGCAAGGTCCTGGCCCGCCGCCGCGCGAAGGGCCGCGTCCGCCTGACCCACTGATCGCGGACATGCACGAGCATCGGAATAGAGCGTCATAAAAGGGGCGGGGGAGCATTCCCACCGCCCCTGCAGTGCATACGGCAAAAAAAGACGGCTCTGTCCGGCGCCGGGAGAGAGGAGAGCTCCAGTTGAGATCCACCGTCACCATCAAGCGCAACCACGAGTTCCAGCGGCTCTACCGCCGGGGCAAGAGCGCAGCCACCCCCTGCATGGCCGTGTACTGCCGGAAGAACCGGCAGCCGGGCAACCGCCTGGGCTTCACTGTGGGGAAGAAGGTGGGCTGCGCGGTGCAGCGCAACCGGGTCCGCCGCCGCCTGCGGGAGATCTACCGCCTGCACGAGGGGGAGCTCCGGCTGGGCTACGACATCGTGGTGGTGGCCCGGGTGCGGGCGGTCTACGCCGGATACCGGCAGCTGGAGCGGCAGTTCCTCACGGCTGCTGGCCGCCTGGGCCTGCTGCGGAAGGAGGGGGAGGAGGCGTGAAGGCGCTGCTCCTGGCCCTCATCCGCTTTTACCGGCGGTATATCTCCCCCGGCCGGCCCCCCTGCTGCCGGTTCATCCCCACCTGCTCGGCCTACGCCCTGGAGGCGGTGGAGAAGTACGGCGCGCTCAAGGGCGGGCTCCTGGCCCTCCGGCGCATCCTCAAGTGCCAGCCCTTTCACCGGCAAAAGAGCATCGAATACGACCCCGTGCCCTGACGGCGCCCTCTACCCAGGGGCGGCAAGGCCCCTTTTGTTGTACGGTCTCGCGGCAGCGGGCCGAAAAAATTTTTTTCGCCGTCTGGATATCACCGAGTGGAGGCAAACCAATGGACTTAGCATACTATATCCTCAGCCCGTTCTCCTGGCTGCTGGAGCTGTTCACCAACTTGACCGGCGGCTACGGTTTCGCCCTGATCCTCTTCGCCCTCGTCGTGAAGCTGATCCTCTTCCCCTTCTCGCTGAAGGGCAAGAAGAGCATGATCCGCATGAACATGCTCTCGGGCAAGATGCAGCAGATCCAGAAGAAGTACGCCAACGACAAAGAGCGGCAGAACCTGGAGATCCAGAAGCTCTATGAGCGGGAGAAGATCAACCCCATGGGCGGCTGCCTGTGGTCCCTGATCCCCGTGTTCATCCTGATCCCCCTGTACGCCATCATCCGCCAGCCCCTCAAATACATGATGGCCCTGACCCCGGATCAGATCTCCTCGGTGGCGGAGGCCCTCAACTGGGCCCAGGTGTCCATCGACAACGGCTGGGTCCGGGGCGTGACCGACGCGGCCAGCAACGTGTTCACCAACGCGGGCTACGACCAGCTGTTCCTCTCTTCCCTCATCACCCCCGAGAACCTGGCCACGGTCCAGGCCGCGGTGGGCGAGGCGGGCGCCAACATCTTCTCGATCAACTTCAGCTTCCTGGGCCTGGACCTGTCCCAGGTGCCCCAGCTGAAGTTCTGGGAGTACGGCCTGAGCTGGGACAGCGTGGGCCGCTTCCTGATCCCCATCGTCTCCGCGCTCACCGGCCTGCTGTTCTCCTTCATCTCCATGCGCACCAACCAGATGCGCGCAAATGAGGAGCAGAACGCCCAGCAGAAGAGCACCAACCGCACCATGATGATCGTCTCCCCCCTCATGTCCCTGTGGATCGGCTTCGCCATGCCCGCCGCCCTGGGCGTGTACTGGATCGTGAACAACCTGCTGTCCATGCTCCAGGAGTATGTGGCCGGCCGCATCCTCCGCAAGGACTACGAGGCCGCCGCCGCCGCCCGTGCCGAGCAGGAGCGGCTGGAGAAGGAAGAGGAGAAGAAGCGCCGCCGGGAGGCCGCCGAGCGCAAGGCCCAGGCCATCGCCGAGGCCAAGGCCAACCGGGGCAAGAAGAAGGTCCCCGTGGAGAAGAAGAAGGGCGACACCGCGGTGATCGGGGTGAGCGGCGTGGGCCTGCGGGCCTATGCCCGGGGCCGGGCCTACGACCCCTACCGCTTCAGTCCCGAGGGCCCCACCCCCTATAAGGACCCCTCCGAGATCGACGAGGCCGCCGTGGAGGCCGCCCTGGAGAAGAAAAAGAAGGGCCGCTGGGGCCGCAAGAAGGAGGATGAGGTGGTGGAAGAGACCGCCGCCTCCAAGGCCCTGGAGAAGGAGGCCGGCGAGCTGGAGCAGGTCGCCGCCGACGCCGCGGCGGACGAGCTGATCGCCCAGGAGATCCTGGAGCAGGAGGAGGGGGAGGCCCCCGCCGCGCCGGAAGAGACCGCGCCCTCTGAGGAGGCCTGGGAGGAGATCGACCAGGAGATCCGGGCCATCCAGGCCGAAGGGGAGGACCCGGACAAGAAGGAGCCCTAGATCAGACCGATAGTAAGGAGGGCGATCGCCCATGCTGCGATATATGGAATCTACAGGAAAGAACGAGGAGGAGGCCATCCAGGCCGCCCTGCGTACGCTGGGCCTGGACCGGGACGAGATCTCGGTGGAGGTGCTGGAGCGGGCCAAGAGCGGATTCTTGGGCATCGGGAGCAGTCCGGCCCGGATCCGGGTGACCTATGAGGTGCCCGACGAGCCCGCGCCTCCTGCGGAAGAGCCCGCCCCGCCCGCCGGGGAGGCCCCCGCGCCGGAGGCCCCGGCGCCCGCCCCCGTGCCGGAGGCGGCGCCCGTGGTGGAAGAGGAGGCCGTCTCCCCGCTGGGGGACCGTGCCTCCGCCATCGAGGGCTTCCTCACCGGCCTCATGGCCCACATGGAGGTGGAGGCCAGCCCCCGGATCTCCATGGAGGCCGACGGCAGCTACCATGTGGAGCTGGTGGGGCAGGACCTGGGGGCCCTGATCGGCCGCCGGGGGGAGACGCTGGACGCCATCCAGCAGCTCACCAGCTACGCGGTGAACCGGGGCCAGTCCAAGCGGGTGCGCATCCATGTGGACGCGGAGAACTACCGGGCCAAGCGGGAGGAGTCCCTGGAGCGCCTGGCCCGCAAGGTGGCGGGGAAGGTGGTCAAGTACCGCCGGAACGTGACTCTGGAGCCCATGAACGCCTACGAGCGCCATGTGATCCACACCGCGCTCCAGGACTACCCGGACGTCACCACCTACTCCATCGGCACCGAGCCCAACCGCCGCACCGTGGTGGCCTATGCCCGGGGCGAGCACCGGGCCTGAGCCGGGCAGAACAGGATACATATCTCACCGGGCCGGGAAGGCCGCCGAAGGGCGGCCCTCCCGGCCCGGTCTCTTCTTTCCCCCCGGGGGGAGGGGCGCCGTACCCGAGGCGTGCCCGGCGGGGAGGGCGGATGCCCACCCCTGTCCGCGCCGGTGAAAACTTAAAGAAATCTTCACTTTATCTGCCTATATTTTGATGGGCCCGGTCTGGTATACTGCCCTCTATACTGGGCCCGGCCGGCGCCAAGAGAGGAGAAGTGGATATGACCGCGATCGGATCTCTGCCCCGGCACAGGAGCAGGGGGAGGCCCGCGGTAGAGGAGCCCGCCTGCTCCTTTGCCCGGGGGATGAACTACTACAAGCTGTTTTGGGTATTCTTCCTCTGCTCGTTCCTGGGGGCGGTGGTGGAGACCATCTTCATGTTCCTCACCCGGGGGGAGATCCAGGACCGCAGCAGCGTCATCTACGGGCCCTTCTCCCTGGTGTGGGGGATGGGCGCGGTGCTGTTCACCCTCTGCTTCCACCGCCTGGCCGGGCGGCGGGACCTGCTCATCTTCATCGGCGGGACGGTGCTGGGGGGGACCTACGAATACCTGTGCTCCTGGGGGCAGGAGGTCCTCTTCGGCGCCCGCTTCTGGAACTACAGCCACATCCCCTTCAACATCAACGGCCGGGTGTGCCTGCTCTACGCCATGTTCTGGGGCGTGGCCGCGGTGGTGTGGATCAAGGACCTCTATCCCAGGCTGTGCGCCCTCATCGGGCGCATCCCCAGGCGGGCCGGCGTCCCGCTCACCTGGATGCTCACCCTGTTCATGCTCTTCGACATCCTGATCTCCGCCGCGGCCCTGTCCCGGTGGGAGGCGCGGCAGATGGGGGCGCCTCCGGCCAACGCGGTGGAAGAGGCGTTGGACCGCCATTTCCCCGATGAGAGGCTGTACCGGGATTTCTCCACTCTCACCTTCGTGGGGGAGGGGGGCCGGGCCGGCCCCTGAGGTCCGGTCCGTCCACTTTTCCCCATATTTTTCCACAGAAGCGGAGAGAGATGCAGATCGGCATTTGTATCCCCGGCGGAAGATGATATAATATCCATGAGACGGCCCCTCCGGGGCCCGGATCGGAAAGGGCGTATGACGATTGAAACGGGGAGGACTATCTTGGCAGCAGCGGGGACGGCTCTGGATCAGGCTGGGGATCGAGTTCCTGCTGATCTTCGCTGTGGTGATGGCGGTGCGCCACCTGGTGCCTCCGCTGCTGGGGCTGTTCATGCCCTTCGTGCTGGCGCTGGTGGCGGCCTGGCTGCTGGACCCGCTGGTGCGTCTGCTCCAGCGGAAGCTGGGCCTGGCCAGGGGGCTGCTCTCTCTGGCCCTGATCCTGCTGGCCTTCGGGGCGGTGAGCGGGGTGCTCTTCGGCCTGGGCTGGGCCCTCTTCGGGGAGGTGCGCTCTCTGGCGGAGAACTGGAACGGGATATGGTCGTCCATCCAGCAGGCGCTGGAGGAGGTGGGGGAGGGCCTGGACCGGCTCTTCGCCCACATGCCCGGCGGGGTGGAGCAGTTCGTGGACGCCAACCTGGAGCACTTCAACCAGTGGCTGGGGGACATCTTCAACACCGTCATGCGGCAGGCGGGGGGCTGGGCCACGGATATCGCCTTCAGCATCCCCTCTTTCGTGGTGGCCCTGATCGTGTTCATCCTGGCGGCCTACTTCATCACCGCCGACTACCCCCGGATGATCCGGAACGCCCGGGACCGGATGCCGGAGGGCCTGCGGGGCTTCGCCTCCCATGTCCGCACCACCGCTCTGGGAGCCTTCGCGGGCTATGTCCGGGCGGAGATCATCATCTCCATCGTGGTGTTCTTCATCCTCACCGTGGGCTTCTTCGTGATCGGACAGCCCTACGGCCTGCTGCTGGCCCTCCTTTTCGCGGTCCTGGACTTCATCCCGATCATCGGCTCTGGCACGGTGATGATCCCCTGGGCGGTCATCGACCTGTTCCTGGGGGACTGGAGCCACGCGCTGGGGCTGATGGTGACCTGGGGCGTGGTGTGCGTGTTCCGCCGGGTGGCGGAGCCCAAGGTGGTGGGCAGCCAGACGGGCCTCTCCCCGATCCTCTCCCTGGTGAGCATGTATGTGGGCATGCGCCTGGCGGGGGTGCTGGGGATGATCCTGGGCCCCATCGTGTGCCTGGTGGCCATCAATGTGTTCCGCACCGGCATCTTCGACGGGATCCTGGCGGACGTGGGACTGGCGGTGCGGGACACCGCCGCCCTGCTGGCCGACCGGCCCTCCAGGGACGGAGAGGATCGTTTATAAAACATTTGAGCTTTCTTCATGAAATGGTCATAAATACACGGTATCCTTAATAACGAAAAAAGAAAGTATCCGACTTCTAGCGAGATACCTTTTCCAGCAAGAAGGAGCGATCGTTATGTATTATGATCATCAGCACGATCCCTGGGAGAGCCCCATCGAGACTACGGGCCGCCCCGTGGAGAGCGGGAACGTGTCCGCCGGCGGACAGCCGGGAAAGAAGAAAAAGGGCGGGGCGAAGATAGCGGCCCTCTGTCTGGTCTGCGCTCTGGTGGGCGGCATCGTGGGCAGCGCGGGCGTGGCCGCGGCCACCGGCGTACTGGGCGGCGGCTCCACCACTATCTACGAGGCCACGAGGCAGCCCACTGTGGTGAACGTCTCCAACATCACCGGTCAGGAGCAGCTCACCGCCCCTGAGATCTACGCCGCCTATGTGGGCTCCACCGTGGGCATCACCACCGAGATCGTCACCACCAACGTGTGGGGACAGCCGGTGTCCGCCGCCGCGGCGGGCTCCGGCTTCGTGATCACCGAGGACGGCTACATCCTCACCAACTACCACGTCATCGACGGGGCCAGCAGCATCCAGGTGTCCTTCATCGACGGCACCACTTACGACGCCACCCTGGTGGGCGGCGAGGAGGAGAACGACATCGCCGTCCTGAAGATCGACGCCACCGGCCTCACTCCTGTGCTGATCGGCGACTCGGACAACGTCCGGGTGGGCGAGAGCGTGGTGGCCATCGGCAACCCCCTGGGCGAGCTGACCTTCTCCATGACCCAGGGCATCATCTCCGCCCGTGACCGCTCCATCACCATGGAGAACGGCAATGTGATGAACATGCTCCAGACCGACGTGGCCATCAACAACGGCAACTCCGGCGGGCCCCTGTTCGATATGTACGGACAGGTGATCGGCATCACCTCCGCCAAGCTCTCCAGCAACAGCTCCAGCGAGGCCACGATCGAGGGCCTGGGCTTCGCGATCCCCATCAACGACATCAAGGACATGGTCACCGACATCATGGAGAACGGCTATGTCACCGGAAAGCCCTATATGGGCATCACCGTGAGCACCGTCCCCCAGAGCATCTCCGAGCGGTACGGCATGAGCCAGGGCGCCCTGGTGGAGAGCGTGGACGAGAGCTCCTGCGCCGCCACCGCGGGCCTTCAGAAGGGCGACATCATCACCGGCATCGACGGCACCACCATCGTCTCCTCCGCCGAGCTGGTAGAGGCCAAGAAGAACTACAGCGCCGGGGACACCGTGACCCTCCAGGTGGAGCGGGACGGCCAGACCCTGGATCTGCAGCTCACCTTCGACGAGGATACCCCCGAGCGGCGGGAGGCCCAGGAGAAGGCTCTGGAGGAGCAGCAGGAGGAGGACCAGCAGCAACAGCAGGATCAGAACGATTCTGATTTCTTCTGGCCCTTCGGCGAGCTCTCCCCCTGGTTCTATTGATCCGCGCACCCCTCTCTGTTTCCCCCGGAGGAGCCCCACCGGGCCCTCCGTTGGAAAAAATATTCCCTCTCTCTTTTGATGAAGAGGGCCGCCCCGTCTATCGGGGCGGCCCTCTTTGCTATTTTTCCCGGCCCCTCTCAGCCTCTCTCCCGCAGGACCGTCCAGATATAAGAAAAGCACCCGCCGGGCGGCTGCTGCCGTCCCGGCGGGCGCTCCTGTATCTGTTTCGTGGGGCCGCTTATCATTCCTCCGGCTCCACCAGGGCGATATGCAGCTCGCAGAGCTGCTTCTGGCTGGCCCCACAAAGAGTTATGACTCTTTGCGGGGACCCCGTTAGATCTCAATGCTCGGCGGAAATGGATCCCGCCTGCGCCAAGGTTTTGACTGCGTCAAAACACTTGTACGCGCCTGATGGCGCGCCCTCGTCGCCGCAAGCTCCACATCCCTCGCTTCCCCGCCGGGCGGGAAAGCTCGCTCGTTCCGCTGCGGCTCCTCTCCCCACAAGACCTGGGGTCTTGTGGGGGCCCCGTGATGATGGGCGCCCCAGTCACCCAGAAGCCGGGGGAGGCCGGGGAAAGGGGGAGGTCATTCCTCCGGCTTTACCAGGGCGATATGCAGCTCGCAGAGCTGCTTCTGGGTGACTTCGGAGGGGGCGCCCATCATCAGGTCCTGGGCGTTCTTGTTCATGGGGAAGGGGATGATCTCCCGGATGGAGTCCTCTCCGGCCAGGAGCATGACCATCCGGTCCACGCCGGGGGCGATGCCGGCGTGGGGGGGCGCGCCGTAGCAGAAG
>DWZK01000136.1 GCA_019117605.1 Candidatus Intestinimonas stercoravium | reverse complement strand
GGGGAGGATGGCCTGGAACCGGGAGTCCCGGCCCTGGGTGGCCGAGCCGCCGGCGGAGTCGCCCTCGACGATGTAGAGTTCGGTGAGCTCGGGGTTGTTCTCGTTGCAGTCCCGGAGCTTATCCGGCATGGCGGCGCCCCCCAGGGCGGTTTTGCGCCGGATGGACTCCCGGGCCTTCCGGGCCGCCTCCCGGGCCCGGGAGGCGGTGAGGGCCTTGTCCAGGATGACTTTGCCCACCGCCGGGTTCTCCTCCAGGAATTCCTCCAGCTTCTCAGAGACGATGGCGCTCACCAGGGTCCGGACTTCCGAGTTGCCCAGTTTGGCCTTGGTCTGGCCCTCGAACTGGGCGTCGGTGAGCTTCACCGAGATGACGCAGGTGAGTCCCTCCCGGTAGTCCTCGCCCTTGATCTCGTCCCCGTCCTTGAGCAGGTTCATCCGCTTGCCGTAGGCGTTGAGGGTGGAGGTGAGGGCCTGCTTGAAGCCGGTCTCGTGCATGCCGCCCTCGGGGGTGTGGACGTTGTTGGCGAAGGAGAGGATGTTCTCGCTGTAGCTGTCGGTATACTGAAAGGCCAGCTCGGCCACCGAGTCCCCCTTCATTCCCGACATGTAGATGACGCCGGGGTGTATGGGGGTCTTGGAGCGGTTGAGCCAGGTGACAAACTCCTTGATGCCGCCGGCATAGCACATGTCGTCGTGCTGCTCCCGGCCGGGGCGCCGGTCGATGGTGTGGATGCGCAGGCCCGCGTTGAGGAAGGCCTCCTCCCGCATCCGGGTGTGAAGCACCTCATAGTCGAATACCGTGGTGTCGGTGAACATCTCCGGGTCGGGCTTGAAGGTGACCTCGGTGCCGTGCCTGTCCGTGTCCCCCACCACCGTCATGGGCTGGGTGACCTTGCCCCGGGAGAACTTCATCTCGTAGATCTTCCCGTCCTTGTGGACCCGGACCTCCAGCCACTCGCTCAGGGCGTTGACCACGCTGGCGCCCACGCCGTGGAGGCCGCCGGACACCTTGTACCCGCCGCCGCCGAACTTGCCGCCGGCGTGGAGGATGGTGAACACCACCTCCAGGGCGGGCAGGCCGGTCTGGGGCTGCACGTCCACGGGGATGCCCCGGCCGTTGTCGGTGACGGTGATGATGTCGCCCTCCTGGATGATGACGCTGATCTCGTCGCAGTAGCCCGCAAGGGCCTCGTCGATGGAGTTGTCCACGATCTCATACACCAGGTGGTGCAGGCCGGAGGCGGAGGTGGAGCCGATGTACATGCCCGGCCGCTTCCGCACGGCCTCCAGCCCCTCCAGCACCTGGATCTCGGACCCGCCGTACTCGTGGTCCACGTGTTCGAGCCGGTCCAGGTCCTTGTTTTCCAGTTCTTCAGACATACTTTGTTCCCTCCTGTTGGATCGCGGAGCGCATGAATGCACTTCCTGGCGCGCTGTCCAGGGAGTACATTTATCCGCTCCGCTGGTTTCATCTCGGCCCCCGGGGGCCTTCGGGCGCGTCGGAGACACGCCCCATGCTCAAAAGAAGACGCCGCTCTCCGCGCGGCCCCGCAGGGTGGCCGCCGAGAGCTGTGAGAGATATACCCTGGTCCCGCCCGTCCGGTCCCGGCAGAGGACGAAGGACTTGGGCAGGTCGCCGGACACGTCCACCACCTGGCCCCTCTTCTCCGCCTTCTCCAGAGATCCCCGGGTGCGGCGGGACCAGGTGGTATTGTCCAGGTCGAAGATGCCCACCACGTCCCGGTGGGGCACCACCACAGATTGTCCCAGATGCAGGTACATAGGGACCTCCTTTCCCAGCGGGGGCCCCTTTTCATCCGCCGCCTCCGGAAGAGGCGCGGAGGGGCCGCCGCCCTATTTCTTCTTCCGCTCCGGGTCCCGGATCACCCGGGGGCCCCAGAGCCGCTTCCACAGCCGCCAGCCCAGCAGCAGCCCCACCGCCGCCCCCAGAGCGGGGAGGCCGGGGACGAAGAGGAGCTGGGCGAGGGGGGACTCGGGCGCGGTCCACACCCGGTACCGCCACGCCGCCGTGAGGGCGGTGAGCGCCGCCAGCAGCATGGGCGGCAGGAGCCGCAGCCACCGCCGCCGGGCCATGGTGAGGCGGCAGGCGGCATACTCCGCGATCAGCCCCAGCAGGGCGGGGAGGAGCAGGAAGCCCCCCAGTATGATGAACATGGACTCCCCTCCTTTCCCCGGGATCGGGATGTCTTGATAAGGGCCGTCAGGTCTTCATCCCACCAGAGCGCCCCCGTGGATGTGGAACACCGCCCCCTCTTTCCGGTCCTCCAGCCGCTCGTCCTCGCGGCAGGTGAGGAAGGCCCCATGAAAGGCTCCGCCTTTCCAGGGGACCCCATCGGATCTCACATCCTCGGGCGGGATGGACCCGCCCTGCGGCAAGGTCCCGGCTCCGCCGGGACGCTTGGACGGCGCTCCCGCGCCGGGCCAGGTCTTCATCCCACCAGGGCCCCGCCGTGGATGTGGAACACCGCCCCCTCTTTCAGGTTCTCCAGCCGCTCGTCCTCGCAGCAGGTGATAAAGACCTGGCCGCCGCCGATGCGGTTGAGGACGAACTCCTGCCGCCGCCGGTCCAGCTCGGAGAGCACGTCGTCCAGCAGCAGCACCGGCCACTCCCCCGCGTCGTGGAAGAAGATCTCCCGGCAGCCCAGCTTCAGGGAGAGGGCGGCGGTGCGGGTCTGCCCCTGGGAGGCGTAGGTCTTGGCGTCCGCCCCGTCCAGCTCCACCGTCAGGTCGTCCTTGTGGGGGCCGGAGAGGCACTGCCGGGCGTCCAGCTCCGCCTGCCGGTGGGCGGCCATGTGCTCCAGGAGCTGGGGCAGGATCTCCCGGGCGGGGGCCTCCGGGTCGGTGACCGCGGACACGGTGGCATAGCGCAGGTCCAGCCGCTCCCGGCCCCCGGAGAAGTCGGCGTGGATGGCGGGGGCGGTCTCCCGCAGGCGGCGGACGAAGTGGGCCCGGTAGTGGATCACCACCGCCCCCGCCCGGGCCATGGCCAGGGAGAACTCGTCCAGAGCGTCCAGCAGGGCGGGCTTCTCCTCCCAGTCCCGGAGGATCCTGGTCTTGTGCTCATGGAGCCGCCGGTACTCGGCGAGGGCGGCGGCGTACCGGGGCCGGAGCTGGCAGATGGCCTCGTCCAGGAACCGGCGGCGCTCCGCCGCCCCCGCCCGGATGAGGGACAGGTCCTCGGGGCAGAAGAGGACGGTGTGGAGGATGCCGGAGAGCTCCCCGGCGGACTTGAGCCGCACCCCGTTGGAGAAGAGCTGCCGCCGTGTCCCCCGGCGGAGCCGGGCCTCCAGGCGGAACGCCCGCTCCCGGGAAAAGACGGCGGCCTCGATCTCCGCGCTCTCCCGTCCCATCTGGATGAGCTCCCGGTCGTACCGGGCCCGGTGGGAGGAGGCGGTGGAGAGATAGGCCACCGCCTCCAGCAGATTGGTCTTGCCCTGGGCGTTCTCCCCGTAGATCACGTTCACCCCGGGGGAGAAGGCCGCCTCCAGCCGGTCATAGTTCCGGAACCCCTCCAGCCGGACCCGGTCCACCCTCATACCACCGTCAGCTCCGTCCCGTCCAGCTCCACCACGTCGCCGGGGCGCAGCTTCTTGCCCCGCATGGTGCACACCTGGCCGTTGACCTTCACCCGGCCGGCCTGCACCGCCTCCTTGGCCTCGCCCCCGGTCTCGGTGAGGCCGGCGAACTTCAGCAGGGCGTCCAGCTTGATGAACTCGGTGGAGATCTTCACTTCCTGCCGGTCCATGGGTCCCCTCCTCTCCTCTCTTCTCCCGCCAGCTCCGCCAGCAGGGCGTAGAGAGCCGGCTCCGCCCGCTTCAGGGCCACGGGCCGCTGCCGCGCCATGTCCCAGAAGAAGTGTCCGGTCCGGCCCTCCGCCCGCACCTCTCCGGTGGCGGCGTCGGCGATGGTATAGCCCAGCTCCAGCCTGGCGGGGGAGAGGTGGGGCATGGTCATGACGATCTCCACCGTGTCGCCGAAGCGGACCATCCCCAGATGGCGGCAGGCGGTCTCGGTGACGCCGAAGTCCAGCCCAGCCGCCCGCACCTTCTCATAGGGCCAGCCCAGCTGCTCCAGCATGTCCAGCCGGGCCTCCTCCATCCAATGGATATAATTCCCATGGTAGATGATGCCCATGCCGTCGGTCTCATAGAATTGGGCCTTCCTGCGGTACGGTCTCAGCGCCATGGCTCAGTCCCCCGCCTTCAGCCGCACGGGCAGCACCATATAGAGGAAATCGTCCGTCCCCTCCTCCGCGGGGCGGATCACGCAGGGGGCCACTCCGGAGGACATCTCCAGCCGCACGGAGGAGGTGGGGGCGGCCTTCAGGGCGTCCTTGAGATAGCGGTCGTTGAAGCCGATCTCCAGCCCGCCCCCGTCCCCGTCGATGGGGCACTGGTCGGAGGCGTCGCCGATGCCGGTCTTGGTGGCGATCTTCAGCACATGGTCCCCGAACACGCAGCGCAGGGGGGACTTGAGCTTGTCGGTGATGATGAGGGACACCCGGTCGATGGTGGTGAGCAGGGTGCGGGCGTCTCCCACCACCTGGATGGAGCTGTTCTGGGGGATGGCCTGGCGGTAGGCCAGGAACTCGCCCTCCAGCCGCCGGGAGATCAGCACCGTGTCCCCCACCCGGAAGAGGACGTGCCGGTCCCCCTGGACCACCAGGGCCTCCTCCTCGCTCTCGCCGCAGATCTTCTCCACCTCGCTCAGGGCCTTGCCCGGCACCACGAAGGAGAAGGCGGGGGCCCCGTCCTGCCGGGAGATCGGCTCCCGCCGGAGGGCCAGCCGGTAGCCGTCCACGCTCACCACGGTGAGCCCCTGTCCCTCCACCTCGAAGAGGGAGCCGGTGTGGATGGGCCGGGCCTCGTTGTCGCTGACGGCGAAGATGGTCTCCCGGATCATGGAGCCCAGCTTCTCCCGGGGGATGGTGAAGTCGTTCTTCTCCTCCACCGAGGGCAGCTCGGGGAAGTCCTCGGCGTCGGTGGCCAGGATGTTGAAGCGGCTCATGCCGCAGGTGATGTTCACCAGATAGCCCTCGGAGGAGAAGGAGATCACGTCGTCGGGGAGCTTTCGGACGATCTCGCCGAAGAGCCGGGCGGAGAGCACCAGCATGCCGCCCTCGGTCACCTCGGCGGGGACGGTGGTGCGGATGCCCGTCTCCAGGTCGTATCCAGTCAGACGCAGCTGCGTATCCGCCTCCAGGAGGATGCCCTCCAGGGCGGGGATGGAGCTCTTGGAGGCCACGGCGCGGGAGGCCACGGCGATGGCCGCCTGCAAGAGCGCCTTTTCACAGGAGAACTTCATAATAGGATCCCTACCTTTCGTGCTCCGCTCTTTGAGGAGAGGAGAGGATGAAATATTAGAAATAGTACTCGTAGTATAAATTTTTGGGGAAAACCGCCGGAACGCGCTCCCGCTCTAGGTCTGCGGCTTCCACAGGGGGTGTGGACGAAACAGGTCTCTTTCCCCCGCTTTCCACAGGGGCCAAAAACAGAGGCCGGTTTTCCACACATATCCTTCCACATTTCCACAAAAAGCCGTGGATACAGGGGGAGGGCCATTTTCCAGTTCTTTGACACAGTTTGTCAAGTCCGAGCCCCTCTCCGGAGGGATAAGGGGGCGCGGGACAGGGGGACGGCGCTTGGATGCATACCGGTGGATATTGGATATTTATGCGAAGGTTTATACATGCGCTGCCTGCGGCCGGGACGCTTGGACGGCGCTTTCGCGCCGGGCCCCGCCGGGGGCGGGTCGAGACATCCGGGCGTGGGACGCTCACTCGTACCGGGCGTTGATATTGGCCCGGCTGCTCCCCAGCGGGCAGGCCCGCCGGGGGCCCCGATGGATCTCACATCCTCGGGCGAGATGGACTCGCCCTGCGGCAAGGTCCCGGCTCCGCCGGGACGCTTGGACGGCGCTTTCGCGCCGGGCCCCGCCGGGGCGGGTCGAGACATCCGGGCGGGAGAGGGAGAGGAGCCCCTGACGGCCTGCGGCTTTCCGGGCCCTCACTCGTACCGGGCGTTGATGTTCGCCCGGATGTCTTTGATGACCTCGGAGATCTCGGGGGTGGTCTTTTTGAGCTTCTCGATCCGCTCGATGGAGTGGAGCACGGTGGTGTGGTCCCGGTTCTCGAACTCCTTGCCGATCTCCTTGAGGGAGAGGTTGGTCATCTCCCGGATGAGATAGATGGCCACCTGCCGGGCCAGGGCGGTGTCCTTGGTGCGGCCCTGGCCCCGGAGGGCGCTGTTCTCTATATTATAGAAGTTGCAGACCTCCTCGATGATCACATCGGCGGTGGGCATGATGTCCGTCTTGTCCTTGAACATGTCCCGGACGGCCCGGGTGACGGTGGCGGCGTCGATGTTGCTGCCCTCCAGGTCCCGGAGGGCCATGATCTTGTTGACGGTGCCCTCGATCTGCCGGACGTTGGCGGTGATGTTCTCGGCGATGTATTGGAGCACCGCCTCGGGGAGCTCCACCCCCATGCGGATGGCCTTGTTCTTGATGATGGCCATGCGGGTCTCATAGTCGGGGGGCTGGATGTCGGCGATGAGGCCCCACTCGAAGCGGGTCTTCAGCCGGTCCTCCAGCTTGAGCATCTCCTTGGGGGGGCGGTCGGCGGTGAAGACGATCTGCTTCTTGTTCTCGTAGAGGGTATTGAAGGTGTGGAACATCTCTTCCATGGTGGAGTCCTTGCCGGCGATGAACTGCACGTCGTCCATCAAAAAGACGTCGGCGGCCCGGAACTTGTCCCGGAACTCCTGGTTCCGGCCCTCCCGGATGGCCTGGATGAGCTCGTTGGTGAAGGCATCGCCCTTGATGTAGACGATGCGGTAGTCCGGGTGGTCGGCGTGGATCTTGTGGGCGATGGCGTAGAGCAGGTGGGTCTTGCCCAGGCCGGACTCCCCGTAGATAAAGAGGGGGTTATAGTTCTGGGCGGGGTGGTCGGCCACGGCCCGGGC
>DWZK01000135.1 GCA_019117605.1 Candidatus Intestinimonas stercoravium | reverse complement strand
AGGATGAAAAAGACGCTCCTATCCCTGCTGCTGATTCTGGCCCTGCTGACCGGGTGCGCCCCGTCCGGCGGAAGCTCCGCCCCGGAGGAGGGGGAGGGGACCCAGTCCTCCTCCTCAGTCCAGCCGGCTCCGGTCCCCGAGCCTGAGCCGGAGCCCGAACCGGAGCCCACAGTGGTCCGCCTGATGGCGGCGGGGGATGTGATGAGCCATATGCCCATCACCAACGACGCCTTTGTGGCTGCCTCGGGTACCTACAGCTTTTCCCACATGCTCCAGGACGCGGCGGAGCAGCTCTCCGGGGCGGACTACGCCCTGGCCAATCTGGAGACCCCTCTGGCGGGCGGGCCGGACTACTCCGGCTACCCCACCTTCAACGCCCCGGACAGCCTAGCCTCCGACCTGAGGGCGGCGGGCTTTGACCTGCTGTCCACCGCCAACAACCACAGCCTGGACCGGGGGACACGGGGGGTCTACCGGACCCTGGACGTGCTGGACCGGGAGGGGCTGGCCCACGCGGGGACCTATCGGTCCCAGGAGGAGCGGGACGCCTCCTCCGGCGTCTATGTAGCCGACGTGGGGGGCGTCTCGGTGGCCTTCCTGTCCTACACCTACGGGCTCAACGGCTTCCGCCTGCCCCAGGGGGAGGAGTACGCCGTCAACCTCTTTAATCTGGATTACTACACTACCCTGTCCGACCCGGACTACGACCGGCTCCAGGCGGACCTGGAGGCGGCCCGGGCGCTGGACGCCGACCTGATCGCCGTCATTATCCACTGGGGGGTGGAGTACCAGAACGCCCCCAACACCTATCAGACCAATATGGCCCGCTTCCTGGTGGAGCAGGGGGCCGACCTGGTGCTGGGGAGCCACCCCCACGTGCTCCAGCCCTATAAGACCATCTCGGTCACCGGCTGGGACGGCCGGGAGCGGCAGGGCTTTGTCTGCTACTCCCTGGGCAACTTCATCTCCAACCAGCAGGACCTGGAGACCCGCACCACGGCGGTGCTGGAGCTGGAGCTCACCCAAGACCCGGGGACGGGAGAGACCAGCCTCACCGACGTGAGCTATCTGCCCTACTACATGGTCCACCGAAACGGACAGCCGGCGGGACAGCAGCGGTATCTGGTGAATATCCACCAGGCCCTGGCCGACCAGGCGGTGGACGGCCTCCCTCTCACCGCCGCCGAGACACAGGAGCTTCAGGCGGCCCTGGAGCACTGCCACGCCATTCTGGGGGCGGAGGACGACAGGGGCGCCGCCGGGCCGTGATGGGCGCGGAAGAAAAAACCGGTGGTCTCGGTTCGGACATGGAAAAGAAAAGCCCGGAAGAGCACTCTGCTCTTCCGGGCTTTTAAAGACGTATTTTTGTTGGGGGATATTACTTCGCGTACTCGATAGCTTTGGTCTCCCGCAGGAGGTTGACCTTGATCTGGCCGGGGTATTCCAGCTCGTCCTCGATCTTCTTGGCGATCTCCCGGGCCAGGAGCACCATCTGGTCCTCGCTGACCTGGTCGGGCTTGACCATGATGCGGACCTCCCGGCCCGCCTGGATGGCGAAGGACTTCTCCACGCCGGGGAAGGAGGAGGTGATCTCCTCCAGCTTCTCCAGACGCTTGATATAGTTCTCCAGGTTCTCCCGCCGGGCGCCGGGCCGGGCGGCGGAGATGGCGTCGGCCGCCTGAACCAGGCAGGCCACCACCGTCTGGGGCTCCACGTCGTTGTGGTGGGCGTGGATGGCGTGGATGACGGCCTCGCTCTCGTGGTACTTCCGGGCCAGCTCCACGCCGATGGTGACGTGGGAGCCCTCCACCTCGTGGTCGATGGACTTGCCCAGGTCGTGGAGCAGTCCGGCCCGCTTGGCCTCGGCCACATTGGCGCCGATCTCGGCGGCCAGCAGGCCGGCGATGTGGCTGACCTCGATGGAGTGGTTGAGCACGTTCTGACCGTAGCTGGTGCGGTAGCGCATCCGGCCCAGGAGCTTCACCAGCTCCGGGTGCAGGCCGTGGACGTTGGTCTCAAAGATGGCGCGCTCGCCCTCGGCCTTGATGGTTGCGTCCACCTCCCGCTTGGCCTTCTCCACCATCTCCTCGATGCGGGCGGGGTGGATGCGGCCGTCCAGGATGAGCTTCTCCAGGGCCAGCCGGGCGATCTCCCGGCGGACGGGGTCAAAGCAGGAGACCGTGATGGCCTCCGGCGTGTCGTCGATGATCAGATCCACCCCGGTCAGGGTCTCCAGGGTGCGGATGTTGCGGCCCTCGCGGCCGATGATGCGGCCCTTCATCTCGTCGTTGGGCAGGGGGACCACAGACACCGTGGCCTCGGCCACGTGGTCGGCGGCGCAGCGCTGGATGGCCAGGGAGATGATCTCCCGGGCCCTGGTGTCCGCCTCGTCCTTGAAGCGGGCCTCGATCTCCTTGATCTTCATGGCGGACTCGTGGGTCACGTCGGCCTCCAGCTGGGAGAGCAGGTAGGCCTTGGCCTCCTCGGCGGTGTAGCCGGAGATCTCCTCCAGTTTTGTCACCTGCTCCTGCTTGAGCTGTTCGGCCTCGGCCTGGGTGGCCTCCAGTTTGGCAAGGCGGTTGGATAGGTGTTCTTCCTTCTTCTCCATGTTCTCCGTCTTGCGGTCCAGGTTTTCTTCCTTCTGCTGCAGCCGGCGCTCCTGCTTCTGCAGGTCGGCGCGGCGCTCTTTTTCCTCACGCTCGTACTCGTTGCGGGCCTTCAGGATCTCCTCCTTGGCCTCTACCAGGGCTTCCCGCTTCTTGCTCTCGGCGCTCTTATACGCCTCGTTGACGATGCGGGTCGCCTCCTCTTCGGCAGAACCGATCTCCCGTTCCGCGGTGCTCTTGCGGCGGTTCCAGCCCAGCGCGGCACCCACGATACAGCCCACCACCAGCCCGAGAATGGCGCCGATGATATAGGGTAACATTTTGGTCTTTTGCACCTCCAAATCAAATCAAAGGTGGGGCGCCCCAAACCCCGGCGCGGCCGATGCCGCGGGAATATGGTTTTACACCGGCGGGAGGGGCCGTCCCGCCGGGTCAGACAGCATAAAAGGAGCCGCAAGGCAAAAGCAGGCCGCGGCGGCCCGCATCCTTGCGACAACTGAAAAACATCCCCCAAGTTTTTCAATTTTGTCCTCTCGCTTATTTTAAAGGCAACCGGGTGTCATGTCAAGATTTATTCACAATTACGCCGGGTGCTTTCTTGGAAATTTTGGAGATTGTTGTGCTTCCGCCGGGCGGACAGACAAAAAGCAGAGGCGGCGCACAGCGCCGCCTCTGCGGATCCTTCGGCTCGTGTTGGAGATCCTGGCTCAGGCCTTGGCCGCCGGGGGGAAGGTGATTCCGCCCACATTGACATTGACAGCGGCGATCTCCAGGCCGGTCATGGACTCCACCGCGTTTTTCACACCGTCCTGCACGGCGCGGCCCACCTCCGGGATCGTGTGCCCATAGGCCATCAGGATGGAGAGGTCCACGGTCACCTTTTCGTCCTCCATCTGGACATGGACGCCCTTGGCCAGGTTCTTTTTGCCCAGCAGCTCGGCAATGTCGCTGCCCAGGTTGGCGGCCAGGCCGCTGACTCCGTCCACTTCCAGGGCGGCGGCGGCGGCAATGCCAGCCAGCACTTCCTCGGAAATATGGATATTGCCCAGCTCGTCAGAGCGGGAGACGTATTCCTTGTTCTCACTCACGGATGGTCACGCTCCTTCTTATTGTTTCCGGGACGAAGTCCAGCCGCAGCGCGGGGATCTGGAGCAGGAGAGATAGACGTCCCAGGGAACTTACATAGCTATATTGTACCACGCCGGAGCGTTTTTGACAACTGGAAACCGGGAAATCAAAGGTCCGGTTCCACGGCGATGATCTTGATCTGGTCGGCGGTGAACCCGGCCGTCTGATGGACCACGTCCACGATCTTGGCGGTGTCCGCCTCGGTGAGCCCCCCTTCCGGCGCGGCCACCGCCAGGCTCAGGGCATTTTCCCCGATGAAGGCCACACAGTCGGCGTAGCCTTTGGCGATGACCAGGTTTTCGATCTGGGCCTCGGTGACCGTATAATCGGCCATGGTCTGGATGCTGGCATTGGCCTCATCTTTTAGCGTCTGATCGGCGTCCTCCCCGGCGGCCGCATCTTGGAGCAGGGCCAGGGCGCTGTCCCGGGACTGCTGCCGGTTCAGGCGGGCGGTGGAGAAGTAGTTGCTCCCTGTGCTCTGGGCGGCGTCCGTGCCGGTCCCGGACTGCTCCCCCTCGGCCTGAGTGCCGTCCTCCGCTGCGCTGGACGAGGGATCTCCGGCGCCGCCTCCCAGCAGCGGGTCCTCGCTGCCCACCAGAGTGGACTCCCCCAGGGTCTTGCCCGCCTCCTGCTCATAGCTCCAGTTCAGGTACACCGCCGCACACACGAACAGAGCAATGGCCGCCACCACCGCGTTGCGCTTCCAGAGCTGTGAGAGCCCTTTTCCCTTCGTCTTCATGTTCCGATTCCTCCCTTAGCATGATTTGAAACGATCAAGATTGACTTGGACATACGGAGATCCGATCGCTGCCCAGCCCGGTGAGGGCGGACACCGCCTGGATGATCTGGAGGCATACCTCGGGGTCCTCCCCGCCGGGGCACACCACCAGGGCCCCCTGAAACTGGGGGGCCAGCGTCTGAAGGGGGACCACTTCCTGGCTTCCGGAGCCCCGCCCCAGGGTGACGGTGGAGGAGCTGGAGTCCCCGTCCGCCCCCCGCTGGGTGTCCTGGGCCAGCACCTGGCGGCTCCCGCTCTTCAGGGACAGGACCACCTGGGCCTCTCCGGCCCCCCGGATCTGGGAGATGGTGCGGGCCAGCTTTTCCTCAAACTCCTCCAGAGAAAAACATTCGGTGAGCGGCTCCGCAGCTGCAGCCGGCTTCTCCTCCCCTCCGCCCATGGGCAGAAGGAGCAGTAGAACGCCCACTGCCAGCACCAGGAGCACATACTGATAGCGGCCCAGCAACTTCTTTGCTGCGGGAAACAGTCCCTTGGGCCAGGTGATCTTCACGGAGATCCCTCCTCTGCCTGTATCGTCTGCCGGTCCCGGGGGATGGCCAGCTCCTCTTCCAAGATCCGGGCCAGCGTCTCCTGCTGCTCCGGGGAAAGGGGCCCCTGGACCACAGCGCTCTGGGGGAGAAATACGCCGTTCTCCCCGGCTTGACAGGTGACCTGGGCGGTGCACGCCGCCCCCAATTGGGCCGCCTTGTCCACAATATATGCGGAGAACTCCTGCTCTATGATGCGTTTCATGGCCTGATCCCGCTCCGCCTCCAGCTCCTGGGTCTGGGCGGCGGTCCGGGCCTGATAGTCCTCCCAGACGTCCAGCGGAGAGGATGCCTCCACCTGGACCAGCGGGCGGAGGAGCGCAGCCAGCATGACCAGCCCCATGACCAGCTTGCTCACCCGCCGGACCGAACCCTCCGGCATCAGGCGGTCGGCCAGGGCGCACAGGATGGCTGCGGCGGTCACCCCAATCAGCCAGTCGCTCAGCCACTCCATCATCCCGCCGTCACCGCCGAGACAGCGGACACCAGGCTGAACAGGAGGATGAGTGCGCAGCTGCCGGTCATCCCCAAAATGAGTCCAAAGGCTCCCCCAATGCGGTCCATCAGCTTGCTGATGGAGCTGTTGGCTACTGTCCCAGTCAATGCCGCCGCCCCCTTGTAAGTCAGATAGTGGATGGCCAGCTGTAAAAAGGGGACCAGGCAGATGGCCAGAACCACCAGCATGCCCACCACTCCTACAGTACCCCGCAGGATCCCCGCCCCGGCCAAGACGGTCTCCGCCGCATCCGAGAGGATCCCTCCC
>DWZK01000134.1 GCA_019117605.1 Candidatus Intestinimonas stercoravium | reverse complement strand
GGCAGCGGCGGCGGACACGCCGCAGCCACAGGTGGCGCTGAGCTTGCCGGTGAAGAGCTTGATGTACACGTTGAGCATATGAGAGAAAGCCAGCGCCTTCTCGGTGGCCTCCTTGCTGGAGCCCAGGTGCTTGGCCATCTCCACCACGGGGATGATGGCGGTGATGCCGTGGTTGCCGCTGCCGGCGCTGCTCATCACCGCATAGGGACAGCCGGACATACGGCCCTCGGCGCTGGAGGCCACCCGAACCATGGTGTTGGTCATCAGGCTGGAGCCCATGGTGTCGGTGTCCAGCTGGGCCTTCAGGGTCTCGGCGATGCCGATGCCCAGGCGGTGCTCCAGGCCGTAGTCGGAGAGGGCCTCGTTCATCTCCGCCCCTTCCAGCATGAAGGCCAGTTCATCCTCGGTGGCGGTATCCACCAGCTCGCGGATCTCGGCCACGGTCATGGACTTGAGCTTCTCGTGGAGGGCGTCTTCCCCGCCCACGGTGAACTCCTTCTCGAAGAGGACCTGGTTGTTGGCGCTGGTGTAGACGATGTTGGCGTGGGTGTTGCGGATGGTGCTGATGCCGATGCCGCGGGTGGTGATGATCTCGGCATGGGCGTAGAGCTGCTTCTCCTCCTCGGCGATGGTCACCGTCACCTGCTTCTCCTCCACCAGGCGGATGGCCTCCTTGCTGACGATGCTGTTGATCTCGGCCAGCAGCTCCAGCCCCTTCTCCGGGTTGCCCAGGCAGGCCCCCAGGGCGGCGGCGTATTTCAGGCCCACCCGGTCGAAGCCGGGGATGCCCACGGACATGCCGTTCTTATAGATGCCGGGGTTGACGTCGATCTTGATGGACACCACCTGCCCGCCGATGGCGTGATAGGCGTCGGCAGCGCACAGCGCCACGCAGACAGGCTCGGTGCACCCCAGGGCGGGGACCACCTCCTGGCGCAGCAGGGTCAGCATTTCTTCTTTGGTCAGTTGCATCATCGATCCACTCCTTATCCGGCCGCCGCTCTGGGCGGCCATATCTTCTGCCTTTGAACGAAGCAAGTGATATGCCAACTTTCTTTTCCGGGGGCCCAGGGCCGGGAGCCCCCGAAAAATGGCGGTCCCGGCCTTGACAAGGGCCGGTATACGCTGCAAAATAAATATTGAATAGGTCAAACTGGTCGAAGTAAATGGCCAAAAGGAGGAGTCCCTTTGAAAAAAGATGTGGCGGTCATCTCTCTGGACGCATATGCGGGGCAGTTCTATGCGCAACAGGTCCAGGACCTCTTCGGGGAGCGGATCACAGTGTGCTCCTACAGCGTGCGGGACGGCTCGATCGAGCACCTGCCCCGGCGGTACGACCTGTACATGGTCACCACCGACGCCTTCGACTCTCTGGGAGACCTGCACCAGTATGTGCCCATCGACGGGGAGATGATGGAGATCCACGTCACCCTCCGGTGGGACGTGGTGCGGCGGCTCCAGAGCCTGCCTGCGGGGAAGCGGGCCCTCTTCGTCAACCTGAGCGACAAGATGTGCCGGGAGGCAGTGACCCGGCTGAACCAGCTGGGGGTGAACCAGCTGGTGTTCGACCTCTATCACCCCGGCGCGCCCGAGCCGGACATGAGCCAGTACGACTTCGTCATCACCCCCCAGGAGAGCCGCTATGTCCCCGCGGGAGCCAAGGAGATCGTGGACATCGGACAGCGGGTGTGCGACAGCTCTACCATGATCGAGGCGGCCCTTCGTCTGGGCTATGAGGACCTGCTGGAATCGGAGGCCTTTGAGAAGTACCAGCGGGAGGTGGCCACCAACACCTATAGCTTCGACCAGGTGTTCGCCCGGAGGCTCCGCCTGGAGAGCCAATTCGAGATGCTCATGGAGATCCTGGATGAGGGCATCGTGGGGGTCAACGAGCGGGGAGAGGTGTTCGCCTGCAACCATAAGATGGAGGAGATCACCGGCATCTCCAGCCAGGAGGCCCTTCAGCGCCCCGCAGCGGCGGTCTATCCCTTCCTCCCCTTCGCCAAGTGTCTGGCCGAGCAGGCCCCCCAGCCGGCCCGGGTGGTGAGCGCCCGGGGGATCGATATCAATGTGGCGGTGGCCCCGGTGCTACGGGGCGGGGTGTGTATCGGCGCCTTCGCCACGGTCCAGCGGTTCAACGATGCCGAGGATAAACAGACCGAGCTGCGCAGCCAGCTCCTCCACAAGGGATATCGGGCCAAATACACCTTCGATGATGTGGTGGGGAGCTCCCTCGCCATCCGGCGCTGCATCACCATATTGAAGAAGATGTCCCTCACCGCCCTGCCGGTGCTCCTCATCGGGGAGACGGGCACAGGCAAGGAGCTCTTCGCCCACGCGGTGCACAACGCATCTCCCCGGTCTGCGGGGCCCTTCGTGGCCATCAACTGTGCCGCCATGCCGGAGAACCTGCTGGAGAGCGAGCTCTTCGGGTATGAAGAGGGGGCGTTCACCGGGGCCCGCAGAGGCGGGAAGCCCGGCCTCTTCGAGTTCGCCCACCGGGGCACCCTTTTCCTGGATGAGGTGGAGGGGATGAGCACCGCCCTCCAGTGCAAGCTGCTGCGGGTCCTCCAGGAGCGGGAGATCATGCGGGTGGGGGGGAACCGCATCATCTCGGTGGACGTGCGCATCGTGGCCGCCACCAACGAGGACCTGGAGCGCCGGGTAGAGGAGGGCACCTTCCGGCAGGATCTGTACTACCGGCTCAACACCCTCCCCGTCCTTATCCCGCCCCTCCGGGAGCGGGAAGGGGACCTGCTCCTGCTCATCGACTATTTCCGGCGGGGCATCGGTGCCACCTTCGAGCTCTCCCCCGAGTTGAGGCAGCTGCTCCTCACCCACCAGTGGCGGGGGAACATCCGGGAACTGCGCAACGTGGTGGAGTACTTCAGCTACACCGGCAGCCCGCTGGTGGGACCGGAGGACCTGCCCCCCACCTTCCATTATCTCTCTTCCGGCGCTCCAGTCAAGTCCGATCTGGGACAGGGGGACTTCCCCCCTCTGAAGGACTGCCCCCAGGAGGACGTCCGATTCGTACTGGAGCAGCTCTACCGGGCGGACCAGGATGGACACAGCCTAGGCCGGGAGGCCATCCTTGCGGCGGCCCGGGAGGCGGGGCTCCCCTGTTCTCAGCAGGAGGTGCGGCGGATCCTGACCGGCCTGGACCGGGCGGGGCTGGCACGGGTGAGCCGGGGACGGGGCGGTACCCGTCTGACTCCCGCGGGCCGGACGCTCTGCCGCCGCCTGGCAGAGACGCCGCCATGCCCATAAACTGGATCGACCAGTTTGACCAAATTAAATATTTTGACCGATCATTATGACTGGGATGAGAGGCTCTTGCCGGACAGCTGGACGCTGTCCGGCATTTTATTTGCCTTTATGCATAAAATGTGGGAAAATAACTTGTGCGATACACACAAAAATTTAGGCATATCAAAGATCTGGCGTGCGGGTTGCTCGTATTCTATGGCAGAGCGACAGCCTGGAACACAGGCGGCAATGCAGAGAGCGAAAGGCAGGTAAGCAAGCATGAAGTATGATTTTGACTCGGTCATCGACCGCAGCCAAAACTGCTCCGCCAAGTATGACGAGCGGAAGAAGAAGTTCGGCACCGATGACGTCATCCCTCTGTGGATCGCGGACATGGACTTCAAGACCGCCCAGCCCATCATCGACGCCCTGACCCGGCGGGCCCAGGAGGGCATCTGGGGCTATACCAGCCGCCCGGACCGCTATTTCGAGGCCATCCGCGGCTGGCAGAAGCGCCGCAACGGCTGGGAGATCGACCAGAGCCTCATGAGCTACAGCCTGGGCGTGGTGCAGACCATCAGCGCGATGGTGAAGCTGTTCACCCCCGAGGGGGGCGGGGTGCTCATCCAGGCTCCGGTGTACTCCGAGTTCTACGACATGACCGAGGCGTGGGACCGCAAAGTGGTGGAGAACCGCTTCGTGGAAAAGGACGGCAAGTGGGAGATGGACTGGGCCGACTTCGAAGCCAAGCTGGAGGAGAGCGACCTTTTCCTGCTCTGCAACCCCCACAATCCCCTGGGCATCGTCTGGACCCCTGAGGAGCTGCGCCGCATGGTGGAGCTGTGCATGGAGCACCATGTGGTCCTCCTGTCCGACGAGATCCACTCCGACCTGATCTTCCACGGCAAGCGGCACACCCCCGCCGCCACTGTCTCGCCCGAGGCCGCACGGTATGTGGTCACCGGCATCTCCGGCACCAAGACCTTCAATCTGGCGGGCCTCCAGGCATCCACGGTGGTGTTCCCCAACGCCCATATGAAGCAGGTGTTCGACCACTACTGGCAGCGCATGGACATCCACCGCAACAACGCCTTCTCCCTCACCGCCATGGAAGCCGCCTTCAACGAGGGCGAGGAGTGGCTGGATCAGCTGCTGCCCTATCTCTCCGCCAACTTCGACTATGTGGTGGACTACTGCAAGGCCCATATCCCCCAGATCAAGACCTATGCCCCCGACGCCACCTACCTCATGTGGCTGGACTGCCGGGAGCTGGGGCTGGACAACGAGTCCCTGCGCCGCTTCATGATAGAGAAGGCCAAGCTGGGCCTCAATGAGGGCTGGTCCTTCGGCCGCAGCCTGAACGGCTATATGCGCCTCAACGCCGCCTGCCCCCGCAGCGTGCTGGAGCAGGCCATGAAGCAGCTGGAGGCGGCGGTCAAGTCCCTGTGACCCTGTAAAAAGAGATAGGAGGAACTTTTTATGGCCACCATAGAGAAGAAGTCTTTTTGGAAACAGTACGGGAGCCTCATCCTGATCCTGGGCGGCATCATCATCGGCGCCCTCATCGGCGCGTTCGCCCCCACCGTGGGCACCACCATCAAGCCCATCGGCGACATCTTCCTGAACCTGCTCTTCACCATCGTCGTCCCCCTGGTGTTCGTGTCCATCGCCTCCGCGGTGGGCAGCATGGCCAACATGAAGCGCCTGGGCAAGATCCTGGGCGGCACCATCGGCACCTTCATCTTCACCGGCCTCATCGCCTCCGCCTGTGTGCTGATCTGGGTCAATGTCTTCAGCCCCTCCGCAGGCACCTCTATCCAGATGACCACCGCTGAGGTGGGCGAGGCCCAGAGCGCCGGAGAACTGCTGGTCAGCTCCCTGACCGTGTCCGACTTCTCCGACCTGTGGGACAAGTCCAATATGCTGCCCCTCATCATCTTCGCCATCATCTTCGGCTTCTGCGTGTCCGCCTGCGGCGGCGACGAGACCCCCATGGGCAAGCTGCTCAACAACCTCAACGACATCATCATGAAGTTCGTGGGCGTGATCATGACCATCGCCC
Source organism: Candidatus Intestinimonas stercoravium (assembly GCA_019117605.1). Lineage (GTDB taxonomy): Bacteria > Bacillota > Clostridia > Oscillospirales > Oscillospiraceae > Intestinimonas > Intestinimonas stercoravium. The sequence continues at coordinate 8,706 of DWZK01000134.1, read as the reverse complement.
CCATCGGCCTGGGCGCTTACTTCGCCAACCTGGTGGCCACCTACGGGCCCCAGATCATCGGCGACTACGGCCGCTCCATGCTGGTCTATTACCCCCTGTGCCTGCTCTACGCCGTCATCTTCTTCCCCCTGTACGCCTTCATAGCCGGCGGCAAGCAGGGCGTGAAGGCCATGGTCAAGAACATCTTCCGGCCTGCCATCACGGCCTTCGCCACCCAGTCCTCCGCCGCCACCATCCCCGTGAACAAGGAGTCCTGTGACAACATCGGCGTGCCCAAGGACGTCAGCGACCTGGTGCTGCCCATGGGCTGCACCATGCACATGGACGGCTCTGTCCTCAGCTCCATCGTGAAGATCGCCTTCCTGTTCGGCGTCTTCGGCATGGACTTCAGTGGGGCCGGCACCTACGCTATGGCTATCGTGGTGGCCATCTTGTCCGCCTTCGTGCTCTCCGGCGCGCCCGGCGGCGGCCTGGTGGGAGAGATGCTCATCGTCAGCATGTTCAACTTCCCCGCCGAGGCCTTCCCCATCATCGCCACCCTGGGCTTCCTGTTCGACCCCGCCGCCACCTGCCTGAACTCCTCCGGCGACACCATCGCCTCTATGATGGTCACCCGCCTGGTGGAGGGCAAAGACTGGCTGGTCAAAGCCGCGGCGGCCAAACAGCAGAAGGACTGACTTTCCCAAACGACCTATTTCTGATATAATCTTCGATATCACGACAAGGAGGAACTATCCATGAACGTCATCAACACCAACAACGCCCCCGCCGCCATCGGCCCCTATTCCCAGGCATACGAGGCCTGCGGCCTCGTCATCACCTCCGGCCAGCTCCCCGTGGACCCCGCTACCGGCGCCATGCCCGAGGGCATCGCCGCCCAGGCCGAGTGGAGCTGCAAGAACGTGGGCGCCATCCTGGACGCCGCCGGCACCGGCTTCGACAAGGTCATCAAGACCACCTGCTTCCTGGCGGACATCGGCGATTTCGCCGCTTTCAATGAGGTGTACGCCAAGTATTTCACCTCCAAGCCCGCCCGGAGCTGTGTGGCCGTGAAGGACCTGCCCAAGGGCGCCCTGTGCGAGATCGAAGCCATCGCCGTCAAGTGAGGAGCAAGAGCATGAAAGTCACTGTCATCGGCAGCCACCTGTGCCCTGATACGCTGTATGCCCTTGGTCAGCTCTCCGCCCGCAAGGTGGAGATCGACTTCCGCGACCTGTCCGCCAGCCTCCCCGACCTGAAGGCATATCTGGCGGTGCGGGAGAGCGAGCCTGTCTATGCGGCGGTGCGGGAGAAGGGCTCCCTGGGCATCCCCTGCTTCGTGCTGGAGGATGGCTCCGTCACCCTGGAGCTGGAGGAAGTCCTGGGCTGACGAGCCGGCAGGACGGATGAGATATGAGGTCCCCCCTGATGCAGGAGACTGCATCGGGGGGGACCCGTCTTTTACACGCCCGGGGCGGCACGGCGATATGGAAAGGCCGGACGGGCCGCCTGCTCTGCCGGCGGCCCGGTTGCATTTTGGGCATGGGGACGATATAATAGACCCAACTATCCGGGCGGGGAGGCCGTAATATGGGCAGATATATCATGGCATTGGACCAGGGCACCACCAGTTCCCGCTGTATCCTCTTCGACAAGAGCGGGAGGATCTGCTCCATGGCGCAGAAGGAGTTCACCCAGTTCTTTCCCCGGGATGGCTGGGTGGAGCACGACGCCATGGAGATCTGGGCCAGTCAGATGGGGGTGGCCCAGGAGGCCATGCTGAAGATCGGCGCTGCCGCCGGCGACATCGCCGCCATCGGCATCACCAACCAGCGGGAGACCACCGTGGTGTGGGACAGGAACACCGGCCAGCCGGTGTACCGGGCCATCGTCTGGCAGTGCCGCCGCACCGCCGGCTTCTGCGAACAGCTGGTGGAGGAGGGCTGGTCGGAGAAGATCCGGAGGAAGTGCGGCGTGGTGGTGGACGCCTATTTCTCCGGCACCAAGATCCGGTGGATCCTGGACAACGTGCCCGGCGCCCGGGAGCGGGCGGAGCGGGGGGACCTGCTCTTCGGGACCATCGACACCTGGCTCATCTGGAACCTGACCAGGGGGCGGGTCCATGTGACCGACTATACCAACGCCTCCCGCACCATGCTCTACGACATCTTTCGGCTGGAGTGGGACGGCGAGCTCCTGGAGCGTATGGGCATCCCGTGCGCCATGCTGCCGGAGGTGAAGCCCTCCAGCTGTATCTACGGAGAGAGCGACCCCTCCATCTTCGGTGCGCCCATCCCCATCGCCGGCGCGGCGGGGGATCAGCAGGCGGCCCTCTTCGGGCAGGCCTGCTTCCAGCCGGGGATGGCCAAGAACACCTACGGGACCGGCGGCTTCCTGCTGATGAACACCGGGGAGGTCCCGGTGATGAGCCACAGCGGCCTGCTCACCACCATCGCCTGGGGCATAGATGGCAGGGTGGAGTACGCCCTGGAGGGCTCGATCTTCGTGGCCGGGGCGGCGATCCAGTGGCTGCGGGATGAGATGAAGCTCATCGAGTCCGCGGCGGACTCAGAGCGCATGGCCGCCATGGTGCCGGACACCAACGGGGTCTATGTAGTGCCTGCGTTCACCGGCCTGGGGGCGCCCCGCTGGGACGCCTATGCCCGGGGAGCCATCCTGGGACTGACCCGGGGGGCCAATAAGTACCACATCATCCGGGCGACGCTGGAGTCTCTGGCCTACCAGACCCAGGACGTGCTCCAGGCCATGCAGGAGGACGCGGGGCTCCGCCTCTCCGCCCTGAAGGTGGATGGCGGGGCCGCTGCCAACGACCTCCTGATGCAGTTCCAGGCGGATATCACCGGCGCGCCCGTCCACCGGCCCGTGTGTATCGAGACCACGGCTCTGGGCGCCGCCTATCTGGCGGGCCTGGCGGTGGGCTATTGGTCCGGCCAGGAGGACATCGTGGCCAACTGGGCCGTCTCCCGCACGTTCGTCCCCCAGATCGGGGCTGAGCGCCGGGCCGGGCTGCTCCGGGGCTGGGAGAAGGCGGTGGGCCGGACCCTGGACTGGGCGGAGCGGGAGTGACGCAAGATAAGGATATCAAGACCAGGGGCGGGCCGCGGATCTGCGGCCCGCTTCCGTTTCTCTCTGCCGCCGGACGGGGCGGGTTCTGATTTGCCGGGGACGGGCATACCCCTGGAAACATGGGGGTGAGGGCATGGACTGGCTGGCGTGGATCGGGGATCTGATCTGGGACCCGTGGCTGCTGGCGGGCTTTCTGGGACTGGGGCTGTATCTCTCGCTGCGGACGGGGTTCTTCCAGCTCTTCGGGGCGGGGCTGTGGCTGCGGACCACAGTGGGCTCCCTCTTTCGCCGGAGGCGGCGGGAGCAGGGGAGAGGGCTGAGCCAGATCCAGGCCCTCTCCACCGCCCTGGCGTCCACCATCGGCACAGGGAGCATCGCCGGTGTGGCCACCGCGATCTTCTTCGGCGGGCCGGGCGCGGTATTCTGGATGTGGGCGTCCGCCTTCCTGGGGATGATGACCGGGTGCGTGGAGAAGCTCCTCTCCGTGCGATACCGCCGCCGGGCCCCGGACGGCGGGTGGCAGGGCGGGCCCATGGAGTACATGGAGCACGGCCTCCACAGCCGGGGGACGGCGCTGCTGTTCTCCTTCTTCTGCGTCCTGGCCTCCCTGGGGGGAGGGGACCTGGTACAGTCCAACTCCATCGCCGCCGCGCTGGAGGCCGCCTTCGGCTGGGACCGGCTGGCGGTGGGCTGCGTCACGGCGCTGCTCACCGGGGCGGTGATCGTGGGGGGCGTGGGCCGTATCGGCCGCATCTGTGAGAAGCTGGTGCCCGCCATGGGCCTCCTCTTCCTGGCGGGCGGCGGGGTGGCTCTGGCCGCCCACAGCGACCGTATCCTCCCGGCCCTGGGGGCCATCGCCGAGGGGGCTTTCACGCCCAAGGCCGCGCTGGGCGGCGCAGGGGGCTACGGTATGGCGGCGGCCATGCGCTACGGGGTGGCCCGGGGCGTATTCACCAACGAGGCCGGGCTGGGCTCCTCCGCCATGGCCCACGGGGCGGCCCGGACGGAGGAGCCTGCGGAAGAGGGCATGTGGGGCATCTTCGAGGTGTTCATCGCCACCCTGACGATCTGTACGGTCACTGCCCTGGTGATCCTCACATCAGGCGCCTATGTGGAGGAGGAGGCCCTCCGGGCCCTGGAGACGGGGACGGTGAGCCGTGAGATGCTGGGCTCCTCCCTGTCCACAGCGGCCTTCTCCGCCACCTTCGGGCCCTGGGGCGGGCCCTTCGTGGCGGCCAGCCTGCTGCTCTTCGCCTTCTCCTCTCTCCTGGGGTGGAGCTACTATGGAGAGCGGGGGCTGGGCTATCTCACCGGGAGCGGGCGCTGGACCCCCGTCTATCGGGCCGTGTTCCTGGCCTGCGTGGTGGCGGGGAGCGTGGGGGACGTGGGCAGCGTATGGCAGGTGGCGGACATCTGCAACGGGGCGATGGCGGCCCCCAACCTCCTGGCGCTGCTGCTCCTCTCCCACCAGGCGCTGGATGAGCTGCGCCGGTGGAGCGAGCGGCAGCGGCGGCGATGAAACGCGCCCCCGTACAGGGAGACTGTACGGGGGCGCGTCGCATCTCTATAGGAGGGGAGCTCAGGCGGTGGGCGCGGCAGGCTCCGTCTCGGCCGGGGCGGCGGGCTCCGGCAGGGGAGCGGCGGAAGAGGCCCGCTCCAGGATGGTGAGCGTGTAGGCGCTGAGGATGGAGCTGCTCCCGCTGTCCCCCCCGCCATGGGAGAGGGAGACCCGGTCGCCTACGTCCAGCAGCACGGCGTCGGGAGCGGCAGAGGCGGAGATGGAGTAGAAGATCTCCTCGCCCTCCAGCCGGATAAAGTAGTAGGTGTTCCCCTCGATCACGGCGGAGCGGATCTCGGCCACCACGCCGGAGGCCCCGCTCTCGTCCACCGCCTCGGAGGACACCAGGCCCCGGTCGGAGAGGAGCTGCATATAGGCCTGCTCACACTCGGCCACCGTGGAGCCGGTGGACACCAGCTGGTACTGGGCCACGTTCACCATGGCATAGCTCTTCACCAGATCGGTGGCGTCCTTCAGAGGGATGAAGTAAGTGGGCTCGCCGGAGATGTTGAGCAGCAGGGGGAAAGTGGCGGTGTATCCCAGGTCCTGCACCACGCCCATGGCGGACTGCATGGCGGCGTACTCAGTGGCGCCGGGGGCGGAGTAGAACTTGGTCTCCTTGGTGCGCAGGTTGCACAGGAGGAAGCCCAGGTTGGACTGGTCGGAGTTGGCGGAGGTGATGCCGGTGTACATATACACATCGTCGTTCATGGCGATGTAGTTGTACCCCTCGGTGACCTTGGTCACGCCCCGCTGGCCGAAGATGGAGTTGATGAAGCCGTTGACCAGGGCCCCGTGGTAGTTGTACTGCTCCATGATGAGGTCGGGGGCGTGCAGGGTGTCCACCCAGGAGGGCACCTCCTCCAGGTACTGGCTCTCTCCGGTGACGGCGTTCACCAGCACCGCGCCGCGGATATCGGTGCCGCCGAAGAGGCCGATGGTCTTGACCACCCGGGGGGCGATCCACCAGGGGTCTCCGTTCTCGTCGATCTCGAACTCAGGGGTAGAGAACATGAAGGTGGGGTACTGGAAACGGAGATGCCGCATGATGTTGCGGTTCAGAGGTTCGGAGAAGGAGTATTTCATCCCCTCCTGGAGCCGGACCACGGTGGCCTCCTGGGTGACCATGTCCACGACCACATAGGCGGGCAGGCCCTGGGAGCGGTTGGTGAACCACTTGATGAGGTCGGCGTAGGCGATGGGAGCCACCCGGACGGGACGGCCGTGGTAGTTGATCTGGGTGGAGTCGCCGGAGTACTCGAACTGGCTGACCATGTCGCTGAGGGTGCCCATCTGCCGGTCGCCCAGGTAGTTGGCGGAATCCCGGTCCAGGGTGGGGATCTCATTGAAGGAGATCTGGGCGATGTCGGTGGCGAAATCGCCGTCCTGTACGTCCAGCAGGTCCCGATAGGCAGAGGCGCGGAAGATGGGCATGGATATCACCGAGCCCACCACGCCCACCAGGACGAGCAGGACCATGAGGATGCCCACCGGGAGACACTGGGACTTGATGAAGTGGAGATATTCCTTGACGCCGCTGGCGCCGGAGGCGGCGCGGAAGCCGGAGATCAGCACCGAGGCCACCACATATACCACGCACAGCAGGAAGAGGAAGGTGTAGAAGTCCGGATCCTGGAAGTTCAGGGCGGGCAGAGAGACATAGAAGTAGATGAAGCCCACCACCACCGTGACCAGGAGGCTGGCGAGGATCTGGGAGAGCTTCCCTTTGGGGCTGCGGGCAGGTCGTTCTTTCATAGACGGCTCCTTATCATGATCCAAGTATCATCGGGGGTCACTGCATCCGGGCTTCCACGTCCGCCTCGGTGGCCTGCATGGCCCGGAGGGTCATGTCCAGCAGCTTGTCCAGGTCCCAGCCCAAAAGCTCGGCCCCCTGCTGGATGACCTCCCGGGAACACCCGGCGGCGAAGCGCTTGTCCTTGAACTTCTTTCTCAGGGACTTGAGCTCCATGTCGGCGCAGCTCTTGGAGGGGCGCATGAGGGCGGCCGCGCCGATGAGGCCGGTGAGCTCATCCACGGCGAAGAGGACCTTCTCCATCTCGTGCTCCGGCGCGATGTCGCAGGCCAGGCCCCAGCCGTGGCTGGCGGTGGCGTGGATCAGCTCCTCGTCCAGGCCCGCTTGGCGCATGAGCTCCTGAGACTTGATGCAGTGCTCTTCAGGCCAGCGCTCGAAGTCCAGGTCGTGGAGCAGGCCCACGGTGGACCAGAAGCCGGCCCGGTCGCCGTAGCCCAGCTCCTTGGCGAACCACCCCATCACCGCCTCTACAGTGTAGGCGTGGCGGATGTGGAAGGGCTCCTGGTTATATTCCTTCAGCAGGGCCACCGCCCGCTCGCGCGTAAGCTCCATATCGATCACGACTCCTTTAGTTGTTGAAGAATGTACGGAAAATATGCGATCCAGACTCCTACAGGATACCACACTCAGGATGGTTTTTCAATCGATTGAAATTTTTGCGGTTTTTTTGATTTTCCTCTTGACGGGAAGGGGACGAAGGACTATAATATACCACGTTGTCCGGCTCGTGGAGAGATGGCTGAGCTGGTCGAAGGCGCACGATTGGAAATCGTGTAGGCGTTAATAGCGTCTCGAGGGTTCGAATCCCTCTCTCTCCGCCAGGTCTTAGGACCAGACGAATGCCGTAGGCTCACCGCCTACGGCATTTGTCATATCCGGACATCCGGACCGCAGCGGCGCGAGAGGACGCGCCCTGCAGATATTTTTGATGAGGGAGGGGACTGGGATGGACCAGAGGGACCTGCAGAAGGCGGTGGAGCTCCGCCATGCGCTCCACGCCCACCCGGAGCTGTCCAACCATGAGAGCTGGACCAAGGCGCATCTGATGGACTTCCTGCGGCAAAACACCAGCCGTCTGGATATCGTAGACAAGGGGAGCTGGTTCTACGCGGCCTACCGGGCCGGGGCTGACCGGCCCGGCGTGGCCTTCCGGGCGGACTTCGACGCTGTGCCTGTGGCGGACGAGCTGGATGCCCCCTATGTCTCCACGGTCCCCGGAGTGGGGCACAAGTGCGGCCACGACGGCCACAGCGCCGCTCTGGCGGCCCTGGCCCTGGAGATCGACCGGGAGGGGGCGGACAAGAACGTCTTCTTCCTCTTCCAGCACGCGGAGGAGACGGGGGACGGGGCAAAGGTCTGCACCGCGCTCTTCCGGGATGAGCGGGTGGACGAGATCTTCGGCTTCCACAACCGGCCAGGGATCCCGCTGGGGATGGTCCAGGTGCTGGATGGAACGGTCTACTGCGGCTCTGAGGGGGCGATCCTGGACTTCCAGGGCGTGCCCTCGCACGCCAGCATGCCGGAGCTGGGCCGGAACCCGGCCTATGCCATCTCGGACATCATCCAGCGCCTGCCCCAGCTCCAGGACCCCGGCCGGTACCGGGGCCTGGTGCTGGCCACCATCATCCAGGTCGACGTGGGGGAGCGGGCCTTCGGCACCCAGGCCAGCCGGGGGAAGCTGCTGCTCACCATCCGGGGCGAGCACGAGGAGGAGCTCCAGCGGCTCCAGGATGAGCTGGAGGCCCTGGCCCGGGAGCGGGCGGAGGCCTACGGCCTGGGGCTGGAGATCGGCTACTGTGACGTGTTCCCCAATACGGTCTCTCATCCCCAGAGCAACGAGAAGGTCCGGGCGGTCTGCCGGGAGCTGGGGATCCCGGTGCGGGAGATGCCGGGGCCATACCGGGGCTCTGAGGACTTTGGCCACTACACCAAGGCCATACCCGGCGCATTCTTCGAGATCGGTTCCGGGGAGTCCTGCCCGGATCTGCACACGGTGGGGATGGATTTCCCCGATGCCATCATCGGGACGGCGGTGGATATCTTCCGGGGCCTGATCGGCCGGGCATGAGGCACGCCCCGGCGGAGCCGCGCCGTCCCCAGCCGGAAGGACCTCACGATCGGCCGCCCCTCTGGGGCGGCCTCAGCGTGTCAAAAAAGTCCAAATGGACTTTTTTGACACGCTGTCTGACATTTTGACTTACGTCAAAATGTTCCTGACTGTACGCGAAAGTGGGGGCTCACCGCCCCCCTTTCACACTATCCCCCCGCT
>DWZK01000133.1 GCA_019117605.1 Candidatus Intestinimonas stercoravium | reverse complement strand
CTGAGGCCATCGAGTATGTGACCGGCCAGGGCTACTTCAACGGCACCTCCGAGACCACCTTCGGCCCCAGCGTGCCCATGAGCCGCGCCATGCTGGCCACCGTGCTGTGGCGGATGGAGGGCCAGCCCGCCCCCACCGGCGCCAACGCCTTCACCGACGTGGCCGCCGGCCAGTGGTACACCGACGCGGTGACCTGGGCCGCGGAGCAGGGCATCGTCACCGGCACCGGCAACGGCCTGTTCGACCCCAACGGGAACATCACCCGTGAGCAGCTGGCCGTGATGCTGTACCGGTACGCCGGCGGCACCGCCGCCGGGGCGGACCTGAGCGCCTACCCCGACGCCTCCAGCGTGTCCTCCTGGGCCGTTGAGGCCATGGGCTGGGCCGTGAGCAACGGCATCCTGTCCGGCAACGAGGCCGGCCAGCTGAGCCCCGGCGGGGCCGCGACCCGCGCCGAGGTGGCCCAGATGATCCGCAACTATGGATCCTATACTGCGGGCATCTGACGGTACGAGGTCCATCTGACGGCCGGCTCTCTCAGGGACGGGGCCGGTCCGGATAGACAGGCGGCGCCCGAAGTCTGCGTACAGACTTCGGGCGCCGCTCTTTTTGCTCTTCTCAGCCCGTCTCCGCCGTCCCCCAAAGCTTCAGGAAGGTGCGGATGAAACGGTCCGTGGCCGGGTCCTGCCTCTCTTCCCCCCAGGTGAGGAACACGCCCGCCCCCACCGGCAGGCCGGCCGCCGGCCGGTATACCAGGCCGCTGGAGGACTGGCAGCGCCCCTCCGCCTCAAAGGCCGGAAGGAAGCCGATCCCCTTCCCCATCTCCACGTCGAGGACGATGGAGGCCAGGTTCTTTCTGAAGACCGGCTGGCAGGGGCCGGTCCTGGACACCGCCTGGAGCAGGCCCTGGATCTGGACGGGGACCCGGCTCACTTTCAGCAGGAGCAGTCTCTCCCCCCGCAGGTCCTCAGGGCAGATCTCCTTCCGCCCGGCCAGGGGATGTCCGGCAGGGAGCAGGAAGGAAAAGGGCGCGTCCTCCAGCGGGACGACGTGCTTCTGACCGGTGTCGTCCGACGGATAGCTGCCCACCAGGAAGGCCACGTCGGTATCCAGCGGTTCCAGCCCGTCGCCCTGCTCCCCGGGGACCAGTACCTCCATCTCCACATCGCAGTCGGGCAGGGCGGCGATGGTCCGCCGGATGGTCTGCGAGACGCGGTCGGAGAGGCGTCCCATGGTGGTCACCCGGATGCTGCCCTGTGCGCCCTGGCCGGCGGCCTGCATCTTGACCTCCAACTGCTCCAGCTGCTCGATGATATGCTGGCCTTCCCGCTGGAGGATCTCCCCCGCCCGGGTCAGCTCTACCGCCTTGTTGCTGCGGAGGAACAGCTGGACCCCCAGCTGCCTCTCCAGGCCCGAGATCCGCCGGCTGAGGGCGGGCTGCCCGATATAGAGGGCCTCAGCCGCCTTGGAGAAGTTCTTATATCTCGCCACAGTTAGAAAATCCCGTATCTGCTCTGTATCCATCCTGGTCCTCCCTCCCATAGATACTGGGACGCGAACAGACCCGCGCACGGCCTCCCCAGGTGGGAGGCCGTGCGCAGCGAGCCAAAAGATCCAAAGGATCTTTTGGCTCGCTGCCTGACATTTTGACTTTCGTCAAAATGTTCTCGACTGCACGCGAAAGTGGGGGCTCACCTGGTCTTAGGTGGCTCCGCCCGAAGGCATCTGGACTGCCCCCGGCAGTCCAGACCCCCTTTCACACTATCCCCCCGTTGTTTCTCCAGCGTAGTCCTTCTTTTTCAACACTCTGGCGCACGGCCTCCCCAGGTGGGAGGCCGTGCGCTCTGTTATTTTGGATACAAATATATCAAAATTCCCCCTCTGTGTCAACGGAGCGGCGGACTGTCAGTCCCGCGTATGCCTGCGTCCCGGGGGCCGGGCAGGCCGCAGAGACCTCAGGTGAGCAGTTTTGCGTCCGGATATATCCGCTCGATCCTCTCGTCAGGGAACCGGCGGTCCAGGAACGCCGAGACCGCCGTCTGGGCCGGGAGGTCCGTCCTGGAGCGCTCCACATACCGGCCGAACGCCAGGGCGGAGATCGCCATGTTGCAGGCCATGAAAGCCGCCATGATCCATGTCAGGATCTTCCCTATCTTCACGGGGCAGCGGTCTATCTGCGCAGACAGGAACGGATAGATCCCCTTGATCCACACCACCGTGACGATGCCCCAGAAGAAACAGTAGAGCAGGTTGATCCGCCCGCCCAGGTTGAAGGGGATGTGGCTGTAGTCCCAAAAGATGGCTCCGAACATGAGCTCGGAGAGCACGGAGCAGGCGTACTCATACGCGCCGCCCAGGACCGTGCCGAAGGCGAAGAGGAAGCTGTCCCGCCGGTCCCGATAGGGGTAGAGCAGCACGGTGAGGATCACGGCTCCGCCTCCCCATACGATCGAGAAGGGCCCGTAGACCAGGCTGCTCCGGCTCATCCAGACCCCCACCGTGATCCTGCAGAAGATGGTCTCGATCAGGTCGCCCAGCAGGGCGGTGAAAAAGAAGATCCAGGCCAGCTTGTACAGCCCGCAGCCCTCGGCGGATCTCCGGCCGGATGCCTGGGCGTGCTCCTGGACAGACGCCTCTTTTTTCTTCTGCCGCTCCAGCCTCAGATGTTCCCGCTCCAGGCCGGGATAGGCCCGCGCCATGCGCCGCTGGATATACCGGGTGACTGCGTTGTCCAGGGCGCTGGAGACGCGTTTCCACCGCCGGGAGACCTCATTGGGCTCCTTGATGCTCCCGCGGAGCTGTATCAGGGCCGCGGAGGAGCCGATGAGGTCGACGATGAGCAGTACCAGGACCACCAGCAAGACCGCGTGGCCCACCCCCTGGGGGAGCCAGTCTGTGAAGGCGGTCAGCAGAGGATCGCCTATATACATGCAGAAGAGGGACAGCAGGCCCCAGATGATGGAATATTTCAGACAGATATAGCCGTTGAAATTCCACGGTTCCTGGGAATAGTCCCACCATTTCTGCCCGAAGATGCGCTCCAGCAGAGCGCCTGTGATCAGCTCCATGGCGGTGGCCAGTATCATGCCTCCCAGGAACAGGAAGAAGGGCGCGCTGCGCAATTCGGGCAAAAAGATCGCGAACAGGACGGCGGCTATCCCGTATGTGGGGGAGAAGGGGGCGTTGAGGAATCCGCGGTTGATCAGGCGGCGCTTCCGGGCGGCCGCCAGCGCGGTCTCCAGCAGCCAGCCCAGGAACGAGTAGACCAGGAAGGCCCAGGCAAGTCGATAAACTGTGTGCTCCATAAGAACTCCTTCATAGCAAAGATAGATCCGTCCACAGAGGGGGCAGCTCCCTATCCTCCACTGTGCCCGGAGAGGGGCCGCTCTATCCGAACGGATCCCTCCGCATACGCTCCCCGTGCCGCCGCTCCAAAGAGGCATCCGGATGCCGTTCGGCAGCAAGGCATGGGCCCCGGGACAGGCCGCCCCCTCCACGCCGCCGGAAGCGGGCATGTATCCACATATGGTCCTCCTTCGTGCGCTCTTTTCAGTCCGCCGGCCCCGGCCTTTCGTAGGAGGCCGCCCTCCCGCGGGAAAGAGCCGCTGGACGCTGCCGCCTGCATATGATAAAATACCTCTCAAAGGTCGTGAGACGCGGGGAGATGATGCCGGGATGACCATCAAAAAACAGATGATCGCGGGGAAATTGGTCGAGCTCCTCGAGCACAAGCCGGTGGATAAGATCACCGTCAAAGAGCTGGTGGCGGCCTGCGGCATCAGCCGGCAGGGGTTCTATTACCACTTCCAGGACATCATGGACGTGGTGGAGTGGATCACCGCCCAGGCCCTCCAGCGCGCTGTGGAGGTCAGTCTGGCGGCGGACAGCCCGCAGGATGCCCTGAAGAACGTCATCCTCTCCCTGATGAACAACAGGAAGCTGATCTACCATCTGATGGCCTCTCAGCGGCGGTCGGAGATCGAGCGTCTGCTGGTCCAGGCCATGCGCACCTACCTGGAGAAGGTCCTGCGCGCCAAGGCCAGGGGCCTGCCGATCCGCCCCGGCGATCTGGAGGCGGCCATCAACTTCTACTCCTATGGCCTCGTGGGCATGCTCATGGAAGACCTGATGAAAGAGGTGGATGTCGACGCCCTGGCGGACCAGCTCTGCCGGCTGCTGACCGGAGATATCTGGGGCCTGGCCCAGCCGTCCTGATCCCGGGCGCCCTCCCCGGGCAGCCCCTGTCCGGCAAGAGCGCCTGGGCGGCGGTGATATCAGCGGCGGCATCCTAACCATAGCAAAAGAGCGCGGACTTTGAAATTTATGATCTGCGCCAAGTGTATAGACACCCCCCTGGATCTGTCCAGTTTTTAGACAGACCCAGGGGGGTGTCTATACATAAAGCCGAGATCGGCAATGGTGCAAACGCCCCGTTCCTGGTATAAACATATGCGAGAGATCCCGAAGGGCCATTCGAGGAGGGCAAGATCTATGGGATCAGAGCAAGCCATTTTTGCAGTCAAGCTCTGTGAGCTGGAACAGGAATACGGCCGTTTGCAGAGCGAGATCCGCCTCTTCCAGGAGAGGGACGAGACACAGCTCCGGGAGGAGCTGGCCCGGCTCCGGGACGAGCATCAGGAACACCAGCTGTTGCTGGACGAGCGCGTCAGGGCCGGTCGGTCTCCTTCCGCCGCCGCTCTATCCGAGGCGCAGCTGGAGCACAGCCGGCGGGCGGAGCGGATCCTCGCCCACGATCTGCCGGAGGAGATGCGGGGCCGGAACCACAGCTCCGCCTGGGACAGGGCGGAGGCCATGTCCCTCTATGCGGAATACGCCATCGACTTTGCCACCCAGGCCATGCGGCAGGCTATGATAGCGGCGCTCTCCGCCATGATATCGCAGCAGCAGGCAGACCGCGAGGCGGCGGCAGGTCAAAAGAAGGAGGATAACGATGAATGAAGTCAAAACACCGAAGAAACCACTCATCTACTACTATGTGATCGTATTGCTGGTGCTGATGCTGGTCAACTTCCTGGCCATGCCCTGGATCGCCCAGCGGCAGATCAAGGAGGTGGACTACAACACCTTCATCTCCATGCTGGAAGAGGGCGAGGTAGCCCAGATCCAGCTCCAGGACCAGGAGAACCGCCTCCTGTTCACCGACAAGGAGCGGGACACGGTCTATAAGACCGCTCTGGTGGGGGACCCGGACCTGACCGAGCGGGCGCTGGACGCCGGCGTCTCGATCTACGGCGAGGAGATCCAGCAGGCCGACCCCCTGCTGGCCTTCCTGATCAGCTGGGTGCTGCCCATCGTGATCTTCATCGCCATCGGGCAATATATGTCCAAGCGCATCATGAAGAATGCCGGCGGGCCCAATGCCATGATGTTCGGCAAGTCCAATGCCAAGGTATATGTGAAGTCCTCCGAGGGCATCAAGTTCTCCGACGTGGCCGGCGAGGACGAGGCCAAAGAGAACCTCCAGGAGATCGTGGACTATCTCCACGACCCCAAGAGATACCAGGAGATCGGCGCATCCATGCCCAAGGGCATCCTGCTGGTAGGCCCTCCCGGCACCGGCAAGACCATGCTGGCGAAGGCGGTGGCCGGCGAATCCAACGTGCCCTTCTTCTCCATGTCCGGCTCTGAGTTCGTGGAGATGTTCGTGGGCATGGGCGCCTCCAAGGTCCGGGACCTCTTCAAGCAGGCCAAAGAGAAGGCGCCCTGCATCGTGTTCATCGACGAGATCGACGCCATCGGCAAGAAGCGGGACGGGCAGCTGGGCGGCAACGACGAGCGGGAGCAGACCCTGAACCAGCTGCTGGCGGAAATGGACGGCTTCGACGGCCAAAAGGGCGTTGTGCTCCTGGCCGCCACCAACCGCCCCGAAAGCCTGGACCCCGCCCTTCTGCGGCCCGGCCGGTTTGAC
>DWZK01000132.1 GCA_019117605.1 Candidatus Intestinimonas stercoravium | reverse complement strand
TATCCCCCCGTTGCTTCTCCAGCCTGGTCCTTCTTTTTCGACAGTCTGAGTAGGAGGGCCCGGCACGATGTGCCGGGCCCTCCTGCTGTCCATATCATCATGATGGCGATCTCATCGGCTCATGCCGGGTACGTTCCATTTACCGCTGGCTGTAGTTATACAGCATCTGCGCCACTTCCGCACGGGTGGCCGCACCGCCGGGAGCCAGCCGCCCGGTATCATCGCCGGACAGGACACCGCCGGCTACCGCCCAGTCCATAGCCTCGGCAGCCCAGCTGGAGATGCTGCCCGCGTCAGAGAACCGGCTCAGGTCGGCGGCCACCGCCGTGCCGCCGTCATAGCGGTACAGCATCGTGGCCAGTTGCTCCCGGGTGATGTTGCCGTCAGGGGCGAAGATGCCGTCGCCCATACCGGTGACGATGCCCTGCTCCGCCGCCCAGGTCACCGCGTCCGTATACCACTGTCCCGCAGGCACGTCGGTGAAGGGGCACGCGCCGGTGGACGCGGGCTGGCCCTCCATCCGCCACAGCACCGTGGCCAGCATGGCGCGGGTCATGGGGGCGCTGGGGCTGAAGGTGGTAGCGGAAGTGCCGTTGAAGTAGCCCTGACCGGTGACATAGTCGATGGCCGCCTTGCCCCAATAGTCGGAGGCCACGTCGGTGAAGGTGCCGGGAGAGAGCGGGGTCTCGCTGTCTCCGATGTCGCTCTCCCCGCCGGAGCCGGAAGACTGCCCGGGGCGGGTCACCACAGTGGAGCTGTTCTCCACTTCTCGATCCTCATCCCCGCTCTCGGAAGGCTGCTCAGGCTCGTCGGGCTCCTCTCCGGGCTCCTGATAGGCCGTCAGTTCAGCCACATAGGTGACGCCGTCATTGCGGATCACGAAGAGGGTGGCCGTGTCCCCGTCCGCCAGCTTCTCCGCCAGGGCCGCCGGGATGACCAGATCGCCGTCCGCGTCCAGATCCGCGTCATAATAGAAGGTGCGCTGGGCCAGGGCGGACGCCTCGCCGCTCTCGCTCTCCAGGGTGTAGGCGATCACGCCGCCGTGGCCGATGCTGGTATACTGTCCGGTAAAGCCGCTGGGCAGCTCCAGCCTGCTCCCGCCGGCGGAGAGGACGTAGTGGGTGGCGTCGGTGGGGGCGGCCTCAGCGGTCACCCGGGCCACACCGGAGGGCAGGACCTGTCCGCCCACCACATACATGGCGCCCCGGACGCTGTCGCTGGTGTTGGACTCGATGGCGTTCGCCAGCTCATCGGCGGTGCAGGTGCCGTACACAGCGCCGCTCTCCAGCTCGCTCACGTCGCCGCTGACACAGATATAGTGGAAGGTCACTACACCGTCGCTGCCGGTCTCGTAGCCGTAGACCACGATCTGACGGTTGCCGCTGCTGTTGGTGGTGGGGATCGCGCCGCCGTTGACATACAGGCCCACGGCGCTGCCGTCGGCGATGACCTGCTGGATCAGCACCGGCGTGGCCCCATACTGGGTATAGGCGCTGTAGCCGAAAAG
The DNA here is from genome assembly GCA_019117605.1 of Candidatus Intestinimonas stercoravium. Classification (GTDB taxonomy): domain Bacteria; phylum Bacillota; class Clostridia; order Oscillospirales; family Oscillospiraceae; genus Intestinimonas; species Intestinimonas stercoravium. Next base: position 3,130 of record DWZK01000132.1, on the reverse strand, counting down.
GCCGGCCTTGAAGATGGTATACGCCCAGTTGCCCCAGCCGGCGTTGGTGTCATAGCCGTTGAGGGCCACCTCTTCGAAGAGGAGGTCCGCGCCCTGGGTGTCCAGGAGCATGAGCATCATGTTCTCGAACCGCCAGCTGGCCATATCGCCGGCATAGCTGTAGGCGCTGGTGGCCACCGTGCCCACAGAGGCGGAGGCGGGCAGGTCCTCCACGGCGGTCTCGCCGCTGTAGATCGCGTCGCCGGCATCGTATGGGGCCTTCTTATAGGTCACGGAGAGGCCGAACAGGGTGGGGACGTTGCCGGCGCTGTCCGCAGTGAGGGCCACCTTCAGCTGCATCTGGCCGGCGTTGGCCACCGCGCTGCTCCCGCGGATGCAGAACACGTCCGTATCCATATTCACATAGTCATCCTGAGAGGGCCGGGAGGAGCTGGCGATCCCCGAGCCGAAGCTGCCCCAGGAATACCATCCGCTCCAGCCGCCCTGTTCCGTCTTGGCGCGGATCATCAGCTCCGCGCTGGAGGCGCCGGGGGTGACCGCGCCCAGGGTGCTCATCAGATACTCCCAGTCGCTGGTGGAATAGACGGGAGAGAGATAGACGCCCCGCGCGCCGTCAAGGGTGACGTGGCCCTCCTCCGTCCGCACGGCGGAGCCGGTCAGGGTGCCGGTGGACAGGTCCACCTGGATCAGGTTCCCCTCGGATACCTGGACGCCGCTGTCGCTGGAGATGACCTCGCTCAGATCCACCGCATACTGCTGGACGCCGTTCCCGTCGTGCCAGTCGATAGCCAGATGATATGTGGGCTCCGCGGGGTCGAAGGAGAACACGGCGTAGGTGCTGCCCTCCACATCCGCCTCGTCGCCGATGCCGGTGCCGCTGAACGAGCCGGTGAAGGGCTCAGTACCGCAGTAGTAGCTGGCCTGCTCCAGATCGCCCCCCTCGGGGAGGAGGAAGCCCACCTGGATATCGCCTTCCACATCCGCCGCGGCGATGGTCACGGTAGTGGTCCCGTCATCCGCAGACAGGGTGGCGGAGAAGCCGCTCTGCCCTTCGAAGGCGTCCACGACCACGCCGGAGGCCGTGCGGGTGCAGGTCATGGAGGCGGTGTAGCGCATCCCGTCGTTGGTCATGGCATAGACGGTGACGGCCCTGGTCTCGCCCACCGGGACGCCCAGCTCCGCCAGAGCCGCATTGGCGTCAAAGGACAGGAGGCCGTCCTCCGTGGTGGCGATGCCCCTGTAGTAGAAGGTCTGGTTGGCCGTCATCTGCATAGGGGCCTCGTAGACGATCGACGAGGAGGATGCCTCCATCTCCGTGGCCATATCGGTGGCGAAGCCCTCTACCGTATAGGCCAGCACGCCCCGCCCAAAGGTGGTGTCCTTGCCGACAGTGAAGTCCGTCAGGTCCAGGGCCTCCCCGTCCACGGTCAGGGCGTAGACGTTCTCCGTGGCTTCCACAGGCTCCAGAACGGCCTCCGCGCGGGTCACGCCGGTGATCTCCGCGCCCTCCTCAGGCGTCGTGGAGGGGATGATATAGGCCACCCGGTTGGACCAGCAGTCGCTCAGCTGGGTCCACTTATAGTCGTGGTAGGAGGTGGCGTCACTGGCGGAATAGGTGTCGCTGCTGTAGAAATGCAGGTAGTCCTTCTCTCCTTCGTGCCCCTCCTCATAGTAGTAGCCCACCAGAGAGATCAGGTGGCCGCTGGTAGAGCCGTAGGCGCCCTCCAGATAGACGCTGCTGCCGGGGTCGGTGGAATACTGTACCGAGATGCCCACGCCCCGCCCCTGGGCCAGCTCCTGCATCAGGATATCCTCGTCGGCGAACTGTACATACGCCTCATAGCCGTACAGGCCGGCAGCGGAGGTGCAGTAGGACCAGTTGCCGAAGCCATAGGAGAAATCCTGGACGCTCAGGGCCAGCTCCTCCGGCAGCAGGTCCAGCTCGGGATCCCGGCTGTTGAGCTGTACCGTGATGGTGGAGGGGCTGCAGATGCTGCCCCCGATATCCGGGTCCCGGATCAGCTGGGAATAGGCGGGAGCCGGGACGGCCACGCGTTCGGGCAGCTCCACCGCCGTCTCGGCGTAGACGGGCGCGCTGTTCGTAGTGGCGGCCAGCTGGCGCAGCACGGGCGTACCGCTCTCCCCCGCGTTCAGCTCCGCCATCATCTGTATGTATCGGCTGGTATAGCCGGAGCTGGTGTCGATGGTGTCCACCCCGATGGAGGCGTACTGATCGCCGTCCTCGGTGCTGCCCCGGTAGACCCCGGGACCATACTCTCCGTAGGACATCCAGCCCGTCCACGCGCCCCCGTCGGCGTCCTCTACATAGAGGCGGACGCTCACCTCGATAGAGGCCCCGTCAGGCAGGGAGGCGTTCCAGGAGGCCACCAGGCTGTCATATTCCGGCACTTGGTAGACCGCGGAATAGAACACGCCGGTATCGGCCCCTTCCGCCAGGGCCAGGGCGCCGTTGCCCACGTCGCTGGGCACCAGGTCCCGGGACGCCCCTGCCTCGAAATCTTCGGCAGTGGTGATCTTCAGGAGGTTCCCCTCCCGCTCTATCGCCCCTGTCAAGGAGGGGGCATCCACTGTGAGCCCATCCTCCTCCTGTGCGTAGGCCGGTGGTACCAGCATGCTGAACACCAGCAATGGGACGAGCGCTTTTGATAGGATCCGTTTTTTCATGGTGGGAACATCTCCTTCTATCATGATCTGGATGCGGCAATTTTATGTAGATCCATGCCCTTCCCAAAGGACAGGCTGGAGCAGCTGGGACGCTTGGCATCGCTAGAGGGAGCACTCGTCGAATGACGGATCCGGTCTTATATGGCCCTCTGTGGATCGAGGGGGCGCTTCAGATGGCCTGCGCTCTAAACATACGGAGCGCACTGCATCGTTTTATTTTTAAGTTTACTCCCGATCTCAGGAAAAAGTCAAGGATATCCCCGGGATCTCGACAGATGCCGTTGTAGGTTTGTCAAACATATTGGACGGCGAACTCGTTAGGAGAGGACCAGTTAAGCGGTCTCATAGGGAAGTCGTTAGAGCGGCGGTTATGGACAGCGAGCTGCTTGGCGAAGTCATCGAGGGAGTAGAAACTGTGACAGGAGAAAAAGCGCTTCTGGTCCTC
>DWZK01000131.1 GCA_019117605.1 Candidatus Intestinimonas stercoravium | reverse complement strand
AGAAGCTGGGCACTGAGGGGGATTTCGAGTGGGTGCGCAAGCTGCTGGAGAGCCAGCAGGACACCGAGGCGGAGGAGTACGTCCGCACCCTGAAGGTGGACCTCTTCGCCGACGAGGTGTTCGTGTTCACCCCCAGGGGGGACGTGGTGAACCTGCCCGCCGGGGCCACCCCCATCGACTTCGCCTACAACATCCACTCCGCCGTGGGCAACTCCATGACCGGCTGCAAGGTCAACGGCAGGATCGTCACCTTCGACTACAAGCTCCAGTCGGGGGACATCGTGGAGGTCATCACCTCCAAGAACGCCCACGGCCCCAGCCGGGACTGGATGAAGATCTGCAAGTCCAACGAGGCGCGGAACAAGATCAAGCAGTGGTTCAAGAAGGAGCGCCGGGAGGAGAACATCGTCACCGGCCGGGGCATGTTCGAGTCAGAGCTCAAGCGCACCGGCATCCCCCTGGCCACCGTCACCTCGGAGGAGATGCTCCCCGTCCTCCTCAAGAAGGTGGGGGCCGCCACACTGGACGACCTGTACGCCGCCATCGGCTACGGCGGCATGACCGCCCAGAAGGCGGTCAACCGCATCCGCGAGGAGATCCTGCGCCTCACCCGGGACAAGAACGAGAAAGCCGCCGCCGAGCGGCTGGCCGCCCAGAGCAGCTCTCCCCAGCTCTCCACCCCCGCCAAGCTGATCCCCGGCGCCAAGCGCAGCGAGTCGGGCATCATCGTGGAGGGGCTGGACAACTGCCTGGTGAAGTTCGCCAAGTGCTGCACCCCCGTGCCCGGCGACCCGGTGGTGGGCTTCATCACCCGGGGCTTCGGCGTGTCCGTCCACCGGGCCGACTGCCCCAACGCCGACCCCACCCGCCGCAAGCCGGAGGAGGCAGGCCGCTGGGTGAAGGTGAGCTGGGGAGAGAGCGAACAGGCCGCCTACGAGACCTCTCTGGAGATCTCTGCCAAGGACCGGGACGGCCTGGCCCTGGACGTGACCATGGCGCTCACCACCGCCAAGGTCAGGGTCCACAACTTCTCCGCCCGCAGCCTCCCCGACGGCTACGCCCTGGTCTCCGTGGTCCTGGAGGTCAAGGACCGGAGCGAGCTCCTCTCCCTGATCAACAAGCTGGGGCAGATCTCCGGCGTCTATCAGGTCAAGCGGGCCTCCGGCTGACCGGAGCGCATAGGATGGGACAGGATACATCTGGGGGCGGCCTCTGTGCCGCCCCCAGTCTGAGGTGGGGACGGTCCCTTCGAGAGGCAGGGCCGGGAGCCGGGCCCCACAGGCGCCCCGCCGTCCGCCCGGCCCGGACGGGAAGAGGCTCCCCCGCGAAAGGAAACGGCCGCCGCCCCTTCGGGGCGCTATCTTGATATGTGAGTGATCGGCGATATGAGAGAACGAATCTTCGACTCCCGGGACCCGCGGTGCAAGCAGCCCTATGGGGCGGTGCCCTCGGGGACCAGGGTCCGTCTGACCCTCCGCCCCCCCAGGGGAGAGGGGTGGTCCAGGGCTGTCCTGCTGGCCCGGTTCGAGTTCCGGGACAACTGGATCCAGACCCTCCCCATGCCCTGGACCGGCCTGGACGGGGACCGGGACCTGTTCTCCTGCGAGCTGGACACCACGGGCTATATCGGCCTGGTGTGGTATGCCTTCCGGCTGGAGCGGCTGGACGGGAAGAGCATGGAGATCCCCGAGCGGCAGCTCACCGTCTACGACGGCAGCGAGGCCGTCCCCGCCTGGTTCGGAGAGGGGACCACCTATCAGATCTTCCCCGACCGGTTCCGCCGCACCTCGATCCCTGACCCCACGGGGATGGTGGGGGGGCGCAGCGTCCACACCGGCTGGTATGAGGAGCCGGTATGGCGGCCCGACGAGCGGGGAGAGGTGCGCAACCGGGACTTCTTCGGCGGCTCCCTGGCGGGGGTCATGGAGAAGCTGGACTATATCCGCTCCCTGGGGGCGGAGACCATCTACTTCTGCCCCATCTTCGAGGCCCCCGAGAACCACCGCTACGGCACCGCCGACTATGAGAAGATCGACCCCATGCTGGGCACCAACGAGGAGTTCTCCCTCCTCTGCGCCGCCGCCCGGGCCCGGGGGATGCGGGTGCTCCTGGACGGGGTGTTCAACCACCAGGGCTTCGTGAGCCGGTACTTCAACGGGGACGGCTTTTATCCCGGCCTGGGGGCCCACCAGTCCAAAGAGTCCCCCTACTACCCCTGGTACCACTTCATCCAGTGGCCCGACCGCTACGACGCCTGGTGGGGGATCTACTCCCTCCCATCGGTGAACGAGAGCGAGAAGAGCTATGTGGACTATATCATCGAAAACCCGGACAGCATCGTCCGCCGGTGGCTCCGGGCGGGGGCGGACGGCTGGCGGCTGGACGTGGCCGACGAGCTGCCCGACGCCTTCATCGAGAAGCTCCACCGGGCGGTGCGGGAGGTGAAGCCGGAGGCGGTGATCATCGGCGAGGTCTGGGAGGATGGCTCCAACAAGGTGGCCTACGACGTCCGGCGCCGGCATCTGCTGGGCCGGTGGCTGGACGGGCTCATGAACTACCCCTTCCGCAATGCCGCCATCGCCTGGCTTTTGGGGGGCGACGCCGCCGCCTTCCGGGATAGCATGGAGACCCTGCGGGAAAACTATCCTCCGGCGGCCTACTACTCCTCCATGAACTCCCTGGGCACCCACGACACCCCCCGCATCCTCACCCTGCTGGGGGTGGGCAGCGACTGCGGCGGGGAGACCAAGGAGCAGCGCTCCCGCCGGCGGCTCACCCCAGAGGAGCGGGAGCTGGGGGTGAAGCGGCTGAAGCTGGGCTCCCTGGTGCAGTACTGCTTCCCCGGCTCTCCCACCCTCTACTACGGGGACGAGGCGGGGATGGAGGGGTTCGAGGACCCCTTCAACCGCCGCCCCTACCCCTGGGGAGGGGAGGACAGGGACCTCATCGCCTGGTTCTCCGCCCTGGGCGCGGCCCGGCGGGACCATCCGGCCCTCCGCCGGGGGGACATCCGCTATCTGGCCGCCCGGGGGGGCCTGCTGGCCTTCAGCCGCTCGGCGGAGGGGGAGGTCCTCCTGTGCGCCTGCAACGCGGGGACCGAGCCGGCGGAGCTCCCCCTGGAGGGGCGCTGGGCGGACCTGTGGGAGGGCTCCCTCTGTCCGGCGGGAGAGGAGGAGGGGACCTCTCTGCTCTCCCTGCCCCCCCTCACCGGGAGGCTGCTGAGGAAGCTCTGATCCGGTCGAAAGCACGGTCCCCGGACAGAAATAGGCGATCTGGGCCTTGCGTCCCGGCCTTGGGTGTAGTAAACTGCTGGAAAGACGGACCAATGGTCCAAAATGTTGCCCAGAGGAGAACGAACGACCCATGATCGAATTCCATACCCCTGTCATCACCGACAAGCCCTGGGTGGACGCCCTGCTGAAAAAGGCGGACTGCCGGGCCTGCGAGTACAACTTCACCAACCTCTTCGCCTGGGGCGGGGCCTACGGCCAGGAGATCGGGGAGCTGGACGGCTTCCTGGTGAGCCGCCTGTGCGGCTCCCTGGGCTGCTCCTACCTCTACCCCGCCGGAGAGGGGGACACAGCGGCCGCCATACGGGCCCTGGAGGCGGACGCCGCCTCCAGGGGAGCGCCCTTCCGGCTGGTCTGCCTCACGTCCCCGCAGAAAGAGGAACTGGAGGCCCTCTTCCCCGGGGCCTTCCGCTTCACCGCGGACCGGAACGGCTTCGACTATCTCTACGACATCGACCGCCTGTCCGACCTGAAGGGGAAGAAGCTCCACGCCAAGCGCAACCACATCCACCGCTTCGAGGAGAACAACCCGGACTGGGTGTACGAGGACATCACCCCGGACAGCCTGCCCGAGTGCCTGGAGATGGACAAGGAGTGGTACCGCCGCAGCATGATCCGGGAGGGGCTGGCGGAGGAGCGGGACCTGGGCGACGAGGGCCGGGCCCTCCGGCTGGCCATGGAGAACTATGAGGCCCTGGGCCTGGAGGGCGGGCTCATCCGGGTCTACGGCGAGGTGGTGGCCTTCACCATGGGGGACCGCCTGTCCTCCGATACCTTCGACGTCCACTTCGAGAAGGCCTATGGAGAGCTCCAGGGGGCCTATGCCGCGATCAACCGGGAGTTCGCCCGGCGGGTGCGGCAGCGCCACCCGGAGATCCGCTACCTCGACCGGGAGGACGACATGGGGGTGGAGGGCCTCCGCAAGGCCAAGGAGTCCTATTATCCCGACCTGATGGTGGAAAAATATTCGGCGGAGCGGCTGTGACCGCCGCCGGGACGTGAGAGGAGAGCGCACGCCATGGTAGAGATCAGACCCGGCAGGCCGGAGGAGATCGCCTGCGAGAAGGGGCTTTGGAAGCTGGCCTTTGGAGACGACGACGAATATATCGACTATTTCTACCGCCGCGGGGAGGACAGCCAGGTGCTGGTGCTGCTGGAGGACGGCGTGGTCCGGACCATGGTGGCCCTCTTCCCCGTGGAGCTCTCCCTGCCGGGAGGCGGGAAGGCGTCCTCCTCGTATATCTACGCCCTGGCCACCCATCCGGAGGCCCGGAAGAAGGGCTTCGGCCGCTCCATCCTCCGGTATGTGGACTTCTACCTCCAGGAGCACGGCCGGGACTGCGTCACCATCGTCCCCGCCGAGGCATCTCTCCACAAGTTCTTCGAGACGGTGGACTTCTCCGAGTGCTTCTCCACCCGCAAGATGGAGCTCCTCCGGCCCATGATCGGCGCCCCCGCCCCGGGGGACCGGCTGGAGCCCTGCGCTCCGGCGGACTATGAGGCCCTGCGGGAGGCCCTGCTCGCCGGCACCTTCCATGTCTCCTACGGGGAGCGGCTCATCACCTATCAGCAGGGGCTCTCCCAGATGGCCAGGGGGGACCTGTACCGCCTGACCGTGGACGGCGTGGAGGGGGTGGCCGCCGCGGAGCACCTGGACGAGGAGAGCATCATGGTCAAGGAGCTGGTCATCCCCACCGCCCAGATGCGGGGGGCCATGGCCCTGCTGGCCCAGCGCCTGCCCGCGCGGCGGTACCACCTGCGCACGCCCCCCTTCTGGGACGGGGTCTCGGGGAGCTATCTGCAGTCCTTCGCCATGATCAAATGGTTCGACAAGGACATGGAGCGGGCCTGGCGGGAGACCCGCCGGGGCTATATGGGCCTGGGCTTCGACTGAGCCGGGGCCGGAGCGCGCCGCCGGTCCTCGCCCCTTACGGCCACATCGTGCTGACAGGGGAGGGGATCTGTGGTATACTGATATCCGACAGCCTGCGTCCGCCCGGGTCGGGCGGAAGATCTTTCCAGAGAGGACTTGGACCCATGCGAAAAGAATTGACGGTCCCCCTCACCGCCCTGGTGGGCGGCGCGGCGGGCTTTTTCCTCCGCCGGTGGGAGCTCTCCTCCGCCTTCGAGGCGGATACCGGCCTGCATATCCCCGGCTCCTCCGCCACAATGGCCCTCATCGCCCTGTCGGCGGTGGTGGCGCTGATCCTGGCCCTGGCCTGCAGAGGCATCCACCGGGACTTCCCCGGCGGCTATGACCAGGCCTTCGCCGCCCCGGGCAACGCCCCGTACATGATGGGCATGACCGCCGCCGCCTTCCTCTTCCTCCTGGCGGGCGGGGCGTCCCTCCTGGAGCTGGCCGGGACATACCGGACCGCCGGGAGCTACTTCACCCTCCTGCCCCAGACCCTGCTCACCGCCCTGTGCATCGCCTCGGGGGCGTGCCTCTTCCTGCTGGGGAAGAACAACTACAGGGCCGAGGGCCGGGGAAGATACAGCGCCTGCCTCCTCCTCCCGGCCTACACCGCCTGCCTGTGGCTCATCGTCTCCTACCAGGAGCACAGCGGGGATCCGGTGGTGCTGGACTATGTATACCAGCTCTTCGCGGTGATCGCCTCGGTGCTGGGGGCCTATTTCATGGCCGGCTTCGCCTTCGAGCGGGCCAAGGCATTCCGCTCCGTCTTTTTCTCCCAGCTGGCGGTCTACTTCTCTCTGGTCACCCTGGCCGACCGGCACGACCCCGCCTTCCTGCTGCTCTACAGCGGCTTCCTGTTCTACTTCCTCGCCTCGGGGGTGGCCCTGCTCCACAACGTCGCCGCCCAGCCCGCCGCCGGAGGGAAGCGCCTGAAAAAGTCCGACAGATCTGATAAGGAGGAGACCCCTGATGAAGGATAAAAACACGTTCTATATCACCACCCCCATCTACTACCCCTCGGACAAGCTCCACATCGGCCACACCTACTGCACCGTGGCCACCGACGCCATGGCCCGCTACAAGCGGCTCCAGGGCTATGACGTCATGTTCCTCACCGGCACCGACGAGCACGGCCAGAAGATCGAGGACAAGGCCAAGGCCGCCGGCGTCACCCCCAAGCAGTTCGTGGACAACATCGTAGAGGGCAAGGGGGGCATCCTGGACCTGTGGAAGCTGATGGACATCTCCAACGACCGCTTCATCCGCACCACCGACGCCTACCACGAGGAGGCCGTGCAGAAGATCTTCAAGCGGCTCTATGAGCAGGGGGACATCTACAAGGGCAAGTATGTGGGCAAGTACTGCAAGCCCTGCGAGTCCTTCTGGACCGAGACCCAGCTGGTGGACGGCAAGTGCCCCGACTGCGGCCGGGAGGTCCAGGACGCGGAGGAGGAGGCCTATTTCTTCCGCCTGTCCAAGTACGCCGACCGGATCCTCCACCTGCTGGAGGACACCGACTTCCTGGAGCCCCGCAGCCGGGTCAACGAGATGGTGAACAATTTCATCAAGCCCGGCCTGGAGGACCTGTGCGTCTCCCGGACCAGCTTCACCTGGGGCGTGCCCGTGGACTTCGACCCGGGCCATGTGGTCTATGTGTGGATCGACGCCCTGTCCAACTACATCACCGCCCTGGGGTATGAGAACAGCCAGTACCACGACTATGACAAATACTGGCCCGCGGACGTCCACTTCGTGGGCAAGGAGATCGTCCGCTTCCACTCCATCATCTGGCCCGCCATCCTCATGGCCCTGGACCTGCCCCTGCCCAAGAAGGTGTTCGGCCACGGCTGGCTCCTCCTGGAGGGGGGCAAGATGTCCAAGTCCAAGGGCAACGTGGTGGACCCGGTGATCCTGGCCCAGCGGTACGGGGTGGACGCCCTGCGCTATTTCCTGCTGCGGGAGTTCCCCTTCGGCTCCGACGGCAATTTCTCCAACGAGGCCCTGATCGGCCGCATCAACACCGACCTGGCCAACGACCTGGGCAACCTGGTGAGCCGTACCGTGTCCATGGCGGGCAAGTATTTCGAGGGCGGGAAGCTCCTGGAGGAGCAGGCCGAGGGCCCCGAGGACGCTGAGCTCATTGGCCTGTGCGCCGGCCTCCGGGACAAGTACGAGGCCCACATGGAGAAGTACGCCTTCCAGGACGCCCTGATGGACGTGTTCGCCGTCATCTCCCGGGCCAACAAGTATATCGATGAGACCAAGCCCTGGGTGCTGGGCAAGGACGAGGCCCAGAAGCCCCGCCTGGCCCGGGTCATGTACAACTTGCTGGAGGCCATCCGCATCTGCGCCGTCCTCCTCACTCCCTTCATGCCCGGCACCGCGGAGAAGATCTTCGCCCAGGTGGGCGCGGACGAGGGGCTGCGCACCTGGGAGAGCGCCGGCCGCTGGGGGAGCCTCCCCGCCGGCGTGACCATCGCCCGGGGGGCCAACCTGTTCCCCCGCATCGACATGGAGAAGGAGCTGAAAGCTTTGGAAGAACTGGAGAAGAAGCCGGAGGAGCAGGCCGCTCCCCAGGCCCCCGAGAAGAAGGCGGAGGAGCCGAAGGCCCCCGCCGCCCCCGAGTATATCACCATCGACGACTTCGACAAGGTGAAGTTCGTCACCGCCAAGGTCCTGGCCTGTGAGGCGGTGCCCAAGTCCGCCAAGCTGCTGCGCTTCACCCTGGACTGCGGGGAGGAGTTCCCCCGGCAGATCCTCTCCGGCATCCACCAGTGGTATGAGCCCGAGGATCTGGTGGGCAAGACGGTGGTGGCCTGCACCAACCTGAAGCCCAGGAAGATGATGGGCATCCTCTCCAACGGCATGCTGATCTCCGCAGTGAAGGAGGAGCCCGACGGCACCGAGAAGCTCCACCTCCTCATGCTGGACGACGCCATCCCCGCCGGCTACGGCCTCTGCTGAGATGGGGCTGTCCTGCCTCCTGGTGGGGCTGGGCGGGGGACTGGGCGCCGTCGCCCGCTATCTGATGGGGCTGATCCCGGTCCCCGTGGACTTCCCGGCGATGACCCTGCTCATCAATGTCCTGGGCGCCGCGGTCATCGGAGGCGTGTCCGCCCTCGCCGGTGCGCTGCCTCTGGATCCCCGGGCGGTCCTTTTCCTCAAGACCGGCGCGTGCGGCGGCTTCACCACCTTCTCCACGTTCTCTCTGGAGACGGTGGGGCTGCTGGAAGAGCGGCGCTATCTGGCCGGGGGCGGCTACGCCCTCCTGAGCGTGGCCCTCTGCCTGGCCGGCGTAGTGCTGGGCCGCGCACTGGCCCTGCGGCTGGTCCGGTGAGATGCCGGCGGGCCGGTACAGCGACAGGCCATACAGACGAAACGAGCGCCTCTGCCCGAGACCGGGCAGAGGCGCTTTTTTCCTGTGGGGTCCCGCCTGTGCGTCAGCCCAGATAGGCCCTCCGCACCGCGTCGTTGTGGAGCAGCTCCTGGCCCGTGCCGCTGAGGGTCATGCGGCCGGTCTCCAGCACATAGCCCACGTCGGCGATCCGAAGGGCCATGTTGGCGTTCTGCTCGATCAGCAGGATGGTGACCCCCTGCCGGTTGATCTCACGGATGATGTCGAAGATCCCCTTCACCACCAGGGGGGCCAGGCCCAGGGAGGGCTCATCCATCATCATGAGCTTGGGGCGGGACATGAGGGCGCGCCCCACGGCCAGCATCTGCTGTTCGCCGCCGGAGAGGGTGCCCGCCGCCTGCCAGGACCGCTCCTTGAGCCGGGGGAAGAGCTCGTATACCCAGTTGATGTCCTCCTCCAGGCTGTCCTTGCGCAGATAGGCCCCGATCTTCAGATTCTCCAGCACGGTGAGGTCGGGGAACACATGCCGCCCCTCGGGCACCAGGGTGATCCCCTTGGAGACGATCTGGTCGGGGGAGAGGCTGGTGATGTCCTCCGCCTGGAGGTGGATCCGGCCGCCGGAGGGCTTCACCAGCCCGGCGATGGCCCGGAGAGTGGTGGATTTCCCCGCCCCGTTGGCCCCGATGAGGGTGACGATCTTCCCCTCCGGCACCTCGAAGGTGATCCCCTTGACGGCCTCTATGCCGCCGTAATTGACCCGCAGGCCGTCGATCCTAAGCATCTTCTGTCACCCCCAGATAGGCTTCCACTACGCGCGGGTCGTTCTGTACCACTTCCGGCGTCCCCTGGCTGATGAGACGGCCGAAGTCCAGGACGTAGATCCGGTCCGAGATCTGCATGACCAGGTCCATGTGGTGCTCGATCATAAAGACGGACAGGCGGTACTCGGTGCGGATCTGCTTGATGAAGTCGGTGAGCTCCTGGGTCTCCTGGGGGTTCATGCCCGCGGCGGGCTCGTCCAGGAGGAGGAGCTTGGGCTCGGTGGCCAGGGCCCGGGCGATCTCCAGCCGGCGCTGGATGCCGTAGGGCAGGCTGGAGGCCACCTCATCCTTCAGATGGGCCAGGCCCTGCTCCTCCAGCAGGGCCATGGCCTCCTCCCGCATCCGCGCCTCTTCCCTGGCGTTGAGCCGGAAGGTGGCGGAGAGGAAGTTCTGCTTGGCCCGCATATGCTTGGCGATCAGCACGTTCTCGAACACGGTGAGCGCCCCGAAGAGCCGGATGTTCTGGAAGGTCCGGGCGATCCCCAGCCGGGTGATCTTGTCGGGGGTGGGGGCGATGCGCTGGGTGTAGAGGCCCCTGTGCTCCCCGGCGTACTGCCGCGCCATCTTCCCCTGGGGATAGTTCTCCACGATGGTCTCCCCCTGGAACTGGATGCGGCCGTTGGTGGGCTCGTATACCCCGGTGATGCAGTTGAAGGCCGTGGTCTTCCCCGCCCCGTTGGGGCCGATGAGGGCCACGATCTCCCCCTGGTCCACCTCCAGGGACAGGCCGTTGACGGCCACCACGCCGCCGAACTGCATGGTCACGTTCTCCATGCGCAGCACGTTCTCAGCCATGACGGACACCTGCCTTTCTCCGGGCGAGCTTCCGGAAGAGGTCGGGGAGCTCCTTGTCTCCCATGAGGCCCCGCCGGAAGAAGAGGACCACGATCATGATGATGATGGAGAAGACCACCATGCGGAAGCCGTCCCGCACCAGAGGCACCTTGAGCTCGCCCGCTATCACGAAATAGGCCAGCCACCCCAACAGGAGGAGGGCCGCCAGCCAGACCAGGGCCGCTTTCCACATCTTCCCCTCGCCCTTCCGCTCCCGGCGGGTGAGGAGGATGGCTCCGCACAGGACTGCGGCGGCAAAGATCAGGATAAAGGTGATGCGCTTGGGATCGGTCGTGCTGGAGAAGATGAGCTCGCTGTCCAAAAAGCGCAGCCACCACTCGGAGCAGGCCACATACAGGAAGGTGGCGATACAGGAGCCGGAGACCGACCCGATGCCCCCGATGACCACGATCAGGAGGAGCTCGTAGGTCATGGTGGAGGTGTACACCTTGGCCTGGGCGTTGCTGGCGTACATGGCGAAGAGGGCGCCCCCCACTCCGGCGAAAAAGGAGGAGATGCAGAAGGCCAGCCGCTTGTGCTTGGCCAGGTCGATGCCCATGGCCTCGGCGGCGACCTCATCCTCCCGGATGGCCTTGAAGGCCCGGCCGTAGGAGGAATCGATCAGCAGCACGATGACCGTGATGCACACGATGGCGATGAGGAAGGGGAAGAAGGTGGACAGGCGCAGCACCACCGCCCCGCTCTCATCGGTGATGTTGAAACTGCTGAAGGTGGGGATCTGGGTGATCATGTTGGCCCCGTTGGTCACCGGGCCCAGGGCCTGCCACTGGAAGACCGCGCGGATGATCTCCGCGAAGCCCAGGGTGGCGATGGCCAGATAGTCGCTCTTGAGCCGCAGCACCGGCAGGCCGATGAGCCAGGCGAAGAAGGCGGCCACCAGGCCCCCCAGGACGATGGCCAGCAGCACCCCCAGCACCAGACCGGGGGCGGTGTCCGCCCCGCCGAAGAGGTCGGGCAGGGAGAAGGGCACCGCCGAACCGCCGTAGAGGTAGTACACCGTGTCCTTGGCGGACATGGGCACGGTGAGGATGGCGTAGGTATAGGCGCCCAGGAGCATGAAGCCCGCCTGCCCCAGGGAGAAGAGGCCGGTGAAGCCGTTGAGCAGGTTCATGGATACGGCCACCAGGGCGTACACGGCCCCCTTCTTGAGGACGATGAAGAGCTGGCTGGTGGGCAGGAGGATGGCGGGGACCGACCCCGCGCCCAGGAAGGTGCTCAGGTTCTCCAGCACCACCACCAGCGCCAGCACCGCGGCGATGCAGACGAGGGCCAGGAAGGCCCCCCGCTTGCTTTTTCTTTTCTCGATCATTCCTCGCGCCTCCTCAGACTTTGTCCGTGGCCTTTTCACCGAAGAGGCCGGTGGGCTTGAAGATCAATACCACGATCAGCAGGGCGAAGGTGAAGGCGTCCACGAAGGTGGTGGCCCCCTCGAAGGGGAGGATCTTCACGAAGTTCTCACAGATGCCGATGAGAAAGGCACCGATCACCGCCCCGGGGATGGAGCCGATGCCGCCGAACACCGCGGCCACGAAGGCCTTCAGCCCCGGCATGGCCCCGGCTGTGGGGACGATGGCGGGGTAGGTGGTGAAGTAGAGCATGGAGCCCACCGCGGCCAGGGCGGAGCCGATCACGAAGGTCATGGAGATGACGTTGTTGATCTTGATGCCCATGAGCTGGCTGGTCTCGAAGTCCTTGGCCACCGCACGCATGGCCAGGCCCACCTTGGTGTGGTCGATGAGCTGGGTGAGCACCAGCACCAGGGCGGCCACCAGGAAGGGGGTGAGCACCACCGCCCACTTGATGGAGGTGCCGGCGATGGTGACCGTGTCCCCCAGGAAGGGCAGGGTGGGGTAGGTCATGGGCTGGCCGCCGGTGACGTAGGTGGCGGTGTTCTGGAGCAGGTAGCTCACCCCGATGGCGGAGATCATGACGCTCATGCGGGGGGAGGCGCGCAGGGGCTTGTAGGCCGCCCGCTCGATACAGAAGCCCAGAGCCACCGTCAGCACCAGTACCAGCGGCAGGGCCAGGTACAGGGGCAGGGCGGCGCTGAGGTAGATGCCCATGAGGCCGGCCACCATGAACACGTCTCCGTGGGCGAAGTTGATGAGCCGCAGGATGCCGTAGACCATGGTATAGCCGATGGCGATGAGGGCGTACTGCCCGCCCGCCGATATGCCGAAGATCAGGGTGGAGATGAGCAATTGCATGGAGTTCCCTCCCTCTCGTTCTCATTGGATGGGCCGGGCAGTCCCGAACAAGGCGGAGACGCCCGCCCTGTTCGCGGCGGCCCGGTCTGTATGCCGGGACGCTGAGATCTGACTGATAATAGGTGGCGGGGACATTGCGTCCCCGCCACCCGCGTTTTGCGTGGCGTGTATGGCGGTCACTGTTCGGCGACGGTCTGGACCGTCTCCAGCTCCCAGGCGCCGTCGTTGGTGGAGTGCTTGATGTAGGCCGTATCCCGGACCGCGTCGCCGTTCACGTCGTCAAAGGCGATGTGGCCGGACACGCCGTCGTACTCCACGTCCCACAGGGCCGCCTTGATGGCGGCGGGGTCGGAGGAGCCGGCGGCCTTGATGGCCTCCAGGGCCACATAGTAGGCGTCGTAGCCCATGGCGGTGACGGCCGCGATGGTGTCGTTGCCGCCGTTGGCCTCCAGCGCGCCGCTGGCGGTGTTGATGTACTCCTTGATGCCCGCGTCGAATTCGGGGTCGCCGCCCTCCTGATAGAAGGTGGAGACATAGAGCTGGATGTCGGTGCCGCTGGCGGCCTCCAGCACCATGTTGTCATCCAGGGTGTCGGACCCCAGGAAGGGGATGTCGATGCCCAGAGAGGCGGCCTGGGTGATGATCTGGGTGGCGTAGGCGATGGAGACGGGGGTGAAGATGACATCGGCGCCCTCGCTCCGGGCCTTGTTCAGATAGGAGTTGAAATCGGAGTTGTTGGTGGTGAAAGAGTCGGTGATGACCGTCCCGCCGGCGGCCTCGAAGGCCTGGGTGAAGTAGGCGATCAGGCCCTGGTCGTACTCGTTGCCCGCCTCGCCCAGGCAGTAGGCCACCTCGGCGTCGAACTTATCCACGGCGAAGTTGGCCAGGACAGTGCCCTGGAAGGGGTCCAGGAAGCAGATGCGGAAGTAGTAGTCGTTGCCTGCGGTGACGTTGGGGTTGGTGCAGGTCACGCCGATGGCGGGGATGCCCGCCTCGCCGAAGACCGGGCCGCCGGCGATGGACACGCCGGAGCCGTAGGAGCCCAGCACCAGGGACACGCCCTGGCTCACCAGCTGGGAGGCGGCGGTGGGCGCCTTGTCGGTGGTGGAGCCGTTATCGGCGGGGACCAGCTCGATGGTGTACTCCACATCCCCAAGGGTGACGGTGGGGGTCTCGGAATTGGCATACTGCATGCCCAGCATCTCTTTCTTGCCGCCGGAGGCGGAGTCGCCGGTGGAGGGCTCGAACATACCGATGCGGATCACGTTCTCCCCAGAGGCGGAGCCGGATCCGGTCGCAGGGGCCTCGCCTTCGGAGCCGGAGCTGGAGCAGCCTGCAAGGGCGGCAAGGGCCAGGGAGCAGGAGAGCGCCAGGGCAAGGACTTTCTTTGCTTTCATTGTGGTCTTCATCCTCCTTAGATCTAGTCTCCAGGCGCGCCATGTCCTCAATAGAAGAACATTTGTCCGTGCCTTTGATTCATTATAGCAGTGTGCCAGAGAAAAAGCAAGTAAAACCGTTTTGGCGCTTTGCCCATTTTCCTGAAATGAGACGGCAGCATCTCTGAAATATTTACAAATATCCCCTTGATATTCCTGTATCTTTCCCCCGGACCGCCCTTTTTTGACAAAAGCCCAGATCTGTGCAGTGACAAGTTTTTTGACGGGTGCTAATATACTCTATGGAAATCGTTTTTAAGAGGAGATGTCCAAAATGAGCGGATCGAAGCTCACCAAAACGGTACAGACCCTGGCGCTCAACAAGGCTCTGGAGTATCTGGATAAAGACCCGGAGATGAACGTCCAAAAGCTGATGGAGATCGTGGACCGCTTCTCTCCCGAGGGTTGGTATGTGCCCCAGCGGAAGGCAGTGCGGGAGGCCATCGAGTCCAAGAACAACTGGTATCAGCTGGTGATGAAGGTGTGGGACCTGGACCCCGGGGTCCGGCGGACCTTCTTCCAAAACTTCATCCTCAACGCCAGCCTTCTGGGCAGCGCCCGGCAGGAGGAGGTGGCGGAGAAGGAGGGCTGCAACGTGCCCTGGGCTATCCTCCTGGACCCCACCAGCGCCTGCAACCTCCACTGCACCGGCTGCTGGGCCGCTGAGTACGGCAACAGGCTCAACCTGACCCTGGACGAGATGGGCTCCATCGTCAAGCAGGGCAAGGAGCTGGGCACCTATATGTACATCTTCACCGGAGGAGAGCCCATGGTGCGCAAGGCGGACATCATCGCCCTGTGCGAGCGCAACCCGGACTGCGAGTTCCTCTCCTTCACCAACGGCACCCTCATCGACGAGGACTTCTGCCGGGAGATGCTGCGGGTGAAGAACTTCGTGCCCGCCATCAGCCTGGAGGGCTTCGAGGAGGCCAACGACGGCCGGCGTGGCCAGGGGGTCTATGAGAAGGTATACCGGGCCATGGAGCTGCTGAAGTCCCACGGCCTGCCCTTCGGCATCTCCACCTGCTACACCAGCGCCAACTGGCAGGACGTGAGCAGCGAGGCCTACTTCGACAAGATCATCGACGCCGGGGCCCTGTTCATCTGGTTCTTCCACTATATGCCCGTGGGCGGCGGCGCCGTCACCGAGCTGCTCCCCACTCCCGAGCAGCGCACCGAGATGTATAAGCGCATCCGGGCCTTCCGCTCCACCAAGCCCATCTTCTCCATGGACTTCCAGAACGACGCAGAGTATGTGGGCGGATGCATCGCCGGGGGCCGGAGATACCTGCATATCAACGCCCGGGGAGACGTGGAGCCCTGCGTGTTCATCCACTACTCCAACGTGAACATCCGGGACTGCACCCTGCTGGAGGCCCTGAAGAGCCCCATCTTCATGGCCTACCACGACAGCCAGCCCTTCAACGAGAACATGCTCCGCCCCTGCCCTATGCTGGAGAATCCGGAGCGGCTCCGGGCCATGGTCAAGGAGACGGGGGCCAAGTCCACCGACTACGAGGCCCCTGAGGATGTGGACACCCTCTGCGACCGCACCGTCCCCTATGCCGAGGACTGGAAGCCCCAGGCCGACACGCTCTGGGCCGCCACGCAGGCCGGGAAAAAGGACGCATAAGATCTCTCACCCTGCTCTCTCCCTCTCTCATAGATACGGCGGGGGACGGCGCGCCGCGCCG
>DWZK01000130.1 GCA_019117605.1 Candidatus Intestinimonas stercoravium | reverse complement strand
TATAGAGGAGATCTATCGTATCGGGTTCTTGACCGATTATACCATCATCGCAGGCGGAGGTCTACCCGCTCTCCTGATACAGGCCCGGCCTGTGGAGCGGGAGCACAGATCCGCGGGAGGTCATGAGGAGGTGCGCCCATGTATACGCTCGAAACAGCCCTGCCCGGCGACGTGGAGCTGTGTTACAGCATCATCGACGACGCCAGGAGGTTCCAGCGGGAGCAGGGATCCATCCAATGGACGGACGACTACCCCAGCATAGAGACCATCCGGGGCGATATCCGGGAGGGGAAGGGGCCCGTGCTCAGAGCGGACGGCTCGATCGTCGGATACATGTGCGTCGACTTCTCCGGAGAGCCCGCCTATCAGGACATCCGGGGGGCCTGGGGGCGCGACGCCCCCTATGCGGTCATCCATCGGATGGCCCTCCACAGGGAGCGCCGGGGGATCGGGGCGGCGGACGCCGCCTTCCGCCTGGCGGAAGAGCTCTGCCTCGGGGAGGGCGTCCGGTACATCCGGGTGGACACCGACCCCCTCAACGCGCGGATGCGGCACATCTTGCGGAAGAACGGTTTCCAGTACCGCGGGACGATCCTTTTCCAGGGGGGCGACCGGGCGGCCTTCGACAAGGTCCTCTGACGCCTGCCCTCTGTGGGACACACAGCGCTCTCTTGTCGCCGGAACGACAGCGAGGGCCCCATCCGCGCCTGCTCTCACCGAGCTGCGGATGGGGCCCTCGTTCACGTCTTTGGGGCCACTTTTTCAGTTCTTCAGGCTCTGCATGGGGCCGGGATGCGGCTCCCCCATAGAGGCTCTGCCTCTATGGGGACCCCTTTTATCTTGCACCTGCTCGGGGCAACTGAATTGCCCCTGCGCAAATGGCCCTGTCTCCACAGGGCCATTTCTCGCGCCTGACGCCGCGCCCCATCTTCGATGGGGCCCCCGGGGCGGCCTTTCCCGGCCCTCGAGAGGACGTATCTTAATTCTTCAGGCTCTGCATGGGGGCCGGGATGCGGCCGCCCCGGGCCACGAAGGCCTCGCTGCCGAAGGGGTGGACGGGCATCACCGGGGCGGAGCCCAGCAGGCCGCCGAACTCCACCGTGTCCCCCACCCGCTTGCCCGGGGCGGGGATGATGCGCACGGCGGTGGTCTTGGAGTTGACCATGCCGATGGCGGCCTCGTCGGCGATGATGGCGGAGATGGTCTCGGCGGGGGTGTCGCCGGGCACGGCGATCATGTCCAGGCCCACCGAGCACACGCAGGTCATGGCCTCCAGCTTGTCCAGGCACAGGGCGCCGGAAGCGGCGGCGGCGATCATGCCCTCATCCTCGCTCACCGGGATGAAGGCGCCGGACAGGCCGCCCACATGGGAGGAGGCCATGACGCCGCCCTTCTTCACCGCGTCGTTGAGGAGAGCCAGGGCGGCGGTGGTGCCGTGGGTGCCGCAGACCTCCAGGCCCATCTCCTCCAGGATCCGGGCCACGCTGTCCCCCACTGCGGGGGTGGGGGCCAGGGACAGGTCCACGATGCCGAAGGGCACGCCCAGGCGGCGGGAGGCCTCCTGGGCCACCAGCTGGCCCATGCGGGTGATGCGGAAGGCGGTCTTCTTGACGGTCTCGGCCACCACGTCGAAAGGCTGCTCCTTCACTGCCTGGAGGGCGTGGTGGACCACGCCGGGGCCGGAGACGCCCACATTGATGACGCAGTCTCCCTCTCCCACTCCGTGGAAGGCCCCCGCCATGAAGGGGTTGTCCTCCACCGCGTTGCAGAACACCACCAGCTTGGCGCAACCGAAGCCGCCCCGGCCGGCGGTCTTCTCCGCGGTGTCCTTGATGCACCGGCCCATAAGGGCCACCGCGTCCATGTTGATGCCCGCCTTGGTAGAGCCCACGTTCACCGAGGCGCACACCAGCTCGGTCTCCGCCATGGCCTGGGGGATGGCGGAGATCAGCTTCTGGTCCCCGGCGGTGGAGCCCTTCTGCACCAGGGCGGAGAAGCCGCCGATGAAATCCACCCCCGTGGTCTTGGCGGCCCGGTCCAGGGCCCGGGCGAAGGGCACATAGTCGCCGGTGGTCGAAGCCCCCGCCACCAGGGCCATGGGCGTCACTGAAATGCGCTTGTTGACGATGGGGATGCCGAACTCCCGCTCGATCGCCTCGCCGGTGGGCACCAGCTTCTCCGCCCGCCGGCAGATCTTGTCGTAGATCTTGCGGCAGGCGGCCCCGGCGTCCGGGTCGGCGCAGTCCAGCAGGGAGATCCCCATGGTGATCGTGCGGATATCCAGATGCTGCTGGTCGATCATGCGGATGGTGTCCAGTATCTCTTTGCTGTTGAGCATGGTCAGGCCCCCTCAGATCTTGTGCATGGCGTCGAAGATGTCCTCCCGCTGGACCTTGATGGAAAGGCCCCGCTTGGACCCCTCGTTCTCCAGCAGGGTGCAGAAGACGGTGAAGGGCAGCTTGCAGGCGGACACGTCCACCAGCATGGTCATGGTGAAGAACTCCCGCAGGATGGTCTGGCTGATGTCCAGGACGTTGACGTTGTTGGAGGCCAGGATCGTGCACACGGCGGCGATGATGCCCACCTGATCCTTGCCGACGACGGTGATGATGGCTTTCATAGGTATCCTCCTTCTTCCGGGCGGGCGCCCGGCGCAAAATGGGGGGTCACTGGAGCTCGTCCAGGGTGAGCTCGAAGCTGGGCATGAAGTTGCGGAGGAAATAGGCCACCTCGGGGAGAGGGGACTCCTCCAGGGTCTGTCTGGTCTGCTCGGCGGCCTGGCGGAACTCCGCGTTGCCCGCCTTGAGCTCCTCCACGCACTTGATATAGGCGGAGAGCTTGTCGGCGGCCTTCACCAGGGGGTAGTAGGGGCTCTCCGGGTCCTCCAGCAGCAGGGGGTCGTAGGCGGGGCGGAGCGCCTGGGGGAGCATGGCGAGCAGCCGCCGGGCGGAGACCGCCTCCACCCCCTTGTAGGCGTCCCGGATCCCCCGGTCGAAGTACTTCACCGGGGTGGGCAGGTCCCCGGTGAGGATCTCGGTGGCGTCGTGGTACAGGGCCAGCACGGCGGCGTGCTCCGGGTCCAGGTCCCCGCCGTATACGTCGCGCCGGATGACGGCCAGGGCGTGGGCCAGCACCGCCACCATGTGGGAGTGCTCCTGGATGTTCTCCTGGAAGGTGTTGCGCATGAGGCCCCAGCGGCCGATGTAGCGCATCCGGGAGATCAGGGCGAAAAAGTGGAAGGCCATCCCTCAGCGGACCAGGAACTGGTCCACAGCGGACATGAACAGCTCCGCCTGGGCCTGGGAGCCGTGGATCTCCACCTGGATGGGCTCGGACAGGTCGATGGAGAAGAGGCCCATGATGGACTTCCCGTCCACCAGATAGCGGCCGCAGATCACATCCACATCGCAGTCCAGCCGGCTGGCCGCGTCCACGAAGGTCTTGATATCGCTGACGGAGGTGAGCTGAATGGGAAAGCTGATCATTGTATTTTCCTCCCTAAGTATGATAGAATCAGGTAGCATCATTATAGCAGGCAGTGCGGAAATTACAATCAGCTCCCCTTGCCGTTTTTGGAAATTCGGCCATTTCCACCAGAAAAGGAAAAGAAAATGGCCCCTTTTGTGAGGTATCGCCTATGCGCATCGCGATCCATACTCTGGGCTGCAAGGTCAACCAATACGAGACCGCTGCCCTGGAAAAAGAGCTCCGCCGCCGGGGCCATCAGCTGGTCCCCTTCGAGGCGGAGGCGGACGCCTACATCGTCAATACCTGCACCGTCACGGCGGTGAGCGACAAGAAATCCCGCCAGACCATCCGGCAGGCCCGCCGCCGGAGCCCCGGGGCCCTGGTGGCCGTATGCGGCTGCTACGCCCAGACCGCCCCCCGGGCCGTGGAGGAGCTGGGGGTGGACCTGGTGGCGGGCACCGCCGGCCGCATGGCCTTCCTGGACGACCTGGAGGCCCTCCTGGCCGCCCGGACCGCCGGAGCGGAGGGCCCCCGGCCCGCCCCCCTGGTGACGGTGGACGACATCATGGCCCACCGGACCTTCGAGCCCCTGTCCGGCCAGGGCCTGGAGGGCCGCACCCGGGCCATGCTGAAGGTGGAGGACGGGTGCGTCAACTTCTGCACCTACTGTGTGATCCCCTACGCCAGGGGCAGGGTCCGCTCCCTCCCCGCCGCCGACGCCGCCCGGCAGGCCGTGGAGCTGGCCGGAGCGGGCTACCGGGAGATCGTGCTCACCGGCATCGAGATCTCCTCCTGGGGGGAGGACCTGGAGGGGAGGCCCCAGCTCATCGACCTGCTGGAGGCGGTGTGCGCCGCCCTCCCCGCCGGGGTCCGGCTGCGGCTGGGCTCTCTGGAGCCCCGGACCGTCACCGAGGCGTTCTGCCGCCGGGCCGCCGCCCTGCCCGCCCTGTGCCCCCACTTCCACCTGTCCATGCAGTCGGGCTGCGACGCCGTGCTGGCGCGGATGGGCCGGAAGTACGATACGGCCCGGTACTATGAGAGCGTCTCCCTCCTCCGGACCTGGTTCCACCGGCCCGGGATCACCACCGACCTCATCGTGGGCTTCCCCGGGGAGACCGAGGAGGAGTTCCAGGAGACCCTGGCCTTCCTGCGCCGGTGCGCCTTCTCCTCCATGCACATCTTCCCCTACTCCCGCCGCACCGGTACCCGGGCCGCCCGGATGCCCGGCCAGATCCCCAACCGGGTGAAGGAGGAGCGGGCCCACCGGGCCGCCCAGGTGGCCGGGGAGATGGAGCGGGCCTGGCTGGCCTCCTGGGCGGGAGAGGTCCTGCCCGTCCTCTTCGAGGAGGAGAAGGACGGCCTCTGGCGGGGCCACGCCCCCAACTACGCCCAGGTCTTCGCCCCCGGGGAGGACCTCCACGGCCGGGAGCTGCCGGTGGAGATCGTGGGGGCGGGCGAGCACGGCCTCCTGGGCCGCGTCTCCGGCTGACCCGCCCCATCCAGCCGCGAAAGAGCCGCTGTCACGCTGGACAGCGGCTCTTTTTTCCATATCTCAAGATGCGGCTTTTCTTCTTGTCTCCTCTCCGTCCATTTGGTAGAATGGGGTGGATATCGCCTGATCGGGAAGGGAGCCATGGCCATGAGCCGCGCCGACGAACTGTTCATCCAAAACTGCAAAGACATCCTGGCCCACGGGACCTGGGACACGGACCTGCCCGTCCGCCCCCGGTGGGAGGACGGGAGCCCCGCCCACACGGTGAAGCGCTTCGGCATCGTGGACCGCTACGACCTGCGGGAGGAGTTCCCCGTGCAGACCATCCGGCGGATGGCCTTCAAGACCTCGCTGGATGAGCTGCTGTGGATCTGGCAGAAGAAGTCCAACAACATCCACGACCTCCACAGCCGCATCTGGGACGCCTGGGCGGACGAGAGCGGCTCCATCGGGAAGGCCTACGGCTACCAGCTGGGGGTGAAGCACCACTACCCGGAGGGGGACATGGACCAGGTGGACCGGGTGCTCTACGACCTGAAGCACCAGCCCTGGTCCCGGCGGATCCTCACCAGCCTCTACCAGCACGCCGACCTCCACGCCATGCGGCTCTACCCCTGCGCCTGGTCCATGACCTTCAACGTGTCCGGCCGGACCCTGAACGCGGTGCTCGACCAGCGCAGCCAGGACATGCTCACCGCCAACGGCTGGAACGTGATGCAGTACGCTGCCCTGGTCCACATGCTGGCCCAGGTCTCCGGCCTGGAGGCGGGGGAGCTGGTCCATGTGATCGCCGACGCCCACATCTACGACCGGCATGTGCCCATCGTGGAGGAGCTGATCGCCCGGGCCCCCTACGACGCCCCCAGGCTGTGGATCGACCCGGCGGTGGACGACTTCTACGCCTTCACCCCCGACAGCCTCCGGCTGGAGGGGTATCAGTACCACACCCTGGACCGGCCCATCCCCGTGGCCGTGTGACCCCGCAAAGGAGGGACGCCCATGTACGCCATCGCAGCCGCCGCCCTGGACTGGGCCATCGGGAAGGGCGGGGACCAGCTCTGCTATATCCCCGCCGACCTGAAGCGGTTCAAGGCCCTCACCACCGGACACGCCGTGATCCTGGGCCGCAGGACCCTCGCCACCTTCCCCGGGGGGAGGCCCCTCCCCGGCCGCCGGAACCTGGTCCTCTCCCGGGACCCCGCCTTCGCCCCCCAGGGGGCGGAGGTGTACCGCAGCCTGGAGGCCCTTCTGGCCGCCGCCCCGGAGGATGCCTTCGTGATCGGCGGGGAGCAGGTCTACCGCCAGCTCCTGCCCTTCTGCTCCACCGTCTACCTGACCCGCCTGGAGAAGGTGTGGGAGGGGGCGGACGCCTTCTTCCCCGACCTGGACGCGGACCCCGCCTGGACCCTCGTGGACCGGCAGGGGCCCCTCCGGCACCAGGACATCTCCTTCTGCTACGACACCTACCTCCGCCGGGCGCCCCGGTGAGGCGGGATGGGAAAAGCGGCCTGGATCTCTCTGGATCCAGGCCGCTCCTTTTTGCGCGCCGCTCTAAAAAGTCCGTTTTATTGGACTCTTATCCTGGTAAGATAGAGCCATCAAAAGACGAAGGGAGCGGCGTGAAGATGGATATGGAGTATACGATGCGCTGGGTGCGGGGACATGTCGAGGTGTTCGACCGGAGCGGGCGGTTCCTCTTCTCCGCCGACAGCGAGGCCGAGGCGGAGCGGGAGCTGGACGCCCCGGCGGCGTGATCCCCTGTCAGTCGGGGATATAGGCCCGGACCCGGAGCCTGGCCCCCAGGGACTCGCACAGGGCCCGGCAGGCCTCCAGCTCCTGGGGGCTCTTGTCCTTGTCCACCACGGTCATCATGACGGTGGGCACATAGCGGACCGCCCGGCGGGTGAAGTCCAGCATGGCCTCCCAGGCCCGCTCCCCGTCCCGGGGCCGGGTCACGGCCACATACTCCTCACAGGTGGAGCCGTTGAGGGAGATGGAGAGGGTGTCGATGCGGCCCTTGAGCTCCGGCGTCACGTCCCGGCCCAGGATCAGGTCCGCGTGGCCGTTGGTGTTGATCCGCACCGGGGGCAGGCCGGGCGCCGCCTCCTTGAGCCGGTCCACCAGCCAGAGGATGTCGTCCATCCGGTAGGCGGGCTCGCCGAAGCCGCAGAACACCAGCTCGCTGTACTTGGGCAGGTCCCGGGCGAGCAGGTCCTCCAGGGCCTCCTGCCGGGTGGGCTCGTGGTCCAGCCACAGGTCGTCGGCGTAGATGGAGCCCTTGTGTCTGTTGTGCCGCAGGCAGAACACGCAGGCGCAGTCGCAGCGGTTGGTCAGGTTCACATACAGGGCGGGCCCGTACGCATAGGAAATGGTCTCCAAGGTGAGGACCTCCTTCAGGTGATATCGAAAAAGCGGCGGCCGTTTTCCATGGTCGCCTGGAGCACCTCCTCCACGGTGAGCCCCTTGAGCTGGGCCACGGTGGCGGCGGTGAGGGGGATGAGGGTGGAGTCGCACCGCTCCCCCCGGTGGGGGACGGGGGCCATATAGGGGGCGTCGGTCTCCAGCATGATCCGGTCCAGGGGGGCCCACTTCACCACCTCCGGGGCCCGCCGGGCGTTGGCGAAGGTGATGTTGCCGGTGAAGGAGAGCATCCAGCCCATGGACACCGCCGCCTTGGCGTCCTCCAGGCTCAGGGCGCAGCAGTGGAACACCCCCCGGCAGCCCGGGTGGGCGCGGACGATGTCCATGCAGTCTTTGTGGGCATCCCGGTCGTGGACGATGGCGGGGAGGGAGAGCGCCTCCGCCAGGGAGAGCTGGGCGTCGAAGAAGTCCCGGGACCGGGCCCGCTCCTCCGGCGTCTTGACCCAGTAGTAGTCCAGGCCGATCTCCCCGATGGCCTTCACCTTGGGGTGGGCGGCCAGGGCCCGGACCTGGTCCAGGTCGGCGGGGACCGCGTCCCCCAGGTCCTCCGGGTGGAGGCCCACGGCGGCGTAGAGGAAGGGGTACCGCTCCGCCAGGACCACGGCGGCCCGGGAGCTCTCCAGGTCGCAGCCGGGGCAGAGGGCCAGCTCCACCCCCCGCCCGGGCAGGGAGGCGAGCAGCTCCTCCCGGTCGGGGTCGAAGGCCTTGTCGTAGTAGTGGGCGTGGGTGTCGAAGATCATGGGCGTCCTCCTCCGGCTCCGGCGGCCGCCCTCCGGGGCGGCCGCTCCTTGTGTCATCTATCCCAGTCATGATACAATATCTCTCATCAGAATGCAAGGGAGGCCGGGCCATGAGCCTGTTCCGCTGTCCGATCTGCCGCGCGCCCCTCACCCGGGGGGAGCGGACCTATACCTGCCCCAAGGGGCACTCCTTCGACCGGGCCAGGGAGGGATACGTCCACCTGCTGCCCGCCAACCGGAAGAACGCCCGGGACCCGGGGGACGACAAGGGCATGGCCGCCGCCCGGCACCGCTTCCTGTCCGGGGGTTGGTACGCCCCCCTGCGGGAGGCCCTGTGCGCTCTGGCCCTGGAGCACACCGGGGAGGCCCCCGCGGTGCTGGACGCGGGCTGCGGGGAGGGCTGGTACACCGCCGGGGCCTATCAGGCCCTCGCCGGGGCGGGGAGGGCCCCGGCCCTGGCGGGGGTGGACCTGTCCAAGCACTCCCTCCGCTGGGCCGCCCGGGCCACCCCGGCCGGGGAGTTCGCCGTGGCCTCGGTGTACCACCTGCCCGTGGCCGGGGAGCGCTTCGACCTGCTGGTGGACTGCTTCTCCCCCCTGGCTCTGGGGGAGTTCCGCCGGGTGCTGCGGCCGGGGGGCGTGTTCCTCTATGTGGTGCCGGCGGCCCGGCACCTCTGGGAGCTCAAGGAGGTGCTCTACGACCAGCCCTACCTGAACCGGGAGGAGGCCGTGCCCTACGAGGGGTTCCGGTACCTGGACGTGGTGCCGGCGGGGGGCGTCCTCCACCTGGAGCGGCAGGAGGACCTCTTCGACCTGTTCCAGATGACCCCCTACTACTGGAAGACCCCCAAGGCGGGGGCAGACCGCCTGCGGGCCCTGGACCGGCTGGACGTGACGGCGGACTTCCGGATCCATGTGTTCCGCCGCGTGTAAAATTTCCACGGGAGCATAGACAGCGGTGGAAAAATCAGATACAATGCTGTTATCGGCAGAGCAAGGGCCGCCCAGTCTCCGGGCGGCCCTGTTCCGTAGCCGGTCCCGCCGGGGCGCGCCTGTCCGCCGGCGGCAGGCGGAGCAGCTCCGCCGGGAAGGAGGGCGGCCGCCCATGACCCTGCTCTATACGTTCCCCTCGCAATTCGACGCCATCTATGCCAACCGCACCATGAAAGAGGCGGGGCTGGACAGCCAGCTCATGCCGGTGCCCCGCACCGTGTCCGCCTCCTGCGGCGTCTGCGTCACCCTGCCCGCAGAGGACCGGGGGCGCATCCCCGCCGCCCTGTGGGAGAAGGTCCGGGTGGACGGCGTCTTCCTCCAGACCGAGGCGGGCTGGCAGCCTGCGGGCCCGGAGCCCGCCCAGTGATACGCACGAAAGAGAGCACGGCCGGAGCCGTGCTCTCTTTTCTCTTCTCCCCGTCCTTGCGCCCTCGCCCGTCAGCCCTTGTAGTCCAGCAGCACCGCCCCGGCGGCCCGGGCGAACATACGGGCCGCGGCCAGGGCCTCCTGAAGGGTGTTGCCGTGGCTGCCCACCTCCACCAGCAGGGAGCCGGTGGTGAGCTGCTGGTTGTACCGGTTCTCCCGGAGGCCGATGGGCCGGGCCAGGGTGGGCCAGAGGGTGTTCATCTCCGCCTGGATCTTCACCGCCAGGCTCAGGTTCTCCTCCCACTTGGGGTGGTCGTAGAGGGCGTTGGAGCCCATGACCAGCATGACCTGGGCGGAGTCCTCCCCGTTGACGGTGGTGATGGGCTTGTAGATGGTGCCGTCCTCCCCCACCAGGGCATCCCGGTGGACGTCCAGCACCACCCGGATGGTGGGGTACTGCTCCAGGTAGGACTCCACCGCCGCCAGGGAGCGGTCATAGGCCCCGTTGTACTCCGGATAATCGTACAGCGCGGTGTCGTGGACCACCGAGAGCCCCATCTCGGTGAGCACCTTGGCGATCTCCTCCCCCACCCGGACCACGCTCTTGGTCTTGTCGGCGGTGCGGCACTCTCCGGTGGGCTCATACACGTCCTCCCCGTCGGGGGTATAGGCCTCGCTGCCATGGGTGTGCATGATGAGCACCTGGGGCCCCTCTTCCGGGATCTCCAGCTCCAGGGGGGCCTCCGCCAGGGCGGCCACGTCCAGATCCAGCTGGGGCCGGTTCTCGATGTACACCCCCAGGGCGGCGTCGTAGCCGCTCTCGCTCACCGGCAGGAGGGTGCGGCCCACGATGTCCTCGGGGGCGGAGGTGACCGCGGGTACCTGGCAGGGGTCGTCCGGGTCCTCCTCCGGCTCCTCCGTGGCCGCCGGCTGGGCCGCCTCCTCTCCGCCCCGCCCGCCGATGCCCGCCAGCAGGGTGGGGGATTGGCTCAGGGCCAGCCGCTCCCAGCCGGTGAGGCTCTCCAGCCCGTCCTCCTCGGGCAGGCTCCCCAGTTCCGCCCGCAGGGCGGCGGAGACGAAGGCGGGGCTCTCCGCCAGGGTGCGGATCGTGTCCGCGGCCGCCCCCATGTCCGCCGTCAGGGAGAGCACCCATACCGTCACCGTGGCCAGGAAAAGGGCCACGCTCCGCCGGAGCAGCTTCGTCCACTGGCCTTGTCCTCTTTTCATCTTTTGTTCCCTTCCTTTCCCGCTGTGCGCCTGACGCTTTCGGGGACACTCTATGCGCCCCGGCGGGAAAGTATGCCTCCCCCTCCCTTGACGGCCCCTCTCCCCCGCTGGTACAATGAAACATATATCATATGGCCCGTCGGCTGCGCCGTGCGGGCTTTTTCTGGGGAGTCGAGAGGATATGTTTATCTATTTGGACAACGCCGCCACCACCCGGGTCTGCCCCGAGGCGGCCCAGGCGGCCCTGGAGGTCATGACGGAGGGCTTCGGGAACCCCTCCTCCCGGTACGCCCTGGGGAGCGCGGCGGCGGAGCGCCTGGAGCGCGACCGGGCCGTGGTGGCCGCCGCCCTGGGCTGTCTGAGCGAGGAGGTGGTCTTCACCTCCTGCGGCACCGAGGGGGACAACTGGGCCATCCGGGCGGCTGTGGAGCACGGGAGGCGGAAGGGGAAGCACATCGTCACCACCGCCATCGAGCACGCCGCCGTGCTGGAGCCCATCCGGGCCCTGGAGCGGGAGGGCTATGAGGTGACCTGGCTGCGCCCCGACCGGGAGGGCCGCATCTCTCCCCAGGCGGTGGAGGCCGCCCTCCGGCCGGACACGGTGCTGGTGTCCATGATGCTGGTGAACAACGAGCTGGGCACCCTGCTGCCGGTGCGGGAGGCGGGAGAGGCCATCCGCCGCTCCGGCTGCCCCGCCCTCCTCCACACCGACGCGGTCCAGGGCTTCCTGAAGGTCCCCTTCACACCGGCGGAGCTGGGGGCGGACCTGCTGACGGTGAGCGGCCACAAGGTCCGGGCCCCCAAGGGGGTCGGGGCCCTGTATATCCGCAAAGGGCTCAAGCTCAAGCCCCTGCTGCTGGGGGGCGGGCAGGAGCGGGGCCTCCGCCCGGGCACCGAGCCTACCGCCCAGATCGCCGCCCTCGCCGCCGCCTGCGCGGCCTGGCTCCCCCACCGGGAGGCGTACGCCGCCCATATGCGGGCGGTGAAGGACCGCTTCCTGGCCCTGGCGGAGGAGCGGCTCTCCGGCGCCGTGGTCCTCAGCCGGGGGGACGCCCCCCACATCTGCGCCCTCTCCCTGCCCGGCTACCCCAGCGAGATGCTGGTACGGGAGCTGGGGGACCGGGGGATCTGCGTGTCCTCCGGCTCCGCCTGCCACCGGGGGAAGCCCAGCCACGTCTTCGCCGCCACCGGCCGGCCCAAGCGGGAGCTCATGGGGGCCCTGCGGGTGTCCTTCTCCCCCGACAGTACCGCGGAGGAGGCGGAGGCCCTGGTCTCCGCTCTGGAGGAGATCCGGCGCGCCCGGATCCCTGCGGGGAGGTGAGCCCGTGTTCGGATATATGCGGCAGGGGCCCGGCTTCTACCGGAACGTGCTGTCTCTGGCGGTGCCCATCATCCTCCAGAACCTGATCACCACCTCCCTGGGCCTGGCTGACACCCTTATGGTGGGCGCCCTGGGAGAGGCCCCTCTGGCGGCGGTGACCCTGGCCAACATCCCGGTGTTCGTGATGCAGCTGCTGGTCTTCGGCCTCCAGAGCGGCTCCTCCGTCCTCATCAGCCAGTACTGGGGCAAGGGGGACAGGGAGAGCATCAACCGGGTGATCGGCGTGGGCTGCTATGTGGCGGGGGCAGTGTCCCTCCTCTTCGCCCTGCTCATGAGCGGCTTCCCCCGGCAGCTCATGGGCCTGCTCACCAGCGACCCCGCCCTGGCGGACATCGCCGCCCAGTACGCCCGGATCGTGGGCCCCTCCTACATCTTCAACAGCCTCACCAGCGTCTATGTGGGGGCCCACCGGAGCATGGAGAACCCCCGCCTGGGCATGATCGTCTTCGGCATCTCCATGTGCACCAACGTGTTCCTCAACTGGGTGTTCATCTTCGGCAATCTGGGCGCCCCCCGGCTGGAGGTGGCGGGGGCGGCCATCGCCACCCTCACCTCCCGGGTGGTGGAGCTGGCCGCCGTGGCGGTGTACGCCGCCCGCACCCCCCGCTTCCGCCTGCGTCCCGCCCTGGTGCTCCGGCCCGGGCTGGAGCTGGTAGGCAAGTTCGCCCGCTACTCCGCCCCCGTGGTCCTCAACGAGACCGCCTGGGGACTGGGCACCTCCCTCTACAAGGTGGTCATGGGCCACATGGAGGGCAGCGTGGAGATCCTGGCCGCCCGGGCCCTGGCCGGGAACATCGAGGACGTGTGCACTGTGATCGTCTTCGCCGTGTCCGGCACCACCGCCATCGTGGTGGGACGGGAGATCGGCTCCGGCCGGG
Source organism: Candidatus Intestinimonas stercoravium (assembly GCA_019117605.1). Taxonomy (GTDB): domain Bacteria; phylum Bacillota; class Clostridia; order Oscillospirales; family Oscillospiraceae; genus Intestinimonas; species Intestinimonas stercoravium. Next base: position 19,136 of record DWZK01000130.1, on the reverse strand, counting down.
ACCGGGAGGGGGTCTACCGGGTGGGCAAGGTCATGGACACCCTGGCCCTCCTCTGCGGCCTGGGGATCGGCATCCTGCTCCTCCTGGCCAGCCGGCTGCTCCTGCCCCAGTATGTCTATCCCTATTTCCAGCTCTCCCAGGCCTCCGCGGACATCGCCACCATGATGGTCACCTTCACCGCCGTCCTCCTGGCCCTGCGCTCTTTCAACAGCACCAACACCGTAGGTGTCCTCCGGGGCGGCGGCGATGTGCGTGCCGCTTTGCTGATCGACAACATCCCCCTCTGGTGCGTATCCCTGCCCCTGGCGGCCCTCTTCGGTCTGGTCCTCAAGTGGGGCATCTTCTGGGTGTACATCGGCATCGCCATGGAGCAGATCGTCAAGTTCGGCGCGGGCGTCCGCCGCTTCCGCTCCTGGAAGTGGATCAACGACGTGACCGCCCCGTCCCGGGCGCAGGCCGCCGTCTGAGGGCCCGGGCGGGAAAAAGACGCAAAAGGATCCGCCAAGCCGGCTTGGCGGATCCTTTTTTCATCTCTCTGACAGGGGCAGGGCCTCCTCCCCGCTGCGGAGCCACTCCACCACCGCTTCAGGGGTGGCCTCGGCCACCTCCATGGCCTGGCAGGGAGCGGCGATCTGCTCCACATAGTGGGCGTCACACCCCCGGATCAGGGGCACCCCCGTCAGGTCGGGGCGGCCGTCCCGGAAGCCCGGGGGGCAGTGGGCGGAGATCTCCGCCCGGGAGAAGCCCAGTTCGGGGAGCCACAGGCCCAGGTTGGAGAGCAGGGAGAAGGACGGCCGGTCGATATGGGCGGGCCAGGCGGTCCCGCCGAAGCGCTCCGCCAGCGCCCGCACCTCCTGGATGGGGATCTGGGAGGCGCCGGCCAGCAGCCGCTGCTCCTCTCCCACTACCCGGTCCTCCTCGTCCATAAGGAGCTGCCGGCCGAACACCGCGGGCCGGTTGGGGATGGGGGGCAGGCGGCGGTACACCTCCCCCTGGAAGGCCTCCGCCTGGGGCAGGCGGGGAAACACGCACACCACATGGACCTCCTCCGCCGTACACAGCTCCATCCCGGGCAGGCCCATGAGGCCATAGGCCTCCGCCGCCCGGCAGAAAGGGGCGCAGTTGCCGCAGGTGTTGTGGTCCGTGAGGGCGGCCACATCCAGCCCCGCCAGCTTGCAGAACCCGGCGATGGCCGCCGGAGCCATGGCGTCGTCCCCACAGGGGGAGAGGCAGGAGTGGAAGTGGAGGTCGAAGAGCAGCCGCACGGCGCGCGCCCCTACCGCAGGAGCTGTTTGAGGGCCGCCGCCGCGTCGAAGGCGGACATCTTGGTCCCCAGGATGTTGACGCTCTGCTGCTCGGCCCGCTGCCGGAGGGTCTCGTCAGGGACCACGCCCTCGGCCAGGATCACACAGGCCACCTCGGTCATGAGGGCCACAGCGGCCACGTTCTGGTTGGACATGATCGTGATCCAGGCGTTGCCCGTCTGGGCCCGCCCCATGACCCAGGACAACAGATCCCCCACATAGCCGCCGTTCACCTCTCTGCCGGGCTCCGGCATGATGAATTCCGTCAAGGCCATCACATGGGCCAGTTCTCGCACGTTCAAATCAAGGACCTCCTTCTCCTCTGCGTCCTCCCGCCCGGATCTCTCGTTTCCTCTGGCGGAAGGGGGCCGGGAGATATTCATCTGCGTCGCCGGTGCCGGCCATGTACTGCATCCGCTCCCGCACCTTGAAGATGCAGTCCTCCACCGTGGCCCGGCCCTGGACCACGTCCTCGGCCAGGGCGTGGCAGGAGGGGGCGCCGCAGGAGCCGCAGTCCAGGCCGGGGAGGGTCCGCTGGAGCTCTTCCACACGGATCATCTTCTCCAGGGCCGCCGCCCGGTCCTGGTCCAGCAGGAAGGCGGGGACGTACTGGATCTCCCGGTCGGACTTCACCAGCTCCCGGTCGCCGCCCCGGTAGTCGAACCGGTTCCGGGACACGGGGAGCCCCTTCATCAGGTTCTTGATGCGCATCCGGGCGCCGTACGGGTTCTCCACCGTGAGGCACCCCCCCACGCAGCCCTGGGTGCAGGCGGCGAGCTCGATGAAATCCGCCTCGGGCAGGCGGCCGTCCTCGATCTCCTCCAGCATCTGGATGCAGTTCTCGATACCGTCCACCGCCAGATAGGGCTCTCCCAGCCGGGCGGCGGACTCGCCGCCGCAATAGGCCCAGCCCACCCCCATGATGCCCGCGGAGGAGAGGGGCCTTACCTCCTTGAGGTCCTTCATGGGCCCCAGCAGCCGCAGGTAGATGTCCCGGATGGCGAAGGCCCCGTCCAGCACCGGCTCCTGGAGCCCCACCGGGCTGTGGGCCGCCGTCACCTGGGCGGAGCAGGGCACGATGGCGAACACCCCGATCTTCTCCGGGGGCAGGCCGGTCTCCTTCACGGCCTCCCGGCGGGCCAGGATCGCGGCCAGCTCCACCGGCGCGATGGTGGGGGCCACGTTGGGGATCAGCTTTGGGAAGCGGATCCCGATGAGCCGCACGATGGCGGGGCAGGCAGAGGAGATCTGGGGCAGGACCCGCTCTTCCCCGCTGCTGATGCTGTGCCGGGCATAGTCGGAGAGCATCTCCGCGGCCCGGGCCGTCTCGAACACCTTCTGGAATCCGATCGCCAGCAGGCCGTTGAGCACGATGTCGATGTCGTCCAGGTGCTGGAACTGGCCGTAGAGCACCGGGTCGGGCAGGGCCACCCGGTATTCGAAATCCTCCAGCTTGCTCAGGTCGTCGCTGATGGACTTGATGGCCCGGTGAGGGCAGACCCGGATGCACTTCCCGCAGTCGATGCACCGCACGTTGAGGATCTTGGCCTTGCCGCTGCGCACCCGGATGGCCTCTGTGGGGCAGTTCTTGATGCAGGTGGTGCAGCCCCGGCAGTGGTTATAGTCCAGAATGACAGAGTGTTTCATCATGGCCCTCCCCCCTTGGGAAGCGGCGGCAGGCTCCCCCGCCGCCGTCAGCTGTTGATATGGATGCGCATGGTCACGGTGGTGCCCACGCCCACCTCGGTCTCGATCTTCATGTCATCGGAGTACCGCTTCATGTTGGGCAGGCCCATCCCCGCCCCGAAGCCCAGGTCTCGGGCCACCTCACCGGCGGTGGTGAAGCCCTCTTCCATGGCCTTGTCCACGTTGGGGATGCCCGGCCCCTGGTCCTTGAGGCAGATGTCGATGTCATCCACCCCCACATCCACGGTCACCACCCCGCCGTCGGCGTGGATGACCATGTTGATCTCTCCCTCGTACATACAGATGGAGGCCCGGCGGATGGTGTCCGGGGGCAGGCCCAGCTTCTTGAGGGTCATCTTCATCTTGCTGGAGGCCTCTCCCGCCTGGAGCAGGTCGCCGCCGTCCACCCGGTAAGTCAATCTCACGTCTCCCATGGCTCAGCCTTCCAATCCGTTGCGATAGAGCAGGCCGCAGGCGATGAACATCCGCTCGGCAGAGGCCATCACCACGATGTCTCTCTCCCGGGCCAGAGACAGGATGTCCTCTCCCGGCACCTTGCCCCGGACGAAGATGATGCACTTCATGTCCATCATCTCCACTGTGCGCACCACCTGGGGGTTCACCATGCCGGTGAGCAGCACCCCCTGGTCCTTCACATAGGCCAGCACGTCGCTCATGAAGTCGCTGGCGCAGGCGGATCTGATCTCCCGGTCCAGATGCTCTTCTCCACACAGCACCTGGGCGTGCAGGATGTCCCTGATCTCATACAGGCGCATGGGCCTCCCCCTTTCGTACCTGCCTCCCCCTTCCCGGCGGCAGGCAGTCTGCTTCATTTCTTATTTTAGCACAAGGACATGCAAGTGGGAAAGTATTTTTCTATATCTTTTCTACTATACTGACAAAGAACAGAGGAGGCTGTCCCCCTCTTTTGTGTCCCTCTTTCATTGACATTTGTCTCTCTCATGTGTATAATCTCTTTAGTGCAGTAAAGGACCTGCCCGGCAGCCGGATACCGGGGCCCGGGGAGGCCGTTTTTTTACCCTTTTCTGCCAAATAGATCTTATAGGAGGCTTATCGACCATGGGTACAGATCGTGTGTTCAACTTTTCCGCCGGTCCCTCTATGCTCCCGCTGGAAGTGCTGGAGCGAGCCGGGTCAGAGATCACTGATTATCAGGGCTCCGGCATGTCAGTCATGGAGATGAGCCACCGCTCCAAGGTGTTCCAGAAGATCTTCGACGACGCGCAGGCCAAGTTCCGCCGCCTTCTGAAGGTGCCCGAGGACTACCAGATCCTCTTCCTCCAGGGCGGCGCGTCCACCCAGTTCTCCGCCGTGCCCCTGAACCTGATCGGCCGGACGGGGAAGGCGGACTACGCCGTCACCGGCAACTTCTCCAACATCGCCTATAAAGAGGCCAAGAAGTACGGGGAGATCCGGCTGGCCGCCTCCTCCGCGGACAGGGACCACACCTACATCCCCGCCCAGGAGCAGCTGGACCTGGACCCCCAGGCGTCCTATTTCTACTACTGCTCCAACAACACCATCTACGGCACCGAGTGGCAGTACGTCCCCCAGGTGGGCGATGTGCCCCTGGTGTGCGACATGTCCTCCGACATCCTCTCCCGCCCGGTGGACGTGAGCAAGTACGGCGTCATCTTCGCCGGCGCCCAGAAGAACATGGCCCCCGCCGGGCTGACGGTGGTCATCGTGAAGAAGGAGCTGGCCGGCCGCGAGCTGCCCTATACGCCCCTGATGCTGGGCTACAAGACCATGATCGACAAGGACTCCATGTACAACACGCCCCCCTGCTGGTGCATCTACATCCTGGGCCTGGTGCTGGACTGGCTGGAGTCCAAGGGCGGCGTGGAAGGCATGGAGGCCATCAAGCACGGCAAGGCCCAGATGCTCTACGATACGATCGACTCCTCCCGGCTCTTCCACTGCGCCGTGGAGAAGGGCTCCCGCTCGGATATGAACGTGGTCTTCCGCACCGGCAGCGACGAGCTGGACGCCAAGTTCGTCTCCGAGGCCACCGCCGCCGGCTTCACCAACCTGAAGGGCCACCGCTCTGTGGGCGGCATGCGGGCCTCGATCTACAACGCCATGCCCGTGGAGGGCGTGGAGAAGCTCTGCGGCTTCATCAAGGCGTTCGATAAGAACAACTGACCGGGAGCAGAGCTCCTCCGCAGGGCCCCGCGCCGCGGGACGGCCGTCAGGCCGTACAAGGTCCCCCGGACCTTGCCGCAGGGGCAGTCTCTGCCCCGAGGATGTGCGATCGCCCTGCGGGGCCCCGGAAAGGCCCGCCTTTCCGGGGGGAGCTCTGCGGCTTCATCAAGGCGTTCGATAAGAACGACTGACCGGGAGCAGAGCTCCTCCGCAGGGCCCCGCGCTATCAAAGAACATCTTGGAGGGAAAGCATATGTTTCGCATCAAGACGATGAACAAGATATCCCCCACCGGCCTGGCGGTGCTGGACGCCGCCCGCTTCTCCGTCTCTGAGGCGGTGGAGAACGAGGACGGCGTGCTGGTGCGCTCCGCCGACATGCTGGAGTATCAGTTCCCCCCCGCCCTGCGGGCGATCGCCCGGGCGGGGGCGGGCACCAACAACATCCCCATCGACCGCTGCTCCGAGAGCGGCATCGTGGTGTTCAACACCCCCGGCGCCAACGCCAACGCGGTGAAGGAGCTGGTGGTGTGCGCCCTGCTGCTGGCCTCCCGGGACGTGGTGGGCGGCGTGGAGTGGGTGAAGGCCCAGGCCGCCGCCGGCGCCGACGTGACCGCCGTGGTGGAGAAGGGCAAGAGCCAGTTCGTGGGCCCCGAGATCGCGGGGAAGAACCTGGGCGTGATCGGCCTGGGCGCCATCGGCGTCCAGGTGGCCAACATCGCCACCAAGCTGGGGATGAACGTCTATGGATACGACCCCTACCTGTCGGTGGACGCCGCCCTCTCCCTGTCCCGGATGGTCCACCACGTCACCGACCTGCCCACCCTCTACAAGAGCTGCGACTACATCACCATCCATGTCCCCCAGAACAAGGACACCAAGGGGATGCTCAACGCCGCCGCCTTCGACCAGATGCGGCCCGGCGTGCGGCTGGTCAACCTGGCCCGGGGCGGGCTGGTGATGGAGGAGGACCTGCTCGCCGCCCTGGAGAGCGGCAAGGTGGCCCGCTATGTCACCGACTTCCCCGACAACGCCCTGGCCCAGGCCAGGAACGTGGTGCCCATCCCCCACCTGGGGGCCTCCAGCCCGGAGAGCGAGGAGAACTGTGCCGTCATGGCCGCCCAGGAGCTCCGGGACTATCTGGAGACGGGGAACATCCGCAATTCGGTGAACCTGCCCGACCTGGAGCAGCCCTGGTCCGGAGAGACCCGGATCTGTGTCATCCACCGGAACGTGCCCAGCATGCTGGCCTCCATCACCACCGTCCTCTCCCAGGACCAGGTGAACGTGGCCAACCTCACCAACAAATCCAAGGGCAGCTACGCCTACACCGTGGTGGACGTTGACAGCCGCGTGGGGGACGCGGTGGCCGACGCCATCCGCGCCATCGGCGGCGTGCTCCGGGTCCGGGTGCTGCGGCACTGAGCCCCGCCGACCGGCCCTATCAGACAGCGAAACGCTCCCGCGCCGTCATGGCGCGGGAGCGTTTTTGCGTTTGGACGGGCATCCCGTCACTCCAGCTTCAGGGCCCCCTCCCGGATCCAGCCGATGCGCCGGAAGAACAGGCCGAAGAGCCAGCAGAGGGCCCCCGGCAGGAGGAAGGAGATGAGGAGCAGCCCCGCCCAGTCGAAGGGGGTGATGGCGGCCTTGGCTCCGCTGGCCACGTCGGCCACCCAGCCGCTGTACACCCCGATCTGGCCCACCAGGCCGCAGGTGCCCATGCCCGAGGCCACGCCCCCGGCGGGGTCGTTCATCTCCAGGTGGAACACGCAGGTGGCCAGGGGCCCGGTGACTGCGGAGGTGAGGATGGCGGGCAGCCAGATCCGGGGATCGCGGACGATGTTGGGCATCTGGAGCATGGAGGTGCCCAGGCCCTGGCTCACCAGACCGCCCCACCGGTTCTCCCGGAAGGAGAGGACGGCGAAGCCCACCATATTGGCGCAGCAGCCGGCCACCGCCGCCCCTCCGGCCAGGCCGGTGAGGCCCAGGGCGGCACAGATCGCCGCCGAGGAGATCGGCAGGGTGAGGGCGATCCCCACCACCACCGACACCAGGATCCCCATCCAGAAGGGCTGGAGCACGGTGGCCCACTCGATGATGCCCCCCACGGCGGAGGCAGCCGCTCCGATGGCGGGGGCCCACCAGGCCGACAGGCCCACCCCCACGCAGATGGTGACCAGAGGGGTCACCAGGATATCCACCTTCGTCTCCTTGGACACCGCTTTCCCCGCCTCTGCGGCCAGGATGGCGATGAAGAGCACCGCCAGGGGCCCTCCCGCGCCTCCCAGCTCATTGGCGGCCCAGCCCACCGTCACCAGGGAGAAGAGCACCAGGGGCGGGGCGTTCAGGGCCCAGCCGATGGCGGCGGCCATGGCGGGGCCGGCCATGGCGGAGGCATAGCCCCCGATCTCGGTGAGCAGCGCTGTCCCGGTCTGCTGCCCCAGGGTCTTGAGGATCGTGCCGATCAGCAGGGAGCAGAAGAGCCCCTGGGCCATGGCCCCCAGGGCGTCGATGCCGTAGCGCTTGGCGGAGATGACGATGTCCTTCCTGGCCAGGAAGTCCTTGATATGTCCCATGGGCTTGCCCTCCCATAAGTCGTGATAGGTGTCATGACAGTTACTGCCCTATTATACCCTCTCCCCCCGGTTTGTCAAGGGGATGCGCCGAAAAAAGCCCCCCGGCCCGGTGCGCACTTGCGGCCCGGCCCCGCAGACAGTATAATAGAGCGTATGCTGGTTTGAAAAAGGGAGAGAGCAATCTATGATCTTGAATCTGTTCGCCGTGGGCGACGTGGTGGGGGAGCAGGGCGTGGAGTTCCTGTGCCGCCACCTGCGCTCCCTGCAAAAGCTCCATGACATCCATTTCACCGTGGTCAACGGGGAGAACGCCTCCGGGCTGGGGATCCTGCCCCGGCAGGCCAAGGACATCTACGACGCGGGGGCGGATGTGGTGACCCTGGGCAACCACACCTGGAACCGCATCCAGATCCGCAACATCATGGACGAGTCCCCCTGGCTCCTCCGCCCGGCCAACTTCTCCTCCCGGGTGCCCGGCCGGGGGATCGGGGTGTATGAGGGGCCCCGTGGCCTGCGGATCGGGGTGCTGAGCCTGATCGGCCGCACCGAGATGGACCCCAACCCGGACAACCCCTTCACCACCGCCGACCGGCTGCTCCGGCACCACGACGCGGACATCTGGGCGGTGGATTTCCACGCCGAGGCCACCAGTGAGAAGGGGGCCCTGGGCTGGTATCTGGACGGCCGGGTCCAGGCCCTGTGGGGCACCCACACCCATGTGCCCACCGCCGACGGGCAGGTCCTGCCCAGGGGCACCGGCTTCCTCACCGACCTGGGCATGACCGGGCCCGCCCAGTCCGTGCTGGGGATGCGGCCCTTCCAGGCCATGAACCGCTTCCTGGGGGGCCTCCCCATGCGGTTCGAGCCCGCCGACGGCCCCTGCAAGCTGGAGGGGGCGGTGTTCTCCATCGACACCGACGCCCGCCGCTGCCTGTCCGTGACCCGGCTGGACATCGCCGAGTGATCTTCCCACCGAAAGGAGCCCTGCCGCCACTATGCTGCACATCCTCCACGGGGCGGACCTGCATCTGGACGCCCCCTTCACCTCTCTGCCCGCGGAGAAGGCCCGGCAGCGCCGGGAGGAACAGCGGGAGCTGATCGAGCGCCTGACCGGCCTGGCCCGGAGCCGGGGGGCGGACCTGCTGGTCCTCTCCGGCGACCTGTTCGACAGCGCCGACACCTATGCCGAGACCACCCAGGCCCTCTGCCGCAGCCTGGGCCAGACCGGCTGCCCCGTGTTCATCGCCCCGGGCAACCACGACTTCTACGGGGTCCGGTCCCCCTACACCGCCCTCACCTGGCCGGAGAACGTCCACATCTTCACCTCCCCCGCCCTGGAGCGGGTAGATCTGCCCAGCCTGGACTGCGCCGTCTACGGGGCCGCCTTCACCGGCCCCGCCCGGGAGGACTGTCCCCTCTCCGGATCCCAGGCAGAGCCGGGACCCCGGTACCGGATCGGCGTCCTCCACGGGGAGGTGGACGGGGCGGGCCGCTACTGCCCCATCCCCCGGGAGGACATCGCCGCCTCGGGCCTCAGCTACCTGGCCCTGGGCCATGTGCACGCCTGCTCCGGCCTCCAGCGGGAGGGGGAGACCTGGTGGGCCTATCCCGGCTGCCCCGAGGGCCGGGGCTTCGACGAGACCGGAGACAAGGGCTGCCTCTGGATTGAGCTGGACGCCGGCGGCGGGGCGGAGGCCCAGTTCCTGCCCCTGGCCGCCCGGCGCTATCAGGTGCTGGAGGCGGACGTCACCGGCCGCGACCCGGCGGAGGCTCTGCTCTCCGCCCTGCCGGAGAGCTGCGAAAAGGACATCCTGCGGGTGATCCTCACCGGAGAGACCGGGGAGGAGGGGGTGGACCTGACCGCCCTCACCGCCCTGGCCGCCCCCCGCTGCTACCACCTGGAGCTCCGGGACCGGACCTCCATCCGCCGGGACCTGTGGGACCGGGCGGAGGAGGACACCCTCACCGGCCTCTTCCTCCGCTCTATGCGGGAGCGGCTGGCCGGGGCCGGGAGCGGGGAGGAGCGGGAGGTCCTGGAGCTGGCGGTGCGCTTCGGCCTTGCCGCCCTGGAGCACAGAGAGGAGCCGCTGCCATGAAGATCAAGAAGATGACCGCCACCTTCGGCCGCCTGGAGGGGGAGGTCCTGGAGCTCCGCGAGGGGCTCAACGTGCTGGAGCTCCCCAACGAGGGGGGCAAGTCCACCTGGTGCGCCTTCCTCCGGGCCATGTTCTACGGCATCCCCACCCGGGAGCGGGACACCCGCACCGCCCTGGCGGAGAAGAACCGCTATCAGCCCTGGTCCGGCTCCCCCATGGCGGGGGAGATGCTCCTCACCTGGGGAGGGCGGGACCTGATCCTCCGCCGCTCCCCCAAGGGGGCCTCCCCCTTCGGGGGGTTCCAGGCGGTGTACGCCGACACCAACGAGCCGGTGCCCGGCCTCACCGGGGAGAACTGCGGCCAGGTCCTCCTGGGGGTGAGCCGGGAGGTGTTCCAGCGCAGCGCCTTCGTGGGCCAGTCCGGGGCGGCCGTGGACGGGGACCCGGAGCTGGAGCGCCGGATCGCCGCCCTGGTGTCCTCGGGGGAGGAGACCGTCTCCTACACCGAGGCGGAGAAGGCCCTCCGGGGCTGGCTCAACCGCCGCAGGCACAACCAGACCGGCCTCATCCCCAGGCTGGAGGGGGAGCTGGAGGAGGTGGAGCGCCAGCTCTCCCTCACCACCCACACCCTCCGCCGGGCGGCGGAGGCCCAGGTCCAGGTGGAGGAGCTGGAGCGCCGCAAGGCGTCCCTGGAGGCGGAGCACGCCGCCCAGCGGGCCCGGCAGCTCTGGTTCCAGGCGGAGCAGCACCGCTCCGCCGCCGCCGGTCTGGCCGAGGCCCGGGCGGAGGTGGAGCGGCTGGAGGGAGAGGCGGGCCCCCTGCCCTCCAAGGAGGCCCTCCGCTCCGCCCAGGAGGACCTGGCCTACCTGAAGACCCTGGAGGCCAACATCAAGGAGGCCCAGAACCAGCGTGGCCCCGCCCGGGAGGCGGTGGACCGGGCGGAAGAGGCCGCCCGGGACCCCCTCTTCCCCGACATGGGGCCGGACCAGGCCTGGCAGCAGGCCAGCGGCGACGCCGCCCGGGCCCGGGAGCTGGAGAAGGGGAAGGAGGCCGTCCCCACGGTGAGCGGCGCCCTCCTGCTCCTGGCCGCCCTGTGCTTCGGCGGGGCGGCGGCCTTCTCCGGGCAGCTCCTCTTCCTGGCCGCCGCCGGCCTGGGGGCGGCGGGAGGGGCGTGCTTCCTGCTCGCCGCCCGGCGGTCCAAGGGCCGCCGCCTCCGGGAGCGGGCCCAGCTCCTGGCGCGGTACGGGGCGGACTACCCCGACGACATCCTGGCCCGGGCCAACGCCTACCGGGAGAAGTGGGTGTCCGTGGAGGAGGCACGCCGGGGGGCGGAGGCGGTGGAGAGCTCCATCGCCGGCCTCACTGCCCGGCGGGAGGCGCTGTGGCGGCAGCTGCTGGACTTCGTCCGGCCCTTCGCCCCCACGGTGCGGGACCAGTTCGGGGTCTCCGCCGCCCTGTCCCGTGCCCTCTCCTACGGCGAGCGGCTCTCCACCGCCCGGGTCCGGCTGGAGGGGGCGGAGAAGCTGGCCGCCTCCCTCCCCGCCCCCCAGGGCGAGGCGCCCGAGACCGCCCCGCCCCCCTCTCCCCACACGGCCCAGCAGACCGCCGCCGCTCTCTCCGCCGTATCCGGGGAGCTCTCCCGCCTCCAGGCGGAGCTGGCCCACATCCAGGGACAGCGCTCCGCCCTGGGGGACCCGGTGGAGCTGGAGGCCCGCCGGGAGGCGCTGGAGGCCCAGCTGGAACAGCGCCGCCTGGAGCACAGGGCCCTGTCCGCCGCCCTGGAGGTCCTGGGACAGGCCAATGAGCAGCTCCGCGCCCGCTTCTCCCCCGCCCTGGACCGGCGGGCGGGAGAGCTCTTCTCCGCCCTCACCGGCGGGAAGTACGACGCCGTCTCCCTCACCCGGGAGCTGGACGCCTCCGCCCGGGAGGCGGGGGCCGTCCTCCCCCACCGGGCCCTCTCCCTGTCCCAGGGCACGGTGGACCAGCTCTACCTGGCCGTGCGCCTGGCGGTGTGCGAGCTGGCCCTCCCGGCGGAGGACCCCGCCCCCCTGGTGCTGGACGACACCCTGGCCAACTTCGACGACCAGCGGGCCGCCCTGGCCCTGGAGCTCCTCCAGGCGCTCTCCCGGGACCGGCAGATCCTCCTCTTCACCTGCCACAGCCGGGAGAAGGCCCTGCTGGCCGCCCGGGGCTGATCGCAGCAAAGCGAGAGCGCCCGCCCTCTGGATCTCTCTCCAGAGGGCGGGCGCTCTTTTCATCCCTCCCGGCGGTAGCGGGCCTGCCAGTAGATGCTCACCCCGACGGTGAAGAGGTAGGCCGCCGCCACCAGCAGCAGGGGCAGGATCTCCACTCCCGCCAGCGCCAGCACCAGCAGCAGGGGCGGGTATACCAGCAGCATGGCGTCGAAGGCCTTGGCCTTGGCGGCGTTGGCGATGGACACGTTCCGCTCGTCCCCCTCCTCGATGGCTACCTCCTTGGCCAGCTGCGGGTCGCTTCGGAGGGCCAGCCGCCGGAGGACGTCCCCCAGCCCGCCCCCGAAGAGGGCGCAGCCCGCCGCCAGGAGCACATAGGCGGGCAGCTCCAGGTCGAAGGCCATCCGGCCGATCCCCCCGGCGGCGAACAGGGCGCAGCCCAGCAGAGCGACCGCCAGGGGCCAGCGGATAGAAGTCTTTTTCACGACGTTCCCTCCTCATAGATGAAGATATCCTCGATGGCGAGGCCGAAATACCGGGCGATCTTGAAGGCCAGCAGGATGGAGGGATTGTAGCGCCCGTTCTCCAGCGACCCGATGGTCTGCCGGGAGACCTCCAGGGCCGCGGCCAGCTCCTCCTGCCGGATGCCCCGGGCCTTGCGGAGCGCCTCCAGTCGGTTCTTCACACCTCTCCCTCCCTTCCGGATGGAAAGCTTCCTTTCCATGGCACCAGCATAGCACCTGGCGCATAAAATGTCAAGTACACTTTCCATTTTTGCGGCGCATATTCGGGAGCCCCATATTTTAATCTTTTTTTGATCTTTTCTCCACCCCCTTTTTAAGGGGGCCGTGGTATCCTCGAGATGACCTGGAAAGAAACGAAAAGGAGACGAGAGATATGCTGACCCTGCTGACCCTGAGCCTCTTCTGCCTGGCGGCCATCCCCGTGCTGTGCGTGGTGCTGCTGCTGATCGGCCTGCCCCTGGCGATCCTGCTCTCCCTGCTGCCCTGGCTGCTGCGGCTGGCGGCGGTGGTGCTGCTGGTGAAGGGGCTGCTGGACCAGCCCTTCCGGCTGGAGAACCTGCTCCCCGCCGCCGCGGCCCTGCTGCTGTCGGTGGCCCTGCGCTGGATCTTCTGAGCGCCGCCGCCCGCTTTGCAGATATTACCTTTTTCTTATGATCGCGCCAGATGCCTTGACGGCCTCCCTCCCCGGCCCCTATAATGGGGAGGAGGAGGGATGGACCGTGGATGCGAAGATCCTTGTGGTGGACGACGAGCCCGAGATCGCCGACCTGGTGGCGGTGTATCTCCGCAGCGAGGGCTTCACCGTCTATACCTGCGGCAGCGGCACCGAGGCCCTTGCGCTCCTGCGGGAGCAGCCGGTGGATCTGGCGGTGCTGGACGTGATGCTGCCCGACATCTCAGGGCTCACCCTGTGCGGAGAGATCCGGAAGGAGCACCACTTCCCCGTCATCATGCTCACCGCCAAGAGCGCGGACATGGACAAGATCGCCGGGCTCACCATCGGGGCGGACGACTATCTCACCAAGCCCTTCAACCCCCTGGAGCTCACCGCCCGGGTGAAGGCCCAGCTCCGCCGCTACATCCGCTACAATGCCCCGGACAAGCAGTCCGCCGGGGAGGTCATCGACTTCAACGGCCTGGTGATCGACCGGGCCACCCACCAGTGCACCCTCTACGACCGGGAGCTGAGCCTCACCCCCATCGAGTTCGACATCCTGTGGATGCTCTGCGAGAACCGGGGGCAGGTCATCTCCGCCGAGCGGCTCTTCGAGACCGTGTGGGGGGAGAAGTACCTGGACCGGAACAACACGGTCATGGTCCACATCCGCCGCCTGCGGGAGAAGATGGGGGAGCCCTCCAGGAACCCCCGGTTCATCAAGACCGTGTGGGGCGTGGGCTACAAGATCGAGTGAGGCCCCCGGCGATCTTTTTCGAAAAAATAGAAAAAAGCTGTTGACAAATCCCCCTTTATCAGGTATACTGAATCTCGCCCTGTTGAAGGGGCCTCTTCGGCGGCATAGCTCAGTTGGCTAGAGCATACGGTTCATACCCGTAGTGTCCCCGGTTCAAATCCAGGTGCCGCTACCATGCAGCTTCAGCTGCACCAAGAGATATAGGGCATCCCTCTATATCCCCATGGCGCGTTGGTCAAGCGGCTAAGACACCGCCCTTTCACGGCGGTAACACGGGTTCGATTCCCGTACGCGTCACCAACGTCCCCAAACATGGAGGCATAGCTCAGCTGGTAGAGCGCTCGCCTCACACGCGAGAGGTCACAGATTCGAGTTCTGTTGTCTCCACCACAAAAAACTCTTGAGACCGCACGGTCTCAAGAGTTTTTTGTTTTACATGTTCCTTTTTTATACATCAGTCCGCCCCCTCCCCCATGTCCCCCGGGGCGGGACCGGCGCGGAAAAGCCGCGCGGCCTCCCCGCCCTCTCTGGCGGATGGGGCGGACCTGTATGGCATCACATCATGGGCAGCCGAGCAGCGCCGTCTCCGGCCTCCTCCAGTCCCAGCGCCCTGCCGATCGGTACGCATACAGCAGGGACGAGGATCGCCGCCACGATGGCCTCCGGTACGCCGTTGGCCACGACGATGCCCAGCACGAAGCCCAGCACCGCTTCCACCGGGATCCCCTGTGCGGCGGCGTAGGCGTCACGGAACACCACGGCGATCAGTCCCATCACCAGTCCGGTGTTGGTGGCCGCGCCCGCCACAGCGGCCAGGACCATGCCCCCCGCCCGGAGACCGCCCCGCCGCCGGAAGAGCCGCCGGAACAGAGCGTATACCAGCCAGGGGGTGACGCCCACCAAGATGCGGGGCACGAAACACACCACCAGCGCCCAAGGGCTGCCCCGGTCCAGGCCGGGGACCGGGATCAGCGGCGTGAAGGCGAAGGAGGAGAGCCCGGGGGCCAGCGTGTTCTTCACCAGGCTGGTCAGGCCGAACATCCCGCCCAGGAAGGCCCCTTTCTTCGGCCCCAGCAGGAGGGAGCCGATGATGACCGGGACGTGGAGCACTGTGGCCTTGATGATGGGAAGGTCTATCATCCCGATGGGAGTGAAGGCCAGCAGGAACAAGATGGCAGTGAACATCGCCAGGAGGGTCAGGCTGCGCACCTGCGTGCGCCGTTGGGACTGTGCGGATACCGTTTTCATGATGACATCACCTCTAGCTGCCGTTCCCGTTCCGGGGCGTGTCCGGCGGTCGGGGGATCCGGGCGCTCCGGGCCCCGCCCTGCACGGGATACAGCGCATGATATGGGCGGCCTCCCGTCCGGCAGAGACCTGCCGTCTCCCAGCGGGAGTACAGCGGACTCAGGACGCGAGACACAGGGCTATTATACGGGACAGGTCCATAAAAAACAATGGGAATCTGGAAAACCTCCTCCGGCTCTGCTATAATGGTGGAAATCTGAAGAGAGGACGTTTCCCATGTTGAATGGAAAGACCATACTCCTGTGTGTCACAGGAGGCATCGCCTGCTACAAGGCCGCCGCCCTGGCCTCTGCGCTGGTGAAGCAGGGCGCCTGCGTCCAGGTGCTCATGACCAGGAACGCCACTGAGTTCGTGGGCCCCCACACCTTTGAGTCCCTGACCGGGAACCGGGTATCGGTGGACACCTTCGACCGCAACTATCCCTTCCAGGTGGAGCACATCTCCCTGGCGGACCAGGCGGACCTGGTGCTGGTGGCCCCCGCCACGGCCAATGTGCTGGCCAAGCTGGCCCACGGCCTGGCCGATGACATGCTGACCACCACCGTGCTGGCCTGTGACTGCCCCAAGATCGCGTCTCCCGCCATGAACACCCGGATGTATGAGAACCCGGTCACCCAGGACAATCTGGCCGCCCTGCGGCGGTACGGCTGGGAGATCGTGGAGCCCGCCAGCGGCCGTCTGGCCTGCGGCGCAGTGGGAAAAGGCAAGATGCCGGAGCCGGAAGATCTGCTGGAGACCGTGCTCCATGCCATCTCTCACGAGAGGGACATGGATGGGCTGCGGGTCCTGGTCACCGCCGGGCCCACCCAGGAGGCTCTGGACCCGGTGCGCTATCTCACCAACCACTCCACAGGCAAGATGGGGTATGCGATCGCCCGGGCCGCCGCCGCCCGTGGGGCGCAGGTCACCCTGGTATCCGGTCCCACATCCCTCAAAAGACCGGCCTATCTGGAGATGGTCGATGTGGTGTCCGCTCAGGACATGTTCGAGGCCGTCACCGCCCGCGCCCCTGAGCAGGATATCATCATCAAGGCCGCCGCTGTGGCGGACTACCGCCCTGCGCACCAGGCGGAGGACAAACTCAAGAAAGAGGACCTGGGGGACGCCGCCCTTACCATCCCCCTGTCCCGCACCCGGGACATCCTGGCCTGGCTGGGAGAGCACAGGGTGCCGGGCCAGTTCCTCTGCGGCTTCTCCATGGAGACCCGGGACCTGGTGGACAACTCCCGGAAGAAGCTGGAGAAGAAGCGCCTGGACCTGATCGCCGCCAACAGCCTGAAAGAGGCGGGCGCCGGGTTCGGTACAGCCACCAACCGGCTCACCCTCATCTCTCCCACCGATGTGCTGGAACTGCCCCTCCTGTCCAAGGAGGAGGCCGCCCACCGCCTGTTGGACGAGATCCTCCGGCGGCGGGCGGGTCGATGCGCCCGGTAGCCCGAGAGGACGGCACAGCCCCCGGGGCCCTGCGGGCCCCGGGGGCTGTGCCGTCCATGTGTCGCTCCTATCGCTCGCCCGGCCGGCGGTCCAGATCCGCCTCCAGGTCCGCCTCCTCGTTTTTGATCTCCCAGTGGATGAGGAAGGTGAGGGCGGCCCGGAGGAGGATGATGGCCCCCACGATGGCGATCTCGCTCAGGTCCCGGACCACCACGGTGCGCAGGATCTCGCTCCCCAGCTTGAACTCCAGGCCCATGGCCATGCCTTTGGCCAGCTTGAGCCGGGTCTGCGGATCCCTGCGGATATAGTGGTAGATGCCGCTCAGGCCCGAGCAGATGATGACCGCTACTCCCATGAGCTCGAAGATCTGGATGGCCAGTCCGGTGACCGCCTCCAGGAACTGGTGCAGGAAAGGCATGTCCCGCGCTCCTTTCTGCCGTCTGTGGTGTCTGTGCCGCCCATGATAGCAGGGATCGCCACCGCCGTCAAGAGAAGATCGCCGATCTTTGGCCCTTTTGCTCCTTTTCTTTTCAGCGGGAGTTTGATATACTAGTCAGGCGTTTGCAGTGCCCGATCCCGGGCGCTCTATGATTTCTGATCTGATATGAGGAGTGACGTATGATCACAGTATCCGACCTGAGCCTCTCCTACAGCGGCCAGCCCCTTTTTTCCCATGTGGACCTGCAGTTCGTCAAGGGGAACTGCTACGGCATCATCGGCGCCAACGGCGCGGGCAAGTCCACCTTCCTGAAGATCCTCTCCGGCGAGCTGGAGCCCACCTCCGGCGAGGTGTCCATCCTGCCCAAGACCCGGATGTCGGTGCTCAAGCAGGACCAGAACGCCTACGACGCCTACACCGTCATGGACACGGTGATCATGGGCAACCAGCGCCTCTATGACATCGGCAAGGAGAAGGAGGCCCTCTACGCCAAGGAAGAGATGACCGAGGAAGACGGCATCCGGGCCTGCGAGCTGGAGGAGGAGTACGCCGAGCTGGGGGGCTGGGAGTCCGAGTCGGACGCCAGCCGGATCCTCCAGGGCCTGGGGATCCCCGTGTCCATGCACCAGGACCTGATGGAGCATGTGGACGCCCGGCTGAAGGTGAAGGTGCTGCTGGCCCAGGCCCTCTTCGGCAGCCCGGACATCCTCATGATGGACGAGCCCACCAACAACCTGGACATCGCCGCCATCAACTGGCTGGAGGACTTCCTCCTGGACTTCGAGGGCACCGTCATCGTGGTCAGCCACGACCGGCACTTCCTCAACACCATCTGCACCCACATCGTGGACATCGACTACAGCAAGATCAAGATGTATGTGGGCAACTACGACTTCTGGTACGAGTCCTCCCAGCTGGTGCAGTCCCTCATCAAGAACCAGAACAAGAAGAACGAGGAGAAGATCAAAGAGCTCCAGGAGTTCATCTCCCGCTTCTCCGCCAACAAGTCCAAGAGCAAGCAGGCCACCGCCCGCCGGAAGCTGCTGGACAAGCTCACCGTACAGGAGATGCCCGCCTCTTCCCGGCGCTACCCCTGGGTGTCCTTCTCCCCCGACCGGGAGGTGGGCAAGGACATCCTCTTCGTCACCGACGTGAGCAAGACCGTGGACGGGGTGAAGCTGCTGGACAAGGTGAGCTTCACTGTGGAGCACGGGGACAAGATCGCCTTCGTGGGCGAGAACGAGAACGCCCAGACCGCCCTCTTCAAGATCCTCACCGGCGAGTGGGAGCCCGACGAGGGCACGGTGAAGTGGGGCCAGACCGCCACCTTCTCCTACTTCCCCAAGGACAACACCGAGTACTTCAAGGACAACGACGACAATCTGGTGGAGTGGCTGCGCCAGTGGTCCTCCGACCCCCACGAGTCCTACCTGCGGGGCTTCCTGGGCCGGATGCTCTTCTCCGGCGACGAGATCTACAAGCCCGTGAAGGTCCTCTCCGGCGGCGAGAAGGTCCGGTGCATGCTCTCCCGGATGATGCTCTCCGGGGCCAACGTGCTGCTGCTGGACCAGCCCACCAACCACCTGGATCTGGAGTCCATCGCCGCCCTGAACAACGGCCTGGAGGCCGTCAAGTGCAACGTGCTCTTCGCCTCCCACGACCACCAGCTGGTGCAGACCGTGGCCAACCGGGTGTTCGACTTCACCTCCGACGGCAAGCTCATTGACCGCAAGATGACCTACGACGAGTACCTGGAGAGCCAGAAGGCCGACTGAGCCCCACGGGCCATGCCGTGGCAAGACCATAATATCTGCGCAAACCGCAAGCGATAATTGCCAAAATGCAACCCGCTTGCGGTTTCTTTTTTCGTTGTACTGCTTTATCATGTGAGGTGAACAGATATGGAATTGAAGGAAACGCTGCCCGCCCTGCGCAGGAAAAAGGGGCTGTCCCAGCAGGAGTTGGCCGAGGCCCTGGGTGTCTCCCGCCAGGCGGTGTCCC
>DWZK01000129.1 GCA_019117605.1 Candidatus Intestinimonas stercoravium | reverse complement strand
AGCAGCGGGGGGATAGTGTGAAAGGGGGGCGGTGAGCCCCCACTTTCGCGTACAGTCAGGAACATTTTGACGTAAGTCAAAATGTCAGACAGCGTGTCAAAAAAGTCCAAATGGACTTTTTTGACACGCTGGAAAATATGCCCTGCGGCAGGAGCCGCAGGGCATATTTTTACTTTTTCTCCCCAGCGAGGCGGTATCTCGCTCTGCGAGACTCTTTTCTCGCTCCCCGGGGTGGCCGGCAGCCGCTCCCTGTGATACACTAAGGACAGAAAGGAGGCCTTACTGTGGAGAATACATTTTCTCAGCGGCTGAAGGCCCTCCGCCAGCGGCGGGGGCTCACGCAGCAGGAGCTGGCCGACCGGCTGGGGGTGTCCAACAAGAGCGTCTCCCGCTGGGAGAGCGGGGGGTACCCGGACGTCCCCCTCCTGGTCCCCCTGGCCCGGGCCCTGGGAGTGACGGTGGATGAGCTGCTGGACGAGGTGCAGCCGGTCCGGGCGCTGGGCCGTACCGACTGGCAGAGCCTGCTCTCCTTCGCCTTCGCCCTGGGCGGCGGGCTCCTCTTTTTCCTGCTGGACCTGTTCGTCCCCCTTCCAGTGTGCTATGCGGTCTATCTGGGCTGTATGGCCTACGGCGTATACCTGCAGCGGTATTACGCCTACCGGAGCCGCTGGTTCCTCCTGGGCAATCTGGCCATGGATCTGTCGGTGAACCTCTCCCTGTGCGGCAAGGCCGCCACGGTCCTGTGGGCCGTTTGGACATCTTTCTCCCTCTGGTCCCTTCCCCCCGGTCAGGCCCCCGACACATCCCTCTCCCAGTCCTTCGGGTACATCGCCGCCCCCATCCTGCTGGCCCTGGCGGTCACCGCCTTTACGCAGTACCTCCTGTACCGGTGGAGCGGGCTGGACGCCTCCCTTCCCCGCCTGCGCCTCTGTCTGCGGCGACCCGGCTGGCCTGCCCTGCTGGGGCTCGTCCCCCTGCTCGCCTGCCTTTTCTGGGCCCTGTTCCCCACCCTCTGCCGCGCCTGCTCTGCCCTGTTCCCGGTCCAGGAGGAGCACATCCACGATCTGCTCCGGGGCCAGGAGCACCTTTATATCGGCCTGCTCCTCCTCCTGGCTGTGCTCGGCTCTCTCCCCCTGCTGATCCGGAAGAGATGGCCGCGCCTTCCCTTCTACTGGCTCCTCTGCCTTCTGTGTCTCCCCATGGAGGGACTGCGTACCTACTCTCTGGCCTGGTCCCCCGTCTCTCAGGACTTCATCCCCTACCAGGAGGGGCTGGCCCCCTCTTATGTGCCTGTGGGGCAGCCCTCCTGGGCCATGCCGCTGCTGGCCCTGGTCCTGGCGGCGGGCTGGGCGCTCTTCTGCTCCCTCTCCCTCCGGTCCGCCCCCCGGGAGCCATCGTGCCCCTCCGAGGGCCGTGAGCCCCCTTCCAGTCCCCCGGAACCCTGACTCCAGAGTAAAAAGCAGCCTCTTTTCCCGGCTTGGGGAGAAGAGGCTGCTTTCGCGCTATGTTCAAAAAAGGTCCTTCCGCTTCAGGATGATGGCGACGATGGAGATGACCGCCACCGTGATCAGCAGGGGGACCCACCAGAATCGGTCCAGCGGGAGGCCGCTGGTGATGTTCATCCCGTAGAAGCCGAAGATGATATTGGGGATGGCCAAGAGGATCGTGATGGAGCTGAGCACCTTCATGGTGACGTTCAGGTTATTGGAGATCACGCTGGCGAAGGCGTCCATCATGCCCGAGATGATGGAGGAGTATATATTGGCCATCTCGATGGCCTGCCGCACCTCGATGAGCACATCCTCCAGCAGGTCGTGGTCCTCCTCGTAGAGCGTGATGATCCGGCCCCGGAGGATCTTCTCCAGGGTGACCTCGTTGGCCTTCAAAGAGGTGTTGAAATAGACCAGGGACTTCTCCAGATCCAGGAGCTGGATCAGCTCCTTGTTCCGCTGGGACTTGTAGAGCTGCCGCTCCATATAGCTGTAGATCTTGTCGATCTGCTTCAGGTATTGCAGGAAGCGCTTGGCCACCTGGAGGAGCAGGTAGAGGATGAAGCTGGTCTTTTTCTGGGTCTCTGCGTTCTTCACCAGCCCGTCCTGGAAGTCCCGGATCACCGGGGTCTCCTTCAGGCAGACGGTGATGATACATTTCTCCGCCACGATGATGCCCAGGGGCAGGGTGGAGTAGACCACCGCGTCCCCCTTCTCCACTGCGGGCAAGTCGATGATGATGAGGGTCTGTCCGTCCTCGGTGTCGATCCGGGAGGTCTCCTCTTCGTCCAGAGCGGCCCGGAGGAAGCCCGGGTCGATGCCCAGCAGGGCGGTGACGGTGGACATCTCGTCCTCCGTGGGATAGGTGAGGTTCACCCAGCAGCCGCTCTCCACCTTATCCAGCTTGGTCATGCGGCCGTCGATGGTCTTGTGAATGGTCAGCATCGGTATCACGCCTTTCTTTTCGGCGCGCTCTCGCAGGCCCCTCCACTATCCGGGGCGGCGCGCCGCTGTATCATATAAACTTCGACTTCCAGGGTCGCCGCTCACGACGCGCTCACTCCTTTTTCCATGAGATCTTTTGGGCCGGAGCCCCACAGGGCAGAGCTCCATGAGGGCCTTCGGCAGACATTATTATAATATCCCCAGAAAAGAATTGCAAGATGAAAAACCGCCGGCGGAGATGGCTCCGCCGGCGGTCCGATATGCTCTTTACCGGTCCCGGTTGAAGATCTTGAAGATGTCCACGAAGGGGTCCTCCTCCGGGTCCTCGGACAGGGGCTCCAGAGTGGAGCGCTGCTGCCCGGACTGCCCCCCAGCCTTGGAGGCGGTGGGCGCGGCCTGCTGCCCTCCCGCAGCGGCGGCCTCCCGGCCGGCAGAGAAGGGGTTCTGCGGGATGGCCCCCGCGCTCTCCTCGAAGCCGGTGGAGATGACGGTGACCCGGATCTCGTCCTCCAGCTCCTCGTCGAAGGCGGCGCCGAAGATGATGAGGGCGTCGGGATGGGCGGCCTGCTGCACCAGGTTGGCGGCAGTCTCCACCTCTTCCAGACCGATATCCATAGAGCCGGTGACATTGACCAGCACACCGTGGGCACCGTTGATGGAGGTCTCCAGCAGGGGGCTGGAGATGGCCATCTTGGCGGCCTCCTCCGCCTTGTTCTTGCCGGCGGCCCGGCCCACGCCCATATGGGCCATGCCCGCGTCCTTCATGACAGCGGTGACGTCGGCGAAGTCCAGGTTGATGAAGCCGGTGTTCTTGATAAGATCGGAGATGGACTGCACCGCCTGGCGGAGCACGTCGTCGGCGATCTCGAAGGCGTTCTGGAAGGTGATCTTCTGGTCGGTGGCGAATTTCAGCCGCTCGTTGGGGATGATGACCAGAGAATCCACCTTGCCCCGCAGCTCCTCGATGCCCGCCTCGGCCTGCTGCATCCGCCGGCGGCCCTCGAAAGCAAAGGGCTTGGTCACCACGCCCACGGTCAGGAGGCCCGCCTCCTTGGCGATATCCGCCACGATGGGCGCCGCGCCGGTGCCTGTGCCGCCGCCCATGCCGGCGGTGATGAACACCATGTCCGCGTCCTCCAGGGCCTTGGCGATCTGGCCCCTGCTCTCCTCGGCGGACTTCTTGCCCACCTCCGGGTTGGAGCCCGCCCCCTGGCCGCCGGTGAGCTTCTCCCCGATCTGGATCTTGTAGGTGGCGCTGGACGTGGACAGCGCCTGCTTGTCCGTGTTGACGGCGATGAAGTCCACGCCCTGCACACCGGAGCGGACCATACGGTTGACCACGTTGCTGCCGCCGCCGCCCACTCCGATCACTTTGATGGTAACTACGCTCTCAGGCCCTGTATCCAATCCAAACGCCATGCCTGTTCCTCCTATGTAAAAGAAGATATGGTTCTCTCTGTGATGTCCTTCAAATATAAAATATTGTATCGCTCTTTTCCATTCAGGTCAATAGCCTGCGGCCGATTTCAGAGGACTTTCCAAATTTTCCCTTCAACTCTCCCGGGGCACGAAAGAGTACCTGTCGCCCTGGGTCTTGATGATCGTCCCCCGCTCGTTCGGCTGTATGTCGCCCGAGTCCAAAATGGCCTTCAGGGTGCCCATCTCCTCCTGGAAGTCGGCGGTAAGGCCGATCTCCAGCGTGACCCAGCCGTTGAGATCCACCAGCACGGAGGAGGTGCCGCTCAAGTCGATGGAGCTCACCTGCTCCATCATCCCCTGGCTCTCCAGCGCGTCCATCAGCTCCAGGAGCACAGTGAGGCGGTACGTTCCACCCTCCGGCGCCCGGAGGGCCGCCCCCACCGCCGGGAAGGAGGCGGTGAGGCCGGCGATCCTGGCGGTCCCCGCCACGTCTCCGCTCGCGGCCTGCTCCAGGATCTTCCCGCTGGTGTTGATGAGCCACCAGCCGTCCCCATCTTCTCCCTGGATGACAGCGGCGGCGCGGCACTCTTGTACCGTGATGATGACCCCATCGGGATAGGCCCGCCGGATGTTCACATTCTCTACATAGGGCAGCTCCGCCATGATCCGCCGGGCGATCCCCAGCCGGTCCAGCAGGAAGAGGTTATCCCCCTGCTCCACCCCTGATGCGGCGGTCACCTCCGCTGCCGTATACCGCTCTTCTCCATCCACGGTGATCGTCTCCACCCGGAAGAACACCACGCAGCCCGCAGCCACCACCACCAGGATGATGATGAGGGAGAAGATCTTATATAGCGCGCCGAACCGCCCCCGGTCGCGCTGTTTTCTCTTGTTGGAGCGCCTCGTCGCCATGGCTCGCCTCCGCGTCTTTCTGTTTTACAGGCCGCCCTCCGGCGGCTGCGGAGGACATTTTACCACAAGATCATAAAAAGATCATTAAGAGATCATTACAGTTTGGTGAGCCCGTCCGGCGGCCTCCTCATACCCGCCGGATGCGGGCGCCCAGCGCGGTCAGGGTGTCCTCCAGCCGGTGATAGCCCCGGTCCACATGCTCCAGCCCCTCGATCTCACTGCGGCCCTCCGCGCCCAGGGCGGCCACCACCAGCGCGGCGCCGCCCCGCAGATCGGCGGCCCGGAGCCTGGCTCCGTGGAGGCGGCCCACGCCGCAGACCACCGCCACCCGGCCCTCCACCCGGATCCTGGCCCCCATCCGGCAGAGCTCATCCACATGGCGATAGCGGCTCTCGAACATGTTCTCCACAAAGACGGTGGTCCCCTCTCCGCCGGCCAGCGCCGCCATCACCGGCGGCTGGGCGTCGGTGGGGAAGCCCGGGTAGGGGGCGGTGTGGATGGGATAGACCCCCTTCAGCGGCCGGTCCCGCCGGAGATGGATCCGCCCTTCTCCGCTGCGCACCCGGCAGCCGGCCTCCATCAGGGCGGCGGTGACGGTGGAGAGGTGGCGGTGGTCGGTGCCGAGCAGCTCCACTTCCCCTCCCGCCGCGGCCGCCGCGCTGAGGAGGGTGGCGGCCACGATCCGGTCGGGCATGACGGTGTGCGTACCTCCGTGGAGGGCCTGCCGCCCCTCCACCGTGATCACCGAGGAGCCCGCCCCCCGCACCCTGGCCCCGATGGACCGGAGGAAGCGCTGGAGATCTGCGATCTCCGGCTCCCGGGCCGCGTTGTTGATGACAGTGGTCCCCTCTGCGCCGCAGGCGCAGAGCATGGCGTTCTCCGTAGCGCCTACGCTGGGGAGGGCCAGGTCGATCTCACAGCCCCGGAGCCCCCGCTCCGGCACGGAGCAGCGCAGGCCGCCCCCCTCCTCCCGGACCTCCGCCCCCAGGGCCCGGATGGCCGCCAGGTGCAGGTCGATGGGGCGGGGGCCCAGCTCGCAGCCCCCCGGCATGCTCAGCACCGCCTCCCCGGTGCGGGCCAGGATGGCCCCCAGGAAGATCACCGAGGAGCGCATCTCCCGCATCAGCTCGTCGGGCACGTCGTTATGTAACAGGGACCCCGCGTCCACCTCCACGGTGTCCCCCTCCCGGCGGACGCCGCAGCCCAGGTGTTCCAGGATCGCCATGGACGCCCGCACATCGGACAGGTCGGGGCAGTTGCGGATGACGCTGGTCCCCGGGCACAAGATGGCCGCCGCCAAAATGGGCAGGACGCTGTTCTTGGCCCCGTGGACCCGGGCCTCTCCATACAGCGGCACACCGCCCTCCACCAGATAAGCACTCATATCGTCCACCCTCCACATTCATTCTCAGGCCATACTATGCGCCTTGCGGAGGGGATGACAGCCTCTGCCGGCGGGCAGGGCCTATCTCAGCAGGGAGATCAGGACGTTATAGATCTCTTCCGCCGCGTCGGTGACCGAGAGGTCGGAGAGCGCCCGGGACATGGCGGCGCGCCTCTCCGGGTGGTCCAGCAGCTCCTTGGCCGTCCGGTAGAGCTCGCCGCCGTCGGTCTCCGGCTCCAGCAGCACCACCGCCGCCCCGTGCTGCTCCAGCACCCGGGCGTTCTTCTCCTGGTGGTTGTTGGTCACATTGGGGGAGGGGATCAGGATACAGGGCTTCGCCACGGCGGTGAGCTCGGAGATCGTGGAGGCCCCCGCCCGGCAGATCACCAGGTCGGCGGCATCCATCACCAGCGGCATATCATAGATGTATTCCCGGACCTCCACCCGCTCGCCCAGGTCCAGGCCCCGGCGCTCCAGCTCTCCGGTGAGCCACTGGTAGTTCCGTCCCGCGCCGTGGATATGGCGGAAGGGCGACCCCTCCGAGAGCTCTCGCTGGATGAAGTCGGCGGTATAGCGGCCCATCTGCTCCGCCCCCAGGGATCCCCAGTAGGAGAGGACCAGGGGACAACCGTCCTCCACCCCCAGCTCCGCCTTGGCCTCCCGGCGGGTGTGGTCGAAGAAGTCCCGCCGCACGGGAGTGCCGGTGACCACCACCCGCTCCGGGTGGGGATAGTACTTCCGGGAGTCCTCGAACCCCACCAGCACCCGGTCGGTGACCTTGGAGAGGAGCTTGGTGGTGAGGCCGGGCACCGCGTTGGACTCATGCACCGCCGTGGGGATGCCCATCCGGGCCGCCTCCTTCACCACGGGATAGGACGCGTAGCCCCCCGTGCCCACCACCAGGTCGGGCCGGAACTCCCTCAGGATGGCCTTGGCCTGCCGCCGGGCATGGGGCAGGGTGAGGACAGTCATGACATTGTGCTTGATGTCCTTCCACTTCCACGCCCGGTGGATGGTGTTCACATGGACCGTGCGCAGCTCATAGCCCTCGTGGGGCACCAGCGTGCGCTCCATGCCGTTGTCCGCCCCCGCGAAGAGCACTTGACAATCCTGATGCCGGGACTGGAACATCCTGGCCAGGGCGATGGCGGGATTGATATGCCCCGCTGTGCCGCCGCAGGTGAATAAGATCCGCACAGGAAACCACCTTCTCTATCCGGCCCTGGGAGCCGGTATTTGCCGGGAGACCCCCAGCACGATCCCCATCTCCACCAGCTGGATCACCAGCGCCGTGCCGCCGTAGCTGAAGAAGGGCAGGGAGATGCCGGTGGGCGGGAGGAGATTGGTGACCACGCCGATGTTCAGGAACACCTGCACCGCCACCTGGGTGGTGACCCCCACCGCCAGCAGGGCGCCGAACCGGTCCCTGGCGTGGAGGGCCAGCCAGTAGCCCCGGATGATGAGCAGGGCGAAGAGCACCAGCACCATGGCCGCGCCCACGAAGCCCAGCTCCTCGCAGATGATGGGGAAGATGTAGTCGTTCTGCAGCTCGGGCAGGTAGAGGAACTTCTGCCGGGAGTTGCCCAGGCCAAGGCCCAGTAGGCCGCCGGAGCCGATGGCGTAGAGGGACTGGACGATCTGATAGCCGTCCCCCTGCATATCCGACCAGGGATCTCTCCAGATCGCCAGCCGGTCCGCCATATAGCTGGTGGCGTTGGCCACCACCCACAGGGCCGCCCCCATCAGGCCGCCGCCCAGGGCGAACCAGCCCAAGTGGATGCCCGCGGCGAAGAGGATCGACGCTCCGATGGCCAGGATCAGGATGGTGGCGGACAGATGGGGCTCCCACAGGAGCAGCAGGGCGATGACCCCCAGGATGGCCCCATAGGGGAGCAGCTCCAGAAAGCCGATGTGGTCCAGGAAGCGGAGCACCCTGCCGGAGGGCTTGCGCAGGTCGAACTTCCGCTTCTTCTCCGTGTGCCGCTTGGAGAGCCGTGCGGAGAAGTAGAGGATCACCCCCAGCTTGGCGGCCTCGGAGGGCTGCCACCTGGGCAGGGGGCCGATGGCCCGGATCCAGCGGTTGGCGCCGCCGGCGCTGTCGCCGATGCCGGGCACCTTAACCAGGATCAGGAGGAAGATCGACCCCATCAGGGCCAGCACAGAGAGCCATCTCAGGGTCTGGTAGTTGATCTTGGACACCACATACATGATGACCAGCCCGGCCACGGCGAAGAGCCCCTGCCGCATGAAGTAATAGGTGGGGTTCTCCAGCTCATAGAGGGCCTCTGCATAGGAGGCGGAGAACATCATGATGACGCCGATGCCGGTGAGCATCACCACCAGCATCAGGAAGGGCAGGTCCAGGGGCCCTCTTGCCAGTTGTTCCTCCACCGTGAGGTCGCGCTTGAGTTTGCGGGCCAAAGGGTCCACCGCCTTTCGTCGTCAGATCGGCCGCCGGGTCAGTATCTGCCCAGGATGCCCACGAAGGCCAGGGCGCAGAACAGGAAGGACACGCCGGCGAACACGGCCACCACCTTTTTCTCGCTCCAGCCGCCCATCTCGAAGTGGTGGTGGAGGGGCGCCATGCGGAAGATCCGCTTGCCGTGGGTCAGCTTGAAATATACCACCTGTATGATATCAGAGAGGGTCTCCGCGATGTATACGATGCCCACCAGGACCAGGATCAGGGGCATATCGAAGGCGAAGGCGAGACCGCACACCGCGCCCCCCAGGAAGAGGGAGCCCGTGTCCCCCATGAAGACCTTGGCCGGGTAGTGGTTATAGATGAGGAAGGCGCACAGCCCGCCGAAGAGCGCGCCGCCGAAGACCCCCAGGTCCTCCACGCCCCAGCACCAGGCGGTGAGGGCGAAGAAGGCGGCCACCGGCAGAGTGACGCTGGAGGACAGGCCGTCCACGCCGTCGGTGATATTGACCGCGTTCACCGTGCCCACCATGACGAAGGCGGCGAACACCATATAGACCGGCCAGGGCAGGCCCACGCTGATGTTGACGAAGGGGATGTAGAGGTGGGGCTCCAGATAGCCGAAGTTCCGCAGCAGCACGGTGAAGGCGATGGCGGCGGCCAGCTGGAGGAGGAACTTGGGCCCGGCGGTGAGGCCGGTGTTCTCCCGCTTCTTCACCTTCTCATAGTCATCCAGATAGCCGATGACGCCGAACACCAGGGCGAAGAGGAACACGAACAGGGCCCGGAAGTCTCCCCGGGCCAGGTCCGGCCAGCCGATCAGAAGGATGGTGGCGAAGATGCCGAAAATGAACATCAGGCCGCCCATGGTGGGCGTGCCCTGTTTGGACATGTGCCAAGTGGGGCCGTCCTCTTTGATGGCCTGCCCCGCCTTCAGCCGCCGCAGGGCGGGGATCAGCAGTTTCCCCGCCACAGCGGAGAGCACGAAGGAGACCAGCGCCGCAAGTATGATCCTCATCTTTTCAAAACCTCCTGGTGCGCCGTGTCTCTCCCCGGCGCCCGCCGCCCGGCGATCGATCCGGACAGCTCTTTCAAAATTCCCGAATGGGCATTATATCACAGGATCTGCCGTCCCGCAAATACGTTTTTCCAGATATCCGGAGCTGCCGCTCTTTCAGGATCGGGAAGTCATCCCACGGGGCCTGCCGCCCCGCAGGCCCGCTTCCCCCTCTTCCCGCCCCGCCGGGCTTCAAAGTAGGCGGCGATCTCCTCCCGCTCGTCCAGGTGATAGGCCACGCCGCCCATCTCCTGATAGGTCTCGTGCCCCTTGCCGGCCAGCACCACCACATCTCCCGGCTCCGCCGCGGACAGGGCCAGCCGGATGGCTCTGCGCCGGTCCGGCTCCACCCGCACCAGGGCGGAGGCCTCCTCCATGCCGGAGAGGATCTCCCGGATGATGGCCTCCGGCGGCTCTGTGCGGGGATTATCCGAGGTGACGATGCACAGGTCGGAGAGCGCTCCGGCGATGGCGCCCATCACCGGCCGCTTGCTCCGGTCCCGGTCTCCGCCGCAGCCGAAGAGGCAGATCACCCGCCGGTCGGTCAGGTCCCGGACGGTGGTGAGGATGTTCTCCAGGGCGTCGGGGGTGTGGGCGTAGTCGATGATGACCGTGTAGGCCGCCGGTACGGGCACCACCTCCACCCTGCCCTTCACCCCTTTGGCCGAGCGAAGAGCGGCGGCGACGGCCCTCATCTCCAGCCCCAGGTTCAGCCCGCAGGCGATGACCCCCAGGGCATTGTAGATCGTGAAGCCACCGGGGATGGGCAGGAAGATCCGGCCGATGGTGTTCCGGGCCACCGCCTCGAATTCCACATGGCTGGGGAAAAGGCGGATGTTCTTGGCCACCAGGTCGGCGGCGTCCTGCCGTTCGGAGTAGGTGAACACGGGACAGGGGCAGTGCCCGGCATAGTACCGCC
Source organism: Candidatus Intestinimonas stercoravium (assembly GCA_019117605.1). Lineage (GTDB taxonomy): Bacteria > Bacillota > Clostridia > Oscillospirales > Oscillospiraceae > Intestinimonas > Intestinimonas stercoravium. The sequence continues at coordinate 8,461 of DWZK01000129.1, read as the reverse complement.
CCGCCTCGTCATCCAGGTTCAGGACCGCCAGATCGCACTGGCGGAAGAGCAGGGCCTTTGCCGCCCGATACTCCTCCATGGTGCCGTGGAGGTCCAGGTGGTCGGGGGTCAGATTGGTGAAGATCCCGGCGGTGAAGCGGATGCCAGCCGTCCGCCGGAGGGTCAGCGCGATGGAGGAGACCTCCATCACCACATGGGTGCAGCCCGCGTCCGCCATGCGCCGGAGCAGCCGCTGGAGCTCCAGGGGCTCCGGCGTGGTGCGTCCGGCGGGCAGGACCTCCTCCCCGATCAGGTTCTGGTTGGTGCCGATGAGCCCCACCTTGGCCTGGAGGCAGCCCTCCAGCACCGCTTTGAGGAGGTAGGTGGTGGTCGTCTTGCCGTTGGTGCCGGTGACCGCCAGACAGGTCATCTCCTCCGCCGGCCGGCCGTACCAGTTGGCCGCCGCCAGGGCCAGGGCCTCCCTGGGGTCCCGGGCGGTCAGCCAGGGCCCCGGCTCTCCGGGGGCCTCCCGGCAGAGCACCGCCGCCGCCCCCCGTTCCAGCGCCTCCCGGATATGCCGCTGCCCATCGTCCTGATATCCGGGCAGGGCCGCGAAGAGCATCCCCGGCTCCAGGGTCCTGCTGTCGCAGCTGACCCCTGTCAGTTCCAGTTCCGGGTCCACGGCGCAGGCATCCAGCGCCACGCCCCGGACCAGCTCCTTGAGCTTCATGATGAGGCACCCCTCCAGTACAAGGTGGAAAGTGTTCTCTCTCTAAGTCAAGGCTGTGTTCCGGGCGTGGGCTGCCCACGATGCGGCGAGAAAGGCGCCGCGGCCCGTTATCCTGCTCTCGCGCCGGTCCTCATCCGTAGTCCTGGACCGCCGTGTCCATGAAGTGGACCTGCACCACCGTGCCCGGGTCCACCATGGTGCCCGCCGGGATCGACTGGCTGGTAGAGCGTGTCGTATCGGTATAAGAGGTGACCCCTTCCGCCCGCATATAGAGCCCCAGGCTCTCCAGCGCCTGCTCTACCGCGGCGGGGGAGCGCCGGGTCAGGTCGGGGACCTCCACCTGCTCGGTGGGCTTCTCCGCCCCCAGGTAGAGGACCACCTCGCTCCCCTCCGGGATGGAGGTGCCCTGGGCGGGCAGCTGATCGGTGACCGTGGCCCCCTCCCCTACCGTGCGGTAGCTCAGGGACTTGGAGTCCAGCAGGGACTGGGCCTGGGCCTGGCTCAGGCCCACGGTCAGGGGCACCACTGTGTCGGCGTAGTCCCCGTCGTAGACCTTCTCCACCCCCATATAGTCCATGATATCCGCCAGCAGAGGGCCGGCGGACGGGGCCGCCATGTTGCCGCCGCTGATGTAGAAGCCGTGGGAGGTGTAGTCTGAGCCGGGGACCACGGGGGTAGGGCTGTCGAAGGCCAGGAGGATGACCACCTTGGGATCGTCCGCCGGGGCCACCCCCAGGAAGGAGACGATCAGGTCCCCGGTGTCCTCGTCCCGCTTCTCTGAAGTGCCGGTCTTGCCGCCGATGTGGTAGCCGTCCATGCGGGCGTTCTTGCCGGTGCCCCAGTCCACCACGCCGAAGAGGAGGTCCCGGACCTTCTCCGAGGTCTCCTCGCTGATGACCTGCCGTATCTCGGTGGGCTGGGTCTGGGAGATCACCTTCCCATCCTCGTCGGTGAAGGACTCCACCACATAGGGCTTCATCAGGTGCCCGCCGTTCACCGCGGCGCAGGCGGCGGTGATGAGCTGGATGGGGGTCACGCGGAAGGTCTGGCCGAAGGAGGCGACCGCCAGAGAGACCGCGCCCTCCGGGCTGGTGAAGTACTCCTCGCTCCAGACCAGGTTGGTGTTGTCGCTCTCCCCCTGGACATCGATCCCCGTCTTGCCGATCATACCGAAGTCCTTGAGATACTGGTAGAACTTCTCCGCCCCCAGCGCCTGGCCGATCTCGATGAAGGCCGGGTTGCAGGAATTGGCCACCGCCTGGGCCAGGTCCTGGTCCCCGTGGCCGTCGTGCTTGGAGCAGCTGATCCGCCGGTCGGCCACGATCTTATAGCCGGGGCAGTAGAAGTGGGAGTTCTCGTTCACCACGCCCTCCTCCAGGGCGGCGGCCACCACCAGGGTCTTGAAGGTGGAGCCGGGCTCGTAGGTGTCGGACACGGTCCGGTTGGTCCACTGGCTGTAGAGGGCCTCCATGTAGGCCTCGTTCTGGGCCTCCGGGTCCGCCTCCAGGGTGTCGATATACTGCTGGAGCACCGGATCTGCCACGGTACGGGGCTCGTTGAGGTCGTAGTTGGGGCTGCTGGCCATGGCCAGGATGGCACCTGTGTTGGGGTCCATGGCCAGGCAGAACCCGCCCTTGCGCACCTCATAGGAGCTGATGCCCTCGGCCAGCACCCGCTCACAGTAGCTCTGGATGGTGGCGTCGATGGTGAGCTGGATGTTCTGCCCCGACTTGGCGTCTATGTAGTTCTCATAGCTGGAGAGCATCTCGGTGCCCGCCGCGTTCCGGGCCGTGACCACCCGGCCCGGCTCCCCGGAGAGCTCATCCTCATACCGGGCCTCGGTGCCGTAGGCCCCCTTGTTGCCGTCGTTCACGTTCACCCAGCCGATGAGCTGGCAGGCCAGGGAGGAGTAGGGATAGACCCGTTTGGTATCCGGCAGGAGGTACACCCCGGGGTAGAGGCCGTTCTCCTCCTGGAACTCCCGGACCGCCTGGGAGACATCATCGTCCACCCGCCACTGGAGCACCTCGTACTGGGAGGAGGTGTTGGACATCCTGCCCAGGATCGTCTCCTCCTCCATGCCCAGGATAGAGGCCAGCCCCGAGGCGATGAATTCCTTATAGGTCCCGCTCATGGCGGCGGCCTCGGCATCGGTGAGCTCCTTCCCCGCCGCCGCCTTCTCCTCTCCCGACTTCCGTTTCTCCTCCTGGGCCTCTGCGATGTCCCGAGGGGAGATCACCACGTTCTGTACGCTCACCGACACCGCCAGGGTGTTCCCGTTGGTGTCGTAGATGGTGCCCCGGGGGGCGGTGACCAGCATATCGCTGGTCTGCTGTTCGATGGCCAGCTTCTGATAGTACTCGTGGTCCACGATCTGGATCTGCCACAGCTTGTAGAACAGGGGGATGAACGCCGCGATCCCGAACACGCCCATCAGGAAGAGGGTCCGCCCCAGTATGGTGCGGTTCTGCCGCCGGTCTCCGCTGTTGTTGCCTATGGAATTGTGCTTTTGCTCTTTTTGCGCCATGTCGGTCTCCTTGTCGCTGGAAATGGAAGATAGCGGGGGCCTCCGAGCCCCCCCGCCCCTCAGATCTAATCTATGGAAAAGGGCGTAAGAAAATGTATCTTTTCTTACGCCCTCTGTCGCTCTTATATGGACCGGTGGCTCTCTTTGCTCACTGCTGCTCTTGGACCTCCGGGGCCTCCGCAGCGGTCTCCCCGCCGCTCTCCCCATCCTTCACCAGCCGCGTGCCCTCCTCCAGGATGCCGGTCACCGCATCCAGGAAACTGTCGCTCTCCTGGTCCTCTTCGTAGTGGACCACGCTGTCCTCCTCAGACAAGTCCAGGGTATAGATCTGGCTGGCCTGGGGCTTGACCATCCCCGCCGCCTTGGCCTTCTCCTCCACTGTGTTCATGTCGTAAGCCAGCTCGTACTGGGCCCGGAGCTGCTTCTCCTCCGCCTGGAGGTCGGAGAGGTCCCCCTCCAGCGCGACGATCTGGTCGCCCAGCATGGTCACCTGCACCGTGCTGAACATCAGGAGCACAGCGAACACCGCCACCGCCAGGAAGCCCACCACCGCGAAGATGGAGACCTGGCCCGCCTCCCGGACCCGTACCTTGGGCCGGGCCACGGCCCGCTCCCGCGGGCGCGTCTTGGGCCGGGGACGGAGGGCCTCTCTGCCGTCCCGCTCCAGCGGGCGGGCCGCCGGCTCGGCATAGGCCAAGTTCCCATAGGTCGCTCTACCGCCCGGATATCTGTTTCGTCTTCTGGCCTCGCTCGCCGCCACGCAAGTCACTCCCATCTTTCGTATATCCCGCCGCCTCCCGGCGGGCGGGGCTCGTCCTTACAGTTTTTCCGCCACCCGCAGCTTGGCGCTCCGGGCCCTGGGGTTCTCTTCCAGCTCCGCCGGAGAGGCCACGATGGGCTTCCGGGACACCAGCCGGACCTCCGGGACCTTGCCGCAGACGCATACCGGGAGATCCGGTGGACAGGTGCAGCCCTTGGCGAAGGCCGCCAGGGCGTTCTTTACCAGCCGGTCCTCCAGCGAGTGGAAAGAGATCACGCACAGCCGCCCGCCGGGGGCCAGCCGGGGCACCGCAGCCTGGAGCATCCGGTCCACCGCCGAGAGCTCGTCGTTGACCGCGATGCGGATCGCCTGGAAGCTCCGCTTGGCGGGGTGCTGCTTCTCCCGCAGGGCCCGGGCGGGCATGGCCCCCCGGATGACCTCCACCAGGTCCAGGGTGGAGGCGATGGGCCGCTCCGCCCGCCGGCGGACGATGGCCGCCGCGATCTGGGGCGCGTACCGCTCCTCCCCGTACTGCCAGAGGATGCGTCTGAGCTCCTCCTGCGGCCACTGGTTCACCACCGTATCCGCCGTCAGCCGCTCGCTCTGGTCCATGCGCATATCCAGCGGGGCGTCCTGCATGTAGGAGAAGCCCCGAGTCTTGTCATCCAGCTGGGGGGAGGACACCCCCAGATCGAAGAGCATCCCGTCCAGACCGCTCAGGCCCCGGTCATCCAAAAGGTCGGCCAGGTCGCCGAAGTTTCCGTGGATCAGGGTCACCCGGTCCATCCACTCTCCCAGGCGCTCTCCGGCGGCGTCCAGCGCCGCCTGGTCCCGGTCGATGCAGATGAGGCGCCCTTCAGAGCCCAGCCGCCGGGCGATCTCTCGGGAGTGGCCGGCCCGGCCCAGGGTCCCGTCCAGGTACACGCCCTGGGGCTTGATCGCCAGGCCGTCCAGACACTCCTGGAGCAGCACTGGCTTATGGGTGAACTCCATGGCTACGCCTCCTACATCTCCAGAAGATCCATCAGCGCGGCCATCTTCTCCGGAGTCATCTCTTCCTCTTCCTGCTCCCAGCGTCCGGCGTCCCAGATCTCCGCCCGGTCGTGGACGCCGATGATCACCACGTCCTTGCCCAGGGAGGCATAGCTCCTGAGCCTCTGGGGGATATTGATGCGGCCCTGACTGTCCGGGGAGCACTTCACCGCGTTGGCGAAGAGGGAGCGCATGGCCTTGGACTTGCTCACCGGCAGGGAGGCGAATTTCTCCGTGAACCGGTCCCAGCTCTCCTGGGGATAGACGGCCAGACAAGTGTCTACCCCCATGGCAAGGTAGAACACCTCTCCCAGCTCCTCCCGGAGCCGGGCGGGGATGAACAGGCGGCCCTTGGCGTCGATGCTGTGCTCATAGGTGCCGGTGATGCTGCCCAAGTCCGCTCATCTCCCCCTCACTGGCCCACTTTGCTCTACTTTGCTCCATTCCGCTCCACCAGTAGTTCCAGTATAAAGTGTCCGGAGGAAAAAAGCAAGGCTTTTTCTCCCATTTTTTCTGGGCAAACACGGGTTTTCCTAGGATAATTCGACATTTTTTGAGCATAAAACGTATGTTCTATCAGAGGGAAATATCCCTTATCTTTCAGGGATCCGACCGTTTGCCGGAAAAATAGAAACGTTTTTATGTAAATGCAAGAGGCGGGGCCTACGGCCCCGCCTCTCTTTCTTTCCCCAAGGTGTGGAAAAATTTTTCCTCGCCCGTCTGCGGCCGAAAAAAGGGCCGGGCCCCTTCGGGCCCGGTCCTCCCTGTCCGGCGTGGTCCATATGCCCGGCCGCGCCCGCCGCAGGTCAGCCGTTCTCCTCCGCTTCGGCGTCGTAGACCCTTCCGGTCTGGCCGCCGCTCTGCGGCTGCTGGGTCCCGGATATGGCGGCCCGGAACCGGGCGCGGGAGCGCTTGAGCTCGTCCAGAGCCTCGCCCACCGCCTCCTCCGTGCGCTTCAGGGTGTCCTCACAGTACTCGTTGGCCGCCCGGCGCAGGGCGCGGCTGCGCTCCTCCGCCACCTTGACCATCTCGTTGGACTTCTGCTTCGCCTGGGAGAGGATCTCGTCCTCCGCCAGCAGTTGGCGGGCCTTCTCCTCCGCCTGCTTCCGGATGAGCTCCGCCTCCCGCTTGGCGGAGGCGATATAGTCCGCCCGGGCGGAGATCAGCTTCTTGGCCTCCCCCAGCTCCACGGGGAACTGCGCCTTGATATCGTCCAGCAGGTCCAGCGCCTTGTCCCGCTCGATGATGCACTTCTCACTGCTCAGGGGAACGCTCTTCGCCTCGTCGATCATGGCAAAGAGCATATCCACCAGTTCTTCCACTCCAGTCGCCATCAGAGTTCCCTCCCGCTGCCCTGCATTTTTTGTTTCACGTCCTCGATGATCTCCCGGGGGAGAAAGTCGGACAGCTCCGCCCCATAGCGCACCATCTCCTTGACCACTGTGGAGCTGAGATAGGTATACTTCTCATGCGAGGGCATGAAGATGGTGTCCACATTGGGGTTGAGCTTCCGGTTGACCATGGCCATCTGGACCTCGCTCTCGAAGTCGGACACCGCCCGCAGGCCTTTCACGATGACCCTGGCCCTCCGCCGGCGGGCGTACTCCGCCAGCAGCACCGACGCGCAGTCCACCTCCACGTTGGGGAGCTGGGAGACCACTTTCCGGATCAGCTCCACCCGCTCCTCGGGGGTGAAGAGCCCGTGCTTCTGGGAATTCACCATGACGCACACGATGAGCTTGTCGAAACACAGCGCCGCCCGCTTGATGATATTCAGATGCCCCAGGGTGATGGGGTCGAAACTGCCGGGGTAAATGGCTGTCTTCATCTCAGGATGCCTCCCTCGGCGGGGCCGCTCATTCTGCGACGCGCCGGTGGTACAGCGTCAGCTTGATCTTGCCGTAGCGGTGCTCCCGCCCCATCTCATAGGGGGCGGGCAGCTGCGGCAGGACCGCCTCCGACGCGCTTTCGCAGACCATTATACCATTTTCCGATAAGATGTCAATCGCCGCGACCGTTTCCAACGCTTTCTCCAACAGTCCGGTCCCATAGGGCGGGTCCAGGAAGATGAGGTCGAAGCGCCGCCCGCAGCGGGTGAGGTAGGCCAGATAGTCCCCCTGGACCACCTGGGCCCGGTCCTCCAGCCCGGTCCGCTTCAGATTGTCCCGCACCAGGGCGGCGGCCTCCTTCCGCAGGTCCACGAACACCGCCTCTGCCGCCCCCCTGGACAGCGCCTCGATGCCCAGCTGTCCCGTGCCGGCGAAGAGATCCAGGGCCTTCCGCCCCTCGATATCGAACTGGATGATGCTGAACAGCGCCTCCTTCACCTTGTCGGTGGTGGGCCGGGTGTCCTTGCCCTGGAGCTCCCCCAGCTTCCGCCCCCGGGCGGAGCCTGTGATCACACGCATAACGCTCTTCCTTTCCTTTTCCCATTTTCCCCGGCGGCCTACGCCGCGCCGCTCTCCGTCCCCTCCCGGGGCTGAGGCAGGGGGCTGGTGCCGTCCCAGTGGTAGTATGTAGCGGTGGCCTCGGGCACATGCAGATAGTCCCACTGGTGGTCGGTCTCCCGCATCCGGTCGCTGGTAACGTTGAAATAGCGGTATCTGTACCGGGCCACGGTGGACGGCGGGGCGTTCTCCGGGTCGGCCAGGCTGTCGTCCCACACCACGTCCACGCAGTACCACTCCCCGTCCAGCCGGACCATGTTCCAGGCGTGGTCGCTCCGGGAGTCGAAGGCGGCCCCCACCACGGTGATGCACTCCACCTCGCACAGGTCCATGAGGAGCTGGAAGGAAGAGGCGTAGCCCAGGCAGTTGCCATAGCCCTTCACCAGGATGCCGTAGGGGTCCCGGTAGCCCACCCGCCCGCTGCGGCTGGCATTGCTGTACACCGTATCGTCGTACTCCCCGTTCTCCACGATCCAATCGTGTACGGCCAGTTCTTTCTCAAAGTCGCTCATCTCGTCGGTGACGATCTCCTCCAGGATCTCCCGGCACCGGGCCAGGATCTCCTCGTCCTTGTCCGAGAGGCCGTCCTCCTCCCCCGTCTCCCAGGCCGTCAGGATGGCGGAGGTGTCGTAGATCTCCATCTCGGCCTCATTGGGCGGGTCGAAAGGGGGAAAGCCGCTGATATCCAGGTCCTCGTTCACCGCCGGCTCTGTCTCAGGCGGGAGCGGCGGCCCCTGGGTCTCCCCGGCGGGCGCGGTCCCCTCCGGCGCCTCTTCCGTCTCCCGGGGCGGGACCACCTCGGTCTCTTCCGGCTCCGTCTCCGGCTCTGTCTCCTGAGGCGGGGCCGCCTCAGTCTCTTCGGGCTCCGTCGCCGGGGCGGGCGTGGGCTCCTCCGGTGCGGGAGACGCCTCTCCCAGGACCTCCGCCGCCTCGCCTGCCAGTCCGTCCTCGAAGGCGGCCTCCGCCGCCGCCGGATCCTGGCAGGC
>DWZK01000128.1 GCA_019117605.1 Candidatus Intestinimonas stercoravium | reverse complement strand
CATTCGGGATTTTTGGTGACCCAGCGGAGATTCGAACTCCGGACCCATTGCTTAAAAGGCAATTGCTCTGCCAACTGAGCTACTGAGTCAAAGGGATGATATGAAAAAAACCGGACCTCCCGGCGGATGCTCTGGCTGGGATGGCTGGACTCGAACCAGCGGATGCGGGAGTCAAAGTCCCGTGCCTTACCACTTGGCTACACCCCACTGAAAAAACTCAGAAGCAAAAGGGCCGGAGCCGACGCTCCGGCCCTTTTGCAAGAGCTTATGGGGTGGGTGATGGGACTCGAACCCACGACACTCGGAACCACAATCCGATGCTCTACCAACTGAACTACACCCACCATGCGAAAAACGCGGAACTGACATACACAGACCCAGCAGGGGCGACCGGCAGTCACTGGCACGCCAGAAGGGACTCGAACCCCCGGCCCACTGCTTAGAAGGCAGTTGCTCTATCCAACTGAGCTACTGGCGCGTATGGAGCGGGTGATGGGAATCGAACCCACGCGACCAGCTTGGAAGGCTGGGATTCTACCATTGAACTACACCCGCATGGGCGCTGTCCTCCCACGAATGTCAGCCAGGATATGATAGCATATCTTGGGTGGATCGTCAACAGGTTTTGCCATCAAATTTTCAAAAAAATTTATACTCAGGGCCGGAGCCGGCCGGTCAGTCCAGCGCGGAGTCGCAGTAGGCGCAGCAGGCCACGCCGCTGTTGTCCTTCACCAGGGGGGGGAGGTAGTGCTCGCTCTGGGTGATGCAGCGGGGGTTGCGGCAGAGGGGCTCTTTGCCGATCTCCACCGGCTCGGGACGGAGGCGGGGCTGATTGGCCAGGTCGGCGAGGAGGGCCATGCGGGCATACATGCCGTACCGGGCCTGCTCGAAGTACACGGCGCGGGGGTCGTCGTCCACGTCGATGGCGATCTCGTCCACCCGGGGCAGGGGGTGCATCACCAGCATATCCTTCCTGGCCCGCTCCAGCTTCCGGCGGGTGAGGACATAGATCCCCTTGTTCCGCTCATACTCCAGGGGGTCCACGAAGCGCTCCCGCTGGATACGGGTCATGTAGAGCACGTCCAGCTGGGGGATCACCGACTCCAGGCCGGTGACCTCGGTGAACCACATGCCGTTCTGACGCATGAAGGCCCGCATATACTCGGGGATGGCCAGCTCACGAGGGGCGATGAGGAAGAATTTGATGTCCTTGAACTTGGCCAGGGCTTTGATGAGGGAGTGGACCGTCCGCCCATACTTCAGGTCGCCGCACAGGCCGATGGACAGGCCGTCCACCGTCCCCCGCAGGCGGGTGATGGTGGTCAGGTCGGCGGTGGTCTGGGTGGGGTGCATGTGGCCGCCGTCCCCGGCGTTGATGACGGGCACATCGGAATAGAGGGAGGCCGCCTTGGCCGCGCCCTCCATGGGATTGCGCATGACCACCACGTCGGCATAGCCGGAGACCATCTTGATGGTGTCCTTCAGCGTCTCCCCCTTGGCCACCGAGGAGGAGCGGGGGTCTGCGAAGCCGAAGACAGTGCCCCCTACCCGGAGCATGGCGGTCTGGAAAGAAAAGTTGGTGCGGGTGGAGGGCTCATAGAACAGACTGGCCATGACCCGCCCACGGCACACATCCAAAAAATCGGCGGGGTGGTCGATGATATCGCTGCACCGCTGGTACAGGGTATCCCACTCCGCACGAGAAAGATCTCCGAAATCGATGAGATGACGCATATTCTCTCTATCCCCTTTTCGATTTTCCTCATTCTATCACAGGAGAGGGAGAGAGACAAGAGGAGAGGCCGACAGGATCCCGGTTTTTTGTACGGCCTGCCGGGGAGGAAAAAACGGCAGAGACAGATGTCCTGCCGGGGCGAATGATCCGGCCCGCCGCTGGCTATCCTGATCGGGAGAGACAGCGTATCCGGAAAGTCAGCGCGTCCGTCCTGCTGGGCAGCGTCTCACACGGAGCGGTCCGCGCCCGGCGCTCCGGGATACGTCCAGAAGAGAGGGGGAGCCTATGGCGGTCTGGTTTTGGTATTTCATCATCTACAGCTTTCTGGGTTTTTGTCTGGAGGTGGCTGCTGCCCGGGCAGCGGGGTGGTCCAAACGGGACAGGAAATGCTTCCTGCTCCTGCCCCTGTGCCCGGTATACGGCGTGGGGGCCCTGCTGATCCTGGCCGCCCTGCCGGCACTGGAGGACATGCCCCTGGCGGTGGCGGCATGGTCGGGCATCTCCGCCACTGCAGCCGAGTATGTGACCAGCTTGTTTTATGAGAAGGCGCTCCGTGTCTCCTTCTGGGACTACAGCGGCCTTACCTGGAACCTGCACGGACGGGTATGCCTGGGCTTCTCCCTGTGCTGGTGCGTGCTGGGACTGGTGGTAGTGTATCTGATCCACCCCCTGGCCGCATATGCGGCGGCGCGGCTGCCCGGCTGGCTGTTCTCCGCCGCCGGAGGGCTGGTGGCCGCAGATGGACTGATCACCGCCGTGCTCCTCCGCCGGGCAGGGGATACGGAGGTGCTGCGGTGGTACCGGGCTATCCCTGCGGGCCGGAACGCACAAAAAGAAGACTTGGGATGATATGATATTTGATATTATTTTATATGATGTACACCTTGATATTATACGGTGGGATGTGTTATACTAAGGCCAGGTGATCGATATGGACGAACGTATTGGATACACAGATGGGCTGCTGGTCCCGCGCCCGCGGACACGGCATAAGAGAGCGCCGGTAGAGAAGGGGAGAGACCCCTACGACGGACTGCGGCCCTGGTCGGCCATCACCCACGGCATCGGGGCGGTCCTGGGGGTGGTGGGGACGGTCCTCCTGCTGGCGAGATGCGCCGCCCTGGAGAAGAGCTGGGCCGCCTTCGGGGCCTTCCTCCTCTACGGCCTGAGCATGGTGGGCCTGTATACCGCCAGTACGCTCTATCACTGCCTGAACGTGGGGGTAGCGGGCCGCATCGCCCTTCGGAAATATGACCATATCTCCATCTATTTCCTCATCGCCGGCACCTATACGCCCATCTGCCTGCTGATGCTCGCTCAGGACGGGGGGCTCCCCATGCTTGCGGTGGTGTGGGGGGTGGCCCTGGCCGGTACGGTGATGGCCCTGCGGTGGATCGACGCGCCGCGGTGGGTGTCGGCGGGGACCTACCTGATCATGGGGTGGATGTCCGTGTTCATGCTCCCGGGCCTGCTGCGGAACATGCCCCCTCAGGGGATGTTCTGGCTGGTGCTGGGCGGGCTGCTCTACACCCTGGGCGGGGTGCTGTACGCGGTGAAGTGGCCGGGACGGGACAACCCCCGCTTCGGCTGTCACGAGATCTTCCATGTGTTCATCCTGCTGGGGAGCATCGCCCACTTCTTCCTGATGTATCTCGTGGTGGCGGAAGCGTGAGGCTGCCGCGCCGAGAAAAAGCTGCCGGACCTGTATCTCTTACAGGTCCGGCAGCTTTTTTGCGCTCAGTCCCCGTCGCCGTCGGAGACAGGCGCGCCGGGCGCCTCCGGCGCCTCCTCCGGCTCCCGGTGGAGCTTCACCGCCACGCAGCGGTGGATCTTGACTCCCTGGGCGTGGAACTTCTCCTCATAGTCGGTCATGACCCCCTGCACCCCGTCCCTGTGGAGGTCACGGGTCACCTCTGTGAGGGCATAGTCCGCCTTGGGGAACTGGAAGAGGGACCACTCGAAGAGGCCCTTGTTGTCCGTCTTGAAGTGGATCTCGCCCCCATCCTGGAGCACGTCCCGGTAGATCTCCAGGAAGCCGGGGTGGGTGAGCCGCCGCTTGGCGTGGCGGTTGGCGGGCCAGGGATCGGAGAAATTGAGATAGATCCGCTCCACCTCGCCGGGAGCGAAATACTCCCGCAGCTTGGCCACGTCGGCGTCGATGAAGAACACGTTGCGCAGTCCGGCGGCCTGGGCGCGCTCCATGGCGATGATCATGGCGTCGGGCACCCGCTCTACCGCCACGAAGAGCACGTCCGGCTCGGCGGCCGCGGTCTCGCAGGTGAAACGGCCCTTGCCGCAGCCCAGCTCCAGCCGCAGGGCGCAGCCGGGGGCCAGCTTTTCCCGCCAGCGGCCCCGCCACTCTGCCGGGTCATCCACCAGATATCGGGAGCAGCGCTCCATACGGGGGATCAGGTTGGGCTTCTTTCTCATACGCATAGGCGTATCTCCTCCTTGTCACAGCTGTCGCATGAGAGCCACTATACCACAAGATGCTGCGAAAGTCAGATCTTTTTCTTGCGGCTTTGCCCGGCACGCATTATGATAGAGACAGCCCCGCAGCGGCGGGGAGGAGACTGACGAACATATCGAAGGAGGCGCACCGATGAAGTACCGTATCTTAGGCGAGCCCATGCCGGTGGTGGTCTGCGACGTGGACGCCGGCGAGTCCATGATCACCGAGCGGGGATCCATGGTGTGGATGTCCCCCAATATGGAGATGAGCACCAACGCCGGCGGCGGCCTTGGAAAGGCCTTCGGCCGCATGTTCTCCGGCGAGTCCCTGTTCCAGAACGTATACACCGCCCAGGGCGGACCGGGCATGATCGCCTTCGCGTCCAGCTTCCCCGGCTCTATCCGGGCCCTGGAGATCTCTCCCGACCGGCCGGTAGTGGTCCAGAAGTCGGGCTTCCTCGCCTCGGAGCGGGGAGTAGAGATGTCCATCTTTTTCCAGAAACGGGCGGCTGCCGGCTTTTTTGGCGGCGAGGGTTTCATCATGCAGAAGCTCTCGGGCCGGGGGATCGCCTTCCTGGAGGTGGACGGCTACGCCGTGGAGTACGACCTGGCCCCCGGACAGAGCCTGGTGGTGGACACGGGCAACCTCTGCATGATGGACGCCACCTGTTCCGTGGATGTGCAGATGGTGAAGGGCGTGAAGAACATGCTCTTCGGTGGAGAGGGCGTCTTCAACACCGTGGTCACCGGCCCCGGGAGAGTGGTCCTCCAGACCATGCCGGTCAGCGGCGTGGCCGCGGCCCTGGCGCCCTTTTTCCCCACGGGGAACAAGTGAGACCGGGGAGGGAAAGAGCGTTCTCTGGGGAGATACAGATGTTCATATAATCTTTATAAGTTGTTCAAAGTTCATCCAACCTTTCCCTCCGGGGGTGTGGTATCTTATACTCACAGCAAGACCCCGGCACCCTCACTACTGCCTCTGTTGCTGTGGGGCAGACAAACGATGACACGACGCAGGTCGTTGTGTTTACATATAGATATCCGACTAAGATATCACTCCTCCTCTCTTTCTCTCTTTCTCTAGCGAAGACCGCCGCCCGAAAGGACGGCGGTCTTCGCGTCTCTGCGCTCATGCGCGCACCGGGCCGCTCCGCCACTCCCAGCCACCCGGGCGGGGCTGGGCGAAGCACAGGCCGTAGATGTCGGTGCACCGGGCCTCCAGCTGGAAGAGGGCGGCGGCCCCGGCGCCCAGCGCCCGGGCGTGAGCCGGTTTGGTGAGGATCGGGAGGGAGGCGCGCCGCCCCATCTCCCGCAGGACCTCCCGCCCCCGCGCATTGAAGCCCAGGACCCGCAGGTAGGGGACCCGCGCGGGACGGTCGGCGGCGGTGAGCCCCAACAGGGCCCAGAGGACCAGGCGGCGGATCCGGGCGTGGGCGTACCGCTTGGTCTTGGCCAGGCGGTAGAGGGACTCCAGGTCCCCCGCCTCCCGCCCGGCGGCCAGGATCCGGGCGGCCAGCCCCTCTCCGCTGTCCGGAAGGGCCTGGACCTCCTCCAGGGACATGGTGCGCAGCCGGGCCAGGACGGTGCGCTCACACCACTCCATGGAGGCGATGTCCCCCTGCCAGGGCTCGGTGAGATAGGGCTCCGCCCGGGCGATCTTGCCCTCCCGGAGCCAGCGGCGCAGGGTGGAGGCGGAGGCGAAGCCGCCGGCGGGGGGCGCGTCATGGCCCGCTCCGATCCGCCGGATGGCCAGGGGGGCGATGCCGGGGGGGAGGGCCCGGATATACTCCACCCCCAGGTTGTCGTTGGGATGGGCCAGGGGCGCGGCGGCCTGGGGCCCTAGAAGGGCCTCCGCCGCGCGGTGGCGGCAGGCGGCGAAGGGGGCCCCTGTCTCCAGCTCCCGGCGGAGGGCCTCCCGGTAGGCTGGCGTATCCAGGCAGGCGGCCAGGACCTGGAGGGGGGCGGCGTCCCCGGTCTCGCTGCCGAAGGAGAGGACATCCACCGCTCCAGTGGCGGCCAGGACCCCCACGCCCCCCCGGGCGAAGGTCTCCGCCGAGGCGGCCGCCCAGGGGGTGGGCAGCTCCAGGACCAGGTCCGCGCCCCCCCGGAGGGCCATCCCCGCCCGGGTCCACTTGTCGGTGAGGGAGCAGGAGCCCCGCTGGACCCAGTGCCCGCTCATGGCGCAGACCACGGCGCAATCCCCCAGGACGCGCCTGGTCTCGGCGATCTGCCAGGCGTGGCCCCGGTGGAAGGGGTCATATTCGGCGATGATGCCCACGATGTGCATAAACGGTCCTCCTGACAGTGCAAAAGTTGATTTTTTGCAAAAAATGGGTTGTTCTTTTCGGAGGATCGGTCTACAATAGACGTGGTCCACCGTCCAGCGGCGTACCAGGCGCCGCATTGGTACTACTATTGTAGCCGCTGGGGCGGCTCTCATCAAGGCGAAGCGTATTAATTTTTATGATAAGGAGCAGATACGATCATGAAAGTACTCGTCATCAACGCCGGCAGTTCCTCCCTCAAGTACCAGCTCATGGATCCGGACACCAACGAGGTGTACGCCAAGGGCCTGTGCGAGCGCATCGGCATCGATGGCCGTCTGACCCACAAGGTCCCCGCCACCAACGGCAAGTATGAGTTCGAGATCCCCATGCCCACCCACGCCGAGGCCATCCAGGCCGTCCTGGACGCCCTGACCAACGCTGAGCACGGGGTCATCAAGAGCATGGACGAGATCCAGGCGGTGGGCCACCGGGTGGTCCACGGCGGCGAGAAGTTCGCCAGCTCCGCCCTCCTCACCCAGGAGGTCATGGACGCCCTGGAGGAGTGCATCCCTCTGGCGCCCCTCCATAACCCCGCCAACATCACCGGCATCCAGGCCTGCAAGAAGGTCATGCCCGGCGTGCCCATGGTGGGCGTGTTCGACACCGCCTTCCATCAGACCATGCCCCCCAAGAGCTATATCTACGCCCTGCCCTACGAGTACTATGAGGAGGACAAGGTCCGCCGCTACGGCTTCCACGGAACCTCCCACAAGTATGTCTCCGGCCGCGCCGCCGCTATGCTGGGCAAGCCCATCGAGGAGCTGAAGATCATCACCTGCCACCTGGGCAACGGCTCCTCCGTCACCGCTGTGGACCACGGCAAGAGCGTGGATACCTCCATGGGCTTCACCCCCCTGGCCGGCGTGCCCATGGGCACCCGCTCCGGCGATCTGGACGCCGGCATCCTGGAGTACCTCATGAACAAGCACGGCTATGACATGGCCGCCATGATGAACATCCTCAACAAGAAGTCCGGCGTGCTGGGCATCTCCGGCGTGTCCTCCGACTTCCGCGATCTGGAGAACGCCGCCGCCGACGGCAACGAGCGGGCCGCCCTGGCCCTGGAGGCCTTCCAGTACAGCGTGAAGAAGCTGGTGGGCGCCTACGCCGCCGCCATGGGCGGGGTGGACGCCATCGTCTTCACCGCCGGCGTGGGCGAGAACGACCCCGCCACCCGGATGGCGGTCGCCGGCGGCCTGGAGTTCATGGGCGTGAAGATGGACGCCGCGGCCAACAACGTCCGGGGCAAGGAGACCGTCATCTCCGCCCCTGACTCCAAGGTCAAGGTCCTCCTCATCCCCACCGACGAGGAGCTCATGATCGCCCGGGACACCGCGGAGATCGTGTCCAAGCTGTAAGCGCATATCCAGTCCGGGACATCGGGCCCGGCGCTCTTTCGTAGAGCGCCGGGCTTTTTTCCGTTTTGACAGGGAGAAGGCCGGAGGGGGATCTCCATTTTTTACTTGCAACCTTTATCACAGTGAAGTATAATAGAGCAAATTCCAATGCCGGTCGGGGACCGGGCAAAGGCCGCCCGAGGCATCGCGGGATCATCAAGGCGGGACCTCCGCTCAAACAAAGGGGTTTGATAGACATGGAATTGAAGAACGAATATCTCCAGAGCGTGTATCGCGATGTGGAGAAGAAGGATCCCAACCAGCCTGAGTTCCTCCAGGCCGTACGCGAGGTGCTGGAGTCCCTCCAGCCTGTGGTGGAGAAGCGTCCCGAGCTCCAGAAGGCCGGTATCCTCCAGCGGATGGTGGAGCCTGAGCGGGTGGTCCAGTTCCGGGTGCCCTGGGTGGACGACCAGGGGAACGTACAGGTGAACCGGGGCTTCCGGGTGCAGTTCAACTCCGCCATCGGCCCCTATAAGGGCGGACTGCGCTTCCACCCCAGCGTGGACCTGTCCATCATCAAGTTCCTGGGCTTCGAGCAGGTGTTCAAGAACAGCCTCACCGGCCTGCCCATGGGCGGCGGCAAGGGCGGCTCCGACTTCGACCCCAAGGGGAAGAGCGACGCCGAGGTCATGCGCTTCTGCCAGTCCTTCATGACCGAGCTCCAGCGCCATATCGGCCAGTTCACCGACGTGCCCGCCGGCGACATCGGCGTGGGCGCCCGGGAGATCGGCTTCATGTACGGCCAGTATAAGCGGCTGCGCAACGAGTTCACCGGCGTCCTCACCGGCAAGGGCCTGTCCTACGGCGGCTCCCTGGCCCGGACCGAGGCCACCGGCTACGGTCTGTGCTATTTCACCGACGAGATGCTCAAGGCAAACGGCAAGTCCTTCCAGGGCCAGCGGGTGGTCATCTCCGGCTCCGGCAACGTGGCCACCTACGCCAACCAGAAGGCCACCGAGCTGGGCGGCACGGTGGTGGCCATGAGCGACTCCAACGGCTATATCGTGGATGAGGACGGCATCGACTACAAGGTCATCAAGGAGATCAAGGAGGTCAAGCGGGCCCGCATCAAGACCTACCTGGACTATGTCCCCACCGCCAAGTATGTGGAGGGCTGCTCCGGCATCTGGACCGTGCCCTGCGGCATCGCCCTGCCCTGCGCCACCCAGAACGAGCTGGACGCCGAGGGGGCCAAGGCCCTGGTGGCCAACGGCTGCTTCGCCGTGGCTGAAGGCGCCAACATGCCCTCCACCCCCGAGGCCACCCAGGTCCTCCAGAGCAGCGGGGTCCTCTTCGGGCCCGCCAAGGCCGCCAACGCCGGCGGCGTGGCCACCTCCGGCCTGGAGATGAGCCAGAACTCCCTGCGCCTGTCCTGGACCTTCGAAGAGGTGGACGAGAAGCTCCACGGCATCATGCGGAACATCTACCACAACACCGCCAAGGCCGCCGAGGAGTACGGCATGGCGGGCGACCTGGTGGCGGGCGCCAACATCGCCGGCTTCCTCAAAGTGGCCGACGCGATGCTGTGGCAGGGCATCTCTTACTAAAAAGGAGAACATCAGCCAGATATATCCACAGACGTTCCCCGCCGGCCACTTGGGGCCCCGCGGAGCGGGGCGCGCCGTCCGGCGCGTACAAGCGTCCCGCCTCCGGCGGGACCTTGCCGCAGGGCGGATCTATTCCGCCCGAGGAAGTGGGATATGAAGGGGCCCCCGAAATGCCAGGGGCATTTTGGGGCGGCCGAGGCGATGCTGTGGCAGGGCATCTCTTACTAAGAGGGAGAGCGTCAGCCAGATATATCCACAGACGTTCCCCGTCGGCCACTTGGGGCCCCGCGGAGCGGGGCGCGCCGTCCGGCGCGTACAAGCGGCCGACCGATCGCGCAAAAGAAAAGCAAGACCAGCGCCCTCTCCCCTCCGGCATGCAGCCGGAGGGGAGAGGGCGCGCTTTCTTCCCTTGCGGGAGGGGGGACGCCCTGCTATACTGGGAGGAGAAACGACACAGGACAGGAGAGACACCATGCGCTATCAGAACATCACGAAAGCCCGCTTCCTCCAGCGCCCCAACCGCTTCATCGCCCTGGTGGAGACGGAGGCGGGGGAGGAGCGGGTCCATGTGAAGAACACGGGCCGCTGCCGGGAGCTCCTGGTGCCGGGAGCGGCGGTCTACCTGGAGGAGGGGGACCGCCCCGGCCGCAAGACCCGCTACGACCTGGTGGCGGTGGAGAAGGGAGAGCGGCTCATCAACATGGACGCCCAGGCCCCCAACCGTGTCTTTCGGGAGTGGGCGGAGGAGGGGCGCTTCCGGCCCGGGCTCGCTCTCCTCCGGCCCGAGACCACCTGGGGCAGCTCCCGCTTCGACTTCTACTGGGAGGCCGGGGGGGAGCGGGGCTTCGTGGAGGTCAAGGGGGTGACCCTGGAGGAGGACGGCGCCGTCTATTTCCCCGACGCCCCCACAGAGCGGGGCGTGAAGCATGTGGAGGAGCTGATACGCTGCCGGGAGGCGGGCCTCCAGGCCTGCCTCTTCCTGGTGGTGCAGATGGAGGGAGCG
Source organism: Candidatus Intestinimonas stercoravium (assembly GCA_019117605.1). Taxonomy (GTDB): domain Bacteria; phylum Bacillota; class Clostridia; order Oscillospirales; family Oscillospiraceae; genus Intestinimonas; species Intestinimonas stercoravium. The sequence continues at coordinate 5,697 of DWZK01000128.1, read as the reverse complement.
GCCTTCTGGGCACCCAATGACCGGACCCATCCCGCCTTCGGCGCGGCGGTACGGGAAGCGGCGGCACAGGGGGTGGAGATCCAGGCCTGGGATTGCCGGGTGGCGCCGGACAGTCTGGAGATCCGGGCGCCGGTGCCGGTCCGGCTCTGAAAGATGTGGATCTCCGTTGCGCCGACGGGCCCGCTGTGATATGATGGGGAGGACCGGGCGCTGGAAAAGAGCCCGACAGAGAGAAGACACAGAGGGGGGCCGGGACATGGAGGATCTGGAGGGCTATCTGCGCCCGATCCCGCCGTACAGCTCGGAAGGCTGGGAGCGCATCCCGCCTATCCGGGAGTGCGGCGAGCCTCTGGTGGATATCACCGGTGAGGAGCGGGTGATGTACATAGCCAGCTACCGGAGGCAGGGCCTGTCCGGCGCACTGGAGCGCTGCTGGGTGCGCAGCGGGGTCCGGGACAGGCTCCGCTGGGCGCTGGACCTGCTCCCTGAGAGATACAGCCTGGCGATCTTCGACGCTCTGCGGCCTCTCAGGACCCAGCAGGCCATCTATGACAGCTTCCGGGACCACTTCCGGGCCCGGCGCCCCGGCATCCGGGAGGAGGAGCTGGCGGTCCTGCTGGATGAGTTCGTGGCTGCGCCCAGGCGGGACCTGCTCCGGCCCGCCCCCCACATGACCGGCGGGGCAGTGGACCTGACCCTGGCCCTGGACGGGGCCCCCCTGCCCATGGGCACGGACTTCGACGACTTGACGGAACGGGCCCATACCGGCTGGTACGAGCCCGCCGCGGACGGCCCGGAGCGAACGTTCCGGGACAGCCGCCGCCTGCTCTACCATGTGATGGCTGCCGCCGGCTTCGTGAACTATGGCTGTGAGTGGTGGCACTACTCCTATGGGGACCGGCAGTGGGCCCGCCAGACCGGCGGGGCCCCGATATACGGCTACTGTCCCGAGTGCGGCTGACCCATCGTATTTTTTTCAGGCTCGGGAGAGCCTGATCGGAAGGAGGGGACAGTATGTCCCATTTGATCGTAGCCTTTGGAGACTCCAATACCCGGTATTACCTGGGGGACACAGGGACCCCGGGCCCTCTGGAGGAGGCCTGGCCCGCCCTGCTGGAGGAGAAGCTGCGGGCCAGGGGACTGGATGTCCGGGTGCGCAACGAGGGGCATCCGGGGGTCCAGGCGGACTTCGCCATGGAGAAGTTCGCCTCCGCCACCCAGGGGGCGGAGCTGTGCATCCTGGGCTTCGGCACCAATGACGCCAAGAAGCTGGAGGTGCGGCTGGGAGAGTTCCTCTCAGAGATCTCCGACGTGTTGGATCAGGCGGGGGAGGCGGAGATCCCCCTCATCATGATGGGCATCCCCTGGTTCGCCGCCGATGTGGCCGGCCCCGAGGTGCAGGCACGCCTGCCGGTGTGGAACGAATCTCTCTCCAGCCTGTGCGAGCAGCTGGGCATCCCCTTCGTGGACGTATACGCCCCCTTCAAGGACGACCCGGAGAGATGGTTCAATGAAAAGACCACGCCCAGGCGCCACCTGTCCGCCGCCGCCCACCAGCAGGTGGCTGAACGGATGGAGGCCCCCGTGCTGGCTTGGGCGAAGAGCAAAGGTTTGATGAAATAAACTCTTGACTTGGAGCGGGCTCCATGAGATAAATAATATCTAAGGAGTGATCGTACCAATGGAGAAAGCAAAAGTCTATTTCACCGACTTCCGCACCGTGGCCTTCGGCGACGGTCTGCCCACCAAGCTCAAGAAGCTCATCCGCAAGGCCGGCATCGGCGAGATCGACATGGACGGCAAGTTCGTGGCGATCAAGATGCACTTCGGCGAGCTGGGCAACATCAGCTTCCTGCGCCCCAACTACGCCAAGGCGGTGGCGGACGTGGCCGCCGAGCTGGGCGGGAAGCCCTTCCTCACCGACTGCAACACCATGTACCCCGGCAGCCGGAAGAACGCCCTGGAGCACCTGCGGTGCGCCTGGGAGAACGGCTTCAGCCCCCTGTCCGTGGGCTGCCCCATCCTGATCGGCGACGGCCTGAAGGGCACGGACGACGTGTCTGTGCCCGTGGCGGGCGGTGAGTATGTCAAGGAGGCCAAGATCGGCCGGGCGGTGATGGATGCCGACGTGTTCATCAGCCTGACCCACTTCAAGGGGCACGAGGCCACCGGCTTCGGCGGCGCCATCAAGAACATCGGCATGGGCTGCGGCTCCCGGGCCGGCAAGACCGAGCAGCACAGCGGCGGCAAGGCCCACATCGAGGAGGACCTGTGCCGGGGCTGCCGCAAGTGCCAGAAGGAGTGCGCCAACGGCGGCCTGGTCTTTGACGAGGCGGCCCGGAAGATGCGGGTGGACCAGGACCACTGCGTAGGCTGCGGCCGCTGCCTGGGCGCCTGCAATTTCGACGCCATCCAGTTCAACGACTCCGCCGCCAACACCCTCCTCAACTGCCGCATGGCCGAGTATGCCAAGGCCGTGGTGGACGGGCGCCCCCACTTCCACATCTCCCTGGTGGTGGACGTGTCCCCCAACTGTGACTGCCACGGGGAGAACGACGCCCCCATCCTGCCCGACATCGGCATGTTCGCCTCCTTCGACCCGGTGGCACTGGACCAGGCCTGCGCGGACGCCTGCATGGCCTGTGCGCCCATGCCCAACAGCATGCTCTCCGACCTCATGAGCAAGAGCGATTTCGTGGACCACCACGACCACTTCACCAACGCCCACCCCGATACCGAGTGGCAGTCCTGCCTGGAGCACGCCGAGAAGATCGGCCTGGGCACCCGGCAGTACGAGCTCATCCGGCTGTAAAAGGACAGTACATCGAGAGGACAGAAGGGCCCCCGCCGCAGTCCAGCGGCGGGGGCCCTCTCCTTCTTTGGCGGCTGAGGAGCGCGGCTATCGCTGCGCGCCGCACAGGCATCCGTCACCCCCCATGAGCGCGGTCATCTCCTCGATGCGCTCCAGAGGGAAGGGGGGCTGAGACAGCGGCCGCATGGCGATCGACATGAGCTTCATGGGGTTGTCATCTGCGGCCACGCGGTTGGAGCTGAGATGGCCGCACCGCCGGCAGCGGTGTATGACCGCCCACTCACCGTTCTTCCGCACCCATACGCCCACGGGCTCCATGATGCCGCCGCAGTCGGCGCTCCGGTCTCCGGGCTCGATATCGACGTGCAGGCTGCTCAGACAGTTCGGGCAGTGGTTGCGGTGGCCGCTGCCTGCCCCGGCCGCCACCACCGGCCGCCCGCAGACCTTGCAGGTGAAGCTGTCCGTACATGGGTGGGTCTTATAATAGCCCTTCTCATAGGACCGTCTTTTGTTCTCTCGGTTCATGATATGTCCTCCTGTGGGGCTCCCGGCCCCCTATAACATGGTCTTCAAATGCCGCTCCAGCGCATCCCGGTATTTTTTGGTCAGTCTGAGATATTGCTGCCGCTCTTCTGCGGTCCACTCGCCCCAGATCTTCTCTTCTATCTCGAAGAGCGGGGAGATCTTTTCCGCCGCGAACCGTTTGCCCTCTTCCGTCAGGCAGACGACGGTGTTCCTCCCCTTGCCCTGCTCCAGACGGACGATCCCGTCCCGCTCCAGCTTGCGGACCGCCGAATTGATCGTCTGCCTGCTGATGCCAGTCAGCTTGCAGATCTCGCTCTGGGGGCAGCGGTCCCCCCGCTCGCAGATCGCGTACAAGATGTTCTGTACGCTGTCCGAGATGCCCGCCTTCACCGCGGCCTCGTGATAGAGCGCGTTGATCTCACCGGCCAGATAGGTATACTGTTCCCCGGTCAGGTAGTGCATGTCTTCAACTCCTTGATGTACGATTTCGTACATACATATTATATCCAATCTCGGACATGTGTCAAGGGGGATCCGGTCATAAGTTCTCTGCCGCCCATGGAGCAGCCCCGGAAAAGACAAAATAAGAGCGCCCACCTCTATCTCAGAGGTGGGCGCTCTCCGCATTTGGACGGTCCGTCCTCGGACCGGAGAGCCGCTTACTTGCGGCAGGTCAGCGCGTGGATGATATAGGGGGACTCGGTCACCACATCCACGGGCTTGCTGAAGTCCAGGGTGAACAGTCCGATGAAGGACTTGGCGTCCACCATGATCTTGCCGTCCGGAGAGTGCAGGAACACGTCCTCTTCGGCCTCACAGGCCAGACGCTGAAGAGCCTGAAGCTCCTCTACAGAATCGAATTGCACGGGGATCACCATAAGTCATGGCCTCCTTTTCTTTTGATAACATAGTTTGTGTGGATCCCATCGGGATCATCGCTGTCAGAGAATGGCGGGGCGTCATCCTCCTGACAGCTTGAAGTATACCATGGAGCCGGGGCGGATACAATTGGCAGGTTGACTAAAAATCGAAGGATATGATACTTTCGATTGAAGATAAAAACGGTTACGGATGTAGAAATCAACAAAAATAAAATGGTAGTACCAATATTTTCGTGCAAATAAGAGAATACGCCTCCGGGGCTGTCATAACAGCTCCGAAGGCGTATCTGCCGGTCTGTCCCGGGCCCGTGTCCAGCGGGCTCACTTCATGAGGGAACAGACCATCTCAGCATACCGGGCGGGGTCCTCCAGGGGGAAGCCGGCGATGAGCAGGGCCTGCTGGTAGAGGATCTCCGCATAGGTCTTGGCCTTCTCCCGGTCCTCCTCCATGGCGGAGCGGAGGGCGGCGAAGGCGCCGGAGGCGGGGTTGAGCTCCAGCACCCGCAGGGCCTTCATGTCCTTGGCGGCGTTGGGGTCCACCTTCTGGAAGTACTTCTCCATCTCCAGGGAGATGGGGCCGTCGGCGGTCATACAGACAGGGGCGGTCTTGAGGATCTTGGAGACGCGGACCTCCTTGACCCTGTCCCCCAGGACCTCTTTGACGAAGTCCAGTACATCCTTGTTCTCCTCGGCCTGCTTCTCCGCCTGGGCCTTCTCCTCGTCGCTCTCGGGGAGGGCGTCGTCGTCACTGACGTTCTTGATGGCCTTGCCGTCCACCTCGCCCAGGGCGTTCATGACGAACTCGTCCACCTCCTCGGTGAGGTAGAGGATCTCATACCCCCTGTCCAGGATGCGCTCGGCCTGGGGCAGCTTCGCCGCCTGCTCCACGCTCTCCGACTGGAGGTAATAGACATACTGCTGCTCCTCCGGCATCCGCTCCTTATAGGCGGCCAGGGTGGTGTCCTTCCCCTCCTTGGAGGACCAGAAGAGGAGCAGGTCCCGGAGGAGGTCCTTATGGGCGCCGTAGTCGGCCACCACGCCGTATTTGATCTGGCGGCCGAAGGCGGTCCAGAACTTGGCATATTTCTCCCCGCCGTCCTTCTGGAGCTTGAGGAGCTCCGCCTTCACCTTCTTCTCCAGGTTGGTGGAGATGACCTGGAGGACCCGGGTATGCTGGAGCATCTCGCGGGAGATGTTCAGAGACAGGTCGGGGGAGTCCACCACGCCGCGGACGAAGGAGAAGTGGTCGGGCACCAGGTCGGCGCACTTGTCCATGATGAGCACCCCCGAGGAGTAGAGCTGGAGCCCTTTCTCATAGTCCCGGCTATAGTAGTCGAAGGGGGCGTGGGCGGGGATGAAGAGGAGGGCGGTGTACTCCACCGCGCCCTCGGCCTTCACATGGATGACCGCCAGGGGATCCTCCCAGTCGCCGAACTTCTCCTTGTAGAACGCGTTGTACTCCTCGGGCTTCACCTCGCT
>DWZK01000127.1 GCA_019117605.1 Candidatus Intestinimonas stercoravium | reverse complement strand
CCGCCAGCGCTACTGGGGCGAGCCCATCCCCATGGTCTGGTGCGACAAGTGCGGCTGGCAGCCCCTGCCCGAGGACCAGCTCCCCCTGATCCTCCCCGATGTGGAGAGCTACGAGCCCACCGACGACGGCGAGAGCCCCCTGTCCAAGATGACGGACTGGGTGAACACCACCTGCCCCTGCTGCGGCGGCCCCGCCCGGCGGGAGACCGACACCATGCCCCAGTGGGCGGGCTCCTCCTGGTATTTCCTGCGCTATATGGACCCCCACAACGACAAGGCCCTGGCGTCCAAAGAGGCGCTGGACTACTGGTCCCCCGTGGACTGGTACAACGGCGGCATGGAGCACACCACCCTGCACCTGCTCTACAGCCGGTTCTGGCACAAGTTCCTCTACGACATCGGCGTGGTCCCCACCAAGGAGCCCTATCAGAAGCGCACCAGCCACGGCATGATCCTGGGCGAGGGCGGCGAGAAGATGTCCAAGAGCCGGGGCAACGTCATCAATCCCAACGACGTGGTGGCCCAGTACGGCGCGGACACCATGCGCCTCTATATCATGTTCATCGGCGACTTCGAGAAGGCCGCCGCCTGGAGCGACAACGCGGTCAAGGGCTGCAAGCGCTTCCTGGACCGGGTGTGGAACCTCTCCGAGCAGGTCACGGACAACCCGGACTACACCCCCGCCAACGAGGGGGCGGTACACCGCACCATCAAGAAGGTCTCTCAGGACATCGAGGCCATGAAGTTCAACACCGCCATCGCCGCGCTCATGGCCCTGGTCAACGACTTCTACGCCAACGGCTGCTCTCGGGGCGACTATGCCGCCCTGCTGCTGATGCTCTCCCCCTTCGCCCCCCACATGGTGGAGGAGCTCTGGGAGACCATGGGCTATGCCGGGGAGCGGGGCGGCATGGCCTGCCTCCAGCCCTGGCCCACCTATGACGAGAGCAAGACAATCGAGGCCGAGGTCACCCTGGCCGTCCAGGTGGGCGGCAAGCTCAAGGGCACGGTGGTGGTCCCCATGGACAGCGATGAGCAGACCTGCATCGACGCGGCCCTGGCCCTGGACAAGGTGGCCAAGATGCTGGAGACCATGCAGGTGGTCAAGACGATCGTGGTCAAGAACAAGCTGGTGAACGTGGTCCTGAAGCCGAAGGCATGAAGATCTTTTCCTATAGAACTGAGATCGGCATGAAAAATGTGGGATATCCTCCATATATCAGGCTGTTTCGCGGGATATGATCCGGTTATTCCGCCATCACATATGCCAGGATGTTGTGAAGCGGCGCGTGGAAGAAATGTGTGCTTGACAAGTGGAGAAAAATCTCATATAATACTACTGTTAAAGCCATAAATATGGCCCTTTATGTGATGGTCCCCCATCACTACGGAGGGAGGGGAAATAGATGTCGGAAGTCCATGTGAGAGAGAACGAGTCTCTGGAGAGCGCGCTGAAGCGTTTCAAGCGCAGCTGCGCCAAGTCCGGGGTGCTGGCCGAGGTGCGCAAGCGTGAGCACTATGAGAGTCCCAGCGTCAAGCGCCGCAAGAAGTCTGAGGCCGCCCGCAAAAACCGGAAGAAGTTCTATTGATATAGCAGAAGCCCAGCGCCGTCTCGGCGCTGGGCTTTTTGTCGCCCCATCAGGAGGGGACGGAGCCTTTCAGATAGGAAGAGGCCAAGCGGACGATCTGGGCGCAGCGCGCCTCGGCCTCCTCGGGAAGAGGACCGGCCAGGGCCGCCGCCTCCCGCCGGGTGTCCGGCCAGCGGCCCGTCCTCCGCTTCTCCTCCAGCCGGATCAAAAAGAAGAGGCTCTTCTCCAGGCCGGGCAGGACCTCACCCAGCCGGGGGGCGTAGAGATAGCTGTGCACTGCGGCGTGGTAGAGGGCGGATGCCCCCACCCGGACGGCCTCCTCCAGGTCGGCGGCGGAGAAGGCGCCCAGGTCCTGTATGGAGCCGTAGAGGGGACGGGTGTCCAGGACCAGCTGGAGCAGGTCGAAGGGCGGCCAGGCGGAGAGCTCTTCCCGGCCGCAGAGGAAGCCGCAGGCCCGCTCTCCAAAGGGCAGGCTCCGAACCAGGTCCCGATAGATCCGCAGCTCCTCCGGACCCACCCGCTCCAGCACGGTCACCATGTCGATATCGCTCTCCCCGGTGGCCTCTCCCCGGCGGTAGCTCCCCTGAAGGCCGACGAAGACCACCTGGCCGGGAAAGTCCTCCAAAAGGCGGCGGACGAAGTCCTGGGTCCAGGACTGGATGGGCACGAGCATAGGTCATCCTCCTCTCTCTGTTTTTCCTCTCAGTGAGATAGGAGGGATACTATACCAGAAAAGCCGGCGCCCGTCAAGACGACAGGGCGGGCAGCAGGTCTGCCATATCCCGGAAGGGGAGCACCGCCGCCGCGATGTCCAGGGACCGCGCCAGGGCCAGCTTTTTCCGGATGGAGGAGGCGTCGTCGAAGAGCACGAAGTGGGCGCCGCTCTGGCGGCTCATATAAGTAAAGTAGTGGGCGCAGAGCTCATTGGAGAAGAAGATGGAGGGGTCCAGCTCCTGGCGCTTCCGGCGGAGGGCCTCCTGGGTAAGGGGGACGCCCTGGCCGGTGGGAGAGGGGAGGAAGAAGTCCTGGGCCACCCGCTCCACGGCCAACACCACCCGGCCGGGGCCATACTGGGCGGCGGCCTCTTCCAGCCGCTGCCGGAGAGAGCCGCCCGACAGGGCCGTGGGGATGAGGACCTTGGCGGTGCCGGAGCTGGTCCCATACTGTTCGCTGACACAGAGGGTCCAGCCCTTGCCGGCCAGCAGGGGGGAGAGGGCGGACACGATGCGCCCCAGCAGGGGGAGATGCCCCTCGAAGTCGCAGATCACCCCGGTAAAGCCCCGGGCGGCGCACTCCCGCAGCACCTCCTGGCAGAAGGGGGCGGGGTCCCCCCGCCCGTCGAAGCCGGCATCCCCGATGACCATCCAGCCGCCCCGCAGGGGGAGGGGAGACTGGTCCCGGTACAGATGTGGGCCTCCCCCTATCCGATAGGCCACATGGGCCAGAGGCAGGTGGAAAGACCTGGCGGCCGAGAGCTCGGCGGGCGTCACAGCCAAGATGAGATCGGTTTTTTCACGCATGTGGGCGTTCCCCCTTGTTCGTTCTCCTGGAAGTTGATATAATACTCTCTGCCGATCCAGCCGCATCGAGGGCAGAGAGGGCCGGGCACAGGCCGGGCCGCCGTATACTCTATGCGGACAAGACTGTTTTCATGAGGTGTCGTAATGCCTTTTTCACTCATACCAGACCGGGTGTACCGCTCCATCTTCGAGATCACGGGGGCGAAGCTGGCCGCCCAGGGGATCGGGCTGCTGCTGGCGGACCTGGACAATACCCTGGCCCGGTACGGCCAGCCGGACCCGGAGCCGGCGGTGCTGGCCTGGCGGAGGGAGCTGGAGGATGCAGGCGTGGTCCTCTTCCTCCTCTCCAACAGCAGGAAGCCGGTCCGGGTGCGCCACTATGCGGAAGCCCTGGACGTCCCCTACCTGGGCCACGCCGGAAAGCCGGGGACCAGGGGCTTCCGGGCGGCCATGGAGCAGATGGGCATGGCCCCGGAGGAGACTGCCATGGTGGGCGACCAGCTCTTCACCGACATCCTGGGCGCCCGGCGGGCGGGGGTGAAGGCCCTCATGGTGGAGCCCATCCAGCTCCGGGGGAACCCGGGACGCTATCTCCGCTACGCCGTGGAGGAGCCCTTCCGGGCCCTGGGCAGGCGGAAGGGATAGGGCGATATCCGATATGGGAGGAGGCGGCGGCCATGGCTGCGCGTTTCGGGCCCGCCGGACAGGCGGACAACTATAAGGGGAAGCGCTCGGACCTGTACCCGGCCTGGCTGGCGGAGCGGGGACTGGACGCCTTCGAATACCAGTGCGGCAAGGGCGTGCGGGTCAGCGAGGAGACGGCCCGGGCGGTGGGAGCGGCGGCCCGGGCCCACGGGATAAAGCTCTCTCTCCACGCCCCGTATTTCATCAACCTGGCCAACCCGGATCCGGAGAGCCGGAAGAAGACCATCGACTATATCCTGGCCTCCTGCCAGGCCGCCGGATGGATGGGGGCGGACCGGATCACCATCCACACCGGGGCCCTGATGAAGCGGACCCGCCGGGAGGCCCTGGATATCGCCAGGGACACCCTGCGGGAGGCGATCCGGGCCTGCGACGGGGAGGGATACGGCCACATCGCCCTCTGTCCCGAGACGATGGGCAAGATCAACCAGCTGGGGGACCTGGACGAGGTGCTGGAGCTGTGCCAGCTGGACGAGCGCCTGCTGCCCTGCATCGACTTCGGGCACCTCTATGCCCGCTCCCTGGGGGAGCTGGAGGGATACGAGGCCACTGTGCGCATGCTGGACCGGGTGGAGGCGCAGCTGGGGCCCGACCGGGCCGCCCGTTTCCACAGCCACTTCTCCAAGATCGCCTTCACCCCCAACGGCGGGGAGAAGCTGCACCTGACCTTCGACCAGAGCGACTTCGGCCCCGATCCGCTCCCCCTGATGGAGGAGCTGGCCCGCCGGGGGTGGAGCCCCACCGTCATCTGCGAGTCGGCGGGGACCCAGGACGTGGACGCTCTGGCCATGCAGGCGGCCTACCGGCGCAGCCTGGCGGACGCACAGCGCTGAGGCGCGGGCCCCTGCCGGGCGCGCATCAGAGGATATATACGAAGAAAGGAAGTCTTTACCATGGATCATCTGAAACAGATCGCGGCAAAGCTGCCGGAATACGGCATCGACGCCATGCTGCTCAACAGCGAGCCGGGCGAGTTCTACGCCGTGGGCTTTCACGGGGAGGGCAACGTGGTGGTCACCCCGGAGAAGTCCTTCTACTTTACCGATTCCCGCTATATCGAGGCCGCCCATGCCCTGATCGGCGGGGCGGAGATCGCCATGACCGGCCACAGCCGCAACTACCGGGCCATGGTCCAGGAGGTCATCGACCAGTGCGGCATCAAGAAGCTGGGCTTCGAGGAGGGCTATCTGTCCGTGGCCGCCTATCAGTCGTGGGAGGAGGGGCTCACCGCCCAGCTGGTCCCCGCCCAGGCTCTGGTGGACGGGCTCCGGGCCGCCAAGGATCAGGAGGAGCTCGACCGGATGCGCAAGGCCCAGGAGATCACCGATCTGGCCTTCGACCTCATCTGCAAGTTCATCCAGCCCGGCATGACCGAACAGGAGATCGCCGCCCGGCTCCAGTACGAGATGCTCCGACTGGGGGCGGAGAAGATGTCCTTCGACCCCATCGTGGCCTCCGGCCCCAACGGCAGCAAGCCCCACGCCGTCCCCAGCGCCCGCAAGGTGCAGCGGGGCGACTTCATCACCATGGACTTCGGATGCAAGTACGGGGGCTACTGCTCCGATATGACCCGCACGGTGGCCCTGGGAGAGCCCACCGACGAGATGAAGAAGGTGTACGCCATCGTGCTGGAGGCCCAGAAGGCGGGCATCGCCGCCACCCGGGCGGGGGTCACCGGCAAGAGCATCGACGCCGCCGCCCGGAAGGTCATCGAGGACGCGGGCTACGGGGAAAACTTCGGCCACGGCTACGGCCACAGCGTGGGCATCGAGATCCACGAGTCCCCCAACGCCAATATGCGGGACGAGACGCTGATGCCGGTGGGCGCCGTGGTCTCGGCGGAGCCGGGCATCTATCTGCCCGGCAGGTTCGGCGTCCGTATCGAGGATGTGACGATCTTGACAGAGGACGGCTGCATCGACATCACAAGATCGCCGAAAGAGCTGATCATCCTCTGAAAACGGGAAAAGCCCTTGCAATATGGGAAAGAATAGGGTAAAATGATTTAGATTGATCGATATGCGCCGGGGGGTGCCCTTCCGGCGTGAGAAAAGAACGCTTGGAGGATGAATACCAATGCCCATTACTGCCAGTGATTTCCGTAACGGTGTGACGTTCGAGATGGACGGTCAGGTCATGCAGGTCGTGGAGTTCCAGCATGTGAAGCCCGGCAAGGGCGCCGCTTTCGTGCGCACCAAGATGAAGAACGTGATGACCGGCGCTGTGACCGAGACCTCTTTCAACCCCACCGCCAAGTTCGAGTCCGCCTATGTGGAGCGCAAGGACATGGAGTACAGCTACAACGACGGCGACCTGTACTACTTCATGGACCCGGAGACCTACGACCTGGTGCCCGTGAGCAAGGATACCCTCAGCGACGGGTTCCGCTTCGTCAAGGAGAACATGAGCTGCAAGCTCAACAGCTACAAGGGCAAGATCTTCTCCGTGGAGCCCCCCACCTTCGTGGAGCTGGAGGTCACCGAGACCGATCCCGGCTTCCGGGGCGACACCGCCACCAACGTCACCAAGCCCGCCACCGTGGAGACCGGCGCCGAGATCAAGGTGCCCCTCTTCATCAACCCCGGTGACAAGATCAAGATCGACACCCGCACCGGCGAGTACCTGGAGCGCTGCAAGAAGTAAGTCCCGGCGGTATGCCCGCCTATACCCCAGTCAAAAGGAGGATGCGCTATGACGATCACTGAGAAAGTCGCTTATCTGAAGGGGCTGGCCGACGGCCTGGCCATCGACACCGAGAAGTCCAAAGAGGGCAAGCTGATCTCCGTCATGATCGATATCCTGGAAGAGATGGGCATGTCCATCGAGGACCTGGAAGAGAACGCCACCGCCCTGGGCGAGGAGCTGGACGCCGTGTCCGACGATCTGGCGGACGTGGAAGAGGCCGTGTTCGGCGACGATGACGAGGACGAGGACGACGAGTGCTGCTGCGATGAGGACGAGGACTTCTTCGAGGTGGAGTGCCCCAACTGCGAGCAGCCCCTGGTCATCGACGAGGACGTGCTGGAGGCCGGTGTGATCGAGTGCCCCAACTGCCACAGCCAGTTCGCCGTGTCCGATGAGGATGAGGACGGCTGCGGTTGCGGCTGTGGCTGCGATCACGAGGACGAGGAGTGAACAGCGGACTCGAGGTCCCCTGATCAGACGAGATGAGAAAAGGCGTATGGCCAGCGGCCATACGCCTTTTTTATATGGATCGCGCGCGAAGCCAGGCGGTCCGGCCCTTGCGGGCCGGACCGCCTGGGGCTTCACAGTTCGATGCTCCGGCCGTGTTCCAGCAGGAACTTGCCCGGGCAGTTGAGACGGTCCGCCTGTGTGCGGTCATACGCATAGCTGGGGTCGGTGTGGATGGGGATGGTGTGCTTGCCGCCGATCCGGCGGGCGCAGGTGCTGGCCTCGGCGGGGTCCATGTTGTACACCCCGTCCACCGGCAGGAGCACCCAGTCCAGCTTCCGGGGGGAGAGGACGCTCATATGGGGCATGGTAGAGGTATCTCCGGCGTGGTAGAGGGTGACGCCGTCCAGTGTCAGGATATAGCCCACGCACTCCTTGGGGCTGTGGTTCCGGTTCCCGGCGGGGACCGCCTGGATGTGTATGCCGGCGGCGTCGAAGCTGTGGTACTGTCCGCCGGCCAGGGCGTCGGCGGAGCGGATGACCACGCAGTCGGGCCCCTGGGTCACTTTGCTCAGGTCGTTGTGGTCGTGGTGCTCATGGGTGATGAGCACCAGATCTGCGGGCAGATCGTACCCTTCTCCAGCAAAGGGGTCGATGTAGATGACTTTTCCGGTGCGGGTGATGAGACGGCAGCTGGCGTGCCCCTGGAACAGTAGCGTTGCCATATCTTTGATACCTCCTGTGTGAATGATGGCCCTGAGGCGGGATATCATCTGACCTTTCCGCGCAGGCAGAAAGTGACGGCAAAGAAGAGCGCCAGATAGAGAGTGATGGAGGCCCCTGCAGAGGAGCCGATATAGTACGAGGTGAGCAGCCCCGCCACACCTGCCACGAGAGCGGCGACCAGGGAGATGAGGTGGTACTGGGGCATGTTCCGGGCGGCGTTCCGGGCGGCCGCGCCGGGGAGCACCAACAGGGAGTTGATGACCAGCAGGCCCACCCAGGTCATGGAGATCGTCACCACCACCGCGATGGCCGCGGAGAAGAGGGCCTCCTGCCAGAAGACCTGGATGCCCCGGCTGTCCGCCAGAGCGGGGTGGATGGAGGAGAGCATCAGGTGGTTGAACGAGCGGGCCCACAGCACCACCACCAGCACCAGGATGAGGGCCAGGAGCCCCACCTTGGCGGGCTCCACGCTGAGGATGTCGCCGATGAGCAGGGCGTTGAACTGGGTGAAGCTGCCCCCGCCGAAGGTGGCCAAAAAGATGCCAAGAGCCACGGCGGTGGAGGAGAAGACGCCGATGACCGTGTCGCTCGCCATATGGGTCTTGCGGCGCACATAGGTGAAGAGGAAGGCGAAGGCCACCGCGAAGGCCACGGCGAACCACATGGGGTCGGCCCCTGCGAAGAGGGGGACCACGGTCCCGGCCAGGGCGCCGATGGCCATGCCGGTGAAGGCGGAGTGGCCCAGGGCGTCGGAGAAGAAGGACATACGGCTCTCCACCACCATGGTGGAGAGGATGCCGAAGAGGGGGGAGATCACCAGCACCGCCAGCAGGGCGTTCTTCATGAAGTAGGGCCCCGCCCACTCGAAGGGGAGCAGGCCGGTCAGGGCATACCAGAGGTCCATCAGCTCCCCCCCCTTCCCAGAGACAGGTGGAACACGTCCTGGAAGGCCCGAGAGGTCAGGACCTCCCGGGGCGTCCCGGCGGCCAGCACCGTGCTCTGGAGGAGGATGACCTTGTCGGCGTACTCCTCCAGCGTGGCGAAATCGTGGGTGGAGAGGAGGATGGACAGGTCGTACTGGGTGCGGACCTCGTCCAGCATATCCAAAAGCTGCCGCTCTCCCTCGATGTCCACGCCGGAGAGGGGCTCGTCCAGGATGAGGATGTGGGGGATGGGCTCCAGGGCCATGGCCAGGAGCACCCGCTGGAGCTCGCCGCCGGACAGGGCCCCCACCCGCTTATACATGAGGCCCTCCCCGTGGACCCGGCTGAGGCACTGCCGCACCCGCTCCCGCAGGCTTTTGGGGGCGGGGAGGAACACGGGCCAGGCACTGATGGCCGCGGCGAAGAGGTCCAGGACGCTCACCGGGTCGCCCCGGTCGAAACTGGGGCTCTGGGGCACATAGCCGATCAGGGGGCGGGTATGCCTTCCCCCTGCCTGCTGGAAGTCGATGGAGCCGGTGTGGGGCAGCTGGCCCAGGATGGTCTTGAAGAGGGTGGACTTGCCCGCCCCGTTGGGGCCGATGAGGGCGGTGATCTCTCCGCAGTGGAGGTGGAAATCCACGTCGTGGAGGATCACCTGGTCCCCGGCGGTGACCCCCAGGCCCTCCGCCCGGAGGCAGCAGGCCCGGGAACAGCCCGCCCCGGCGGGGAGATCGTCATGCTTGTGTACGCTCATGCCAGGGCCTCCAAAAGAGTGTCGATATTCCGGTCCATGGCGTCGATATAGGGCTGGATGCCGCTCCCATCGCCGCTCATGATCATGTCCAGCTGATAGACGGCGCAGCCGGTCTCCCGGGCGATGGCCTGGGCGGTGGCATCGGAGCCGTTCTTCTCGGTGAAGATGGCGGGGATATCGCGAGAGCGGACCAGCTCCACGATCTCCAGGATCTCAGCGGCGCTGGCCTCGGATCCCTCTTCCTCCTCGATGGCCTTCAGCAGGTCCAGGCCGGTGGCCTGGGAGAAGTACTGGAACCCGTCATGGAAGGTGATGAGGGGGAGGTCCGCCAGGGCCTCCGTCCCCTCCAGGCCGCTGTCCAGGGCGTCGAGGGCCGCCTGCGCGTTCTGGCTGTATGTGTCCTGATGGTCCGGGTCCAGGGCCGCCAGGCCTGTGCCGATGTTCGCCACCATCTGGGCCGCCCGCTCCGGGTCCATCCAGATGTGGGGGTCGTACGCAGTGTCGTGGTCGTGCCCCTCGTGGCCCAGGGCCGGGAGGAGGGCCACCCCTTCCGAGCAGTCGATCGTCGGGGCGTCGGAGGCGGCCAGGGCGTCCGACATGAAGTCCTCCAGGCCCGCGCCGTTGAGGACGATCATGTCCGCCGCCTCGATGGCTTTCATATCGTTGACGGTCAGGGTATAGTCATGGAGGCAGGAGATCTGCTGGTCGATGAGCCGGGAGACCTCCACCCCTTCCACTCCCTCGGTGACAGCGGTGGTGAAGAGATAGACGGGATAGGTGGTGCACAGGATGTGCAGGGTCCCCTCCTCCGTATCCCCGGAGGAGGAAGGCTGTCCGCCGCCGCAGGCGGAGAGGAGCAGCAGGGAGGAGAGGAGCAGGGAGAACAAAGCTTTTTTCACGGGAACACCTCAAAAATGATCTTTATCCATATTATACCCCATGGGTGGACATTTGTAAAATAGGAAAAAAGGGGCGGCCCCGGAAAGGGACCGCCCCGGGCGCATATGGAGACGTATCAGAGGGCCCTGAGCACCGGGATGACAGGCTGGAGGGCCAGGAACCCCAGCGCCATGCTGGCGGTATTGGCGGCCAGCGCATAGAGCACCCTCCGCCTGCGGCCGCCTCCTCTGAGGAGGAAGGCATAGGCCAGTGCCTCCAGGGCGAAGACCACCGCCTCCGCCGGGACCATGATGACCAGATAGAAGGCGAAGCTGCTGGCCAGGGTGACGAAGCCTGTGCCCACCACCAGGTGGAGGACCGCCTGGGTCGCCAGGTTGACGAGCAGGAAGAGGGCCCAGTTCTCCCGCAGGGAAAAACCGAAGAGGAGGAGCAGGAGCCCCTCCGCCACTAAGGTGGGGACCAGGGTGGACAGGAGCTGGATCAGCCAGGCCAGCCAGCCTGGCGTGGCGCGGGAGAGGGTGTTGGAGGCGAAGTCGTAGGTCAGATCGGTGTAGAAAGCAGTGCGGGTGAAGGTCTCAGCCGTGGCCTGACCGCCGTCCGCTGTGGCTGCGGCGATGCGGAAGGTCTCCGGCAGCCCGAAATAGGTGAACCGGAAGACGTTGCCCTCCTCCGGGACGATGTCTCCGAAGAGAGGGGCCTTGGTGCCCCCGGCGAAGGCGGGATACCAGCCCTCTCCCTCCCAGTCGTGGAGGTGGGAGAGGATGGCGGTGTCATAGCTGCCGCCGGACAAGTTGTCATAGCTGCCCCCCTCCTCCTCTGGGATCAGGAGGTCGAGGTAGTAGGGCTCCTCCGGCGGATGTTCTACATAGATGGTGAGCTGGGGCTTCGGCCCCGTGTCCGCCCGGGCGGCGGTGGGGAGGAGGCAGAGGCATAGGAGCAGAAGAAACAGGACTCTTTTCATCTAGAACACACCTCAGATCTGGATCCGCCCACGGCGGCGCAGGAGCAGGAGGACGCGGCCCCATGGAGCTACCGGGACCGGGCCTCATGGGCCTTCAAAAGGAAGGCCTCCCCCTGTGGGGTGAGGGAACACCCGCTCCGGCCGCGGTGAGAGAGCACATATCCATTTTGGACCAGGAAATGGAGGACCTTGCGCACTTGATACTCTGTGACATCGGGGCGTTCCCGCTCCAATGCATGGAAAAGCCCATAGCGCCCCATGGGCCCCTTCTTCAAAAGCTGCATCACAGATAAAACGACCTGAGGATCCAGACCATGGGAGCTCGGGTCGGGGGCATATCTTTTGGCGGCGGATCGGCTGAAACGCAAGTAGTCCTCCGTGATATAGTCGGGGAGGTCTTCCGCGGTGAGATGCGCTCCGCCGATACTGTCCATATATTCGATGCAGTTGCGCAGCTCCCGCACGTTCCCCTCCCAGTCATAGGAGAGGAGGAAGTCCCACACGCAGGGATCGAACGTGTGCCGTTCGGCGCTGTTCCCACCCAGAAACTCCGCGATGAGATAGGAGATATCCCCCCTGCGCTCCCGCAGGGGCGGGATATCGATGATGAGGGTGTTGAGCCGGTAGTACAGGTCCAGACGGAAATCCCCCCTCTTGACCAGCGCTCTCAGGTCACGGTTCGTAGCGGCGATGATGCGCACATCTACCGAGACGATCTCATCGCCGCCCACACGCATGATCTCCCTCTCTTCCAACACGCGAAGGAGCTTTGCCTGGGTGAGGAGCGGCAGTTCGCCGATCTCATCCAGGAACAGGGTCCCACGGTGGGCCATCTGGAACAGGCCCTCTTTGCCGCCCCGCCGCGCACCGGTAAAGGCGCCCTCCTCGTATCCAAAGAGCTCGGATTCCAACAGCGTCTCAGGGATCGCGGCGCAGTTCATCGCGACAAAGGGGAACTTGGACCGCTTGGAGGCATTGTGGATGGACTGCGCGAACAACTCCTTGCCCGTGCCGCTCTCGCCGATGATCAACGTGGGCTTATCGATGCGCGCGATCCGCTTTGCCTTCTCGACACAGCGCACGATGCTGGGGCTCTCTCCCTTGATGTCCGCGAAGGTGTACCTGGCCAGGTGACCGTGCTTTGCGATCTGGCGGCGGAGAGAGGCCTCGAGATCGGTCAGCTCGGTGACATCCTTTACGATGAGGATGTAGATGTTCCTGGAAGAGGCGTTCCTGTTCACTCTCCGCTTGGATATGACCACGTTCCTTCCGGTGGCCTTGATGGTATAGAGCTGGTCCTGCACCGGGCGGTCAGAGCGTATGAGCTTCTGAAAATATTCATCTGGAACGAGTTCGTCGATGCGCTGTGTCATAAGATGGGGCGGGAGATCGAAAAGCTCCACGAGATTCTGATTGTGATTGATGATCCTGCCGTCCTGGTCATAGACAGCGATGGCGTGATCGATACATCCCATCAGCGTTTTGAATTGCAGGGTGGCGAGGGCTGAGGTGTCATAAAAATAGGAGATGTAGTTGACGGGAGTCGCGATGGATCTGCAGAACTGTTCGATCCTGTCCTCCAGCGCATCGCAGAGGATGTCGGCCTTGGCGGCGATGTCCAGCAGCGTCGGGAGGGCCAGCTTCGGTATCCCCAGGTCGAAGTGATGCGGGATCTCCGGGGGATGGGGCCGGCCCCACTCGGTCAGCGCCAGAGAGAACTGCTTCCCGGAGATATTTGGGTTCTCCCTGTAGTCGATATAGAGGTTGAGGTTCGTCACGCCGGACTCGTACAGCGTCCTGACGATCTGATGGGACGTGGAATAGAAAGGCGTGCAGACGAGGGCCTCGGTCCCGACCGGGAAACGGCGCAGCGCCTCCACCTTCTCCTTTTGAAAGGTGAAGTCCAGATTCACGATCTGGGCGGTGGGCTTCATCTGCCGCCTGGCCTGCGGAAAGGAGTAGGGATTGGTGATGAGCACGATATCCGCCTGAGAGATGCCGCTGGAGCGCTCGAAAGGGGCCAGTTCATCGGCATGGGTGCAGAGCTGTATGTCCAGATATCCGCCAAAGACCTCGTTCAGGTCCTCAAAGTAGATCTGTTGGACCTCCGGCATTTTGGTAACGAGCAGCAGTGTCATCATGTCGCCTATAACTCCTATTCATCCTGTTTCGACATCCAAATACCATATCCCTGTTTTTATTTGAATATATAACAAAAATAGAAATAAATCAATATATACCATC
>DWZK01000126.1 GCA_019117605.1 Candidatus Intestinimonas stercoravium | reverse complement strand
AGGCGCGTCCCGTGTATTCTTTGTATCGGCGATGTAGATCTTGACTTTATCCCTGTCGCGGCCTCCATTCACGCAAATACTTGAAGGGGAAAGGGATGGCCGTCCATCCGACTGCCCGTATGAGGTCCCCTTCAAGCAGTGGGAGGTATCTTTGAGACCGCAAGGTTGGACCTGTTGAGCAAACTTTTCGTATCCTGCAAGCATGAGGAAATGACCGATCTATAGACCTTCCAAGATATCTCTGGATCGTAGTGCTGGATACGGGCGTCTCTTTTGTTTGTCGGCCGGCAGATCTTGAACTTATGTTCGGAGCCCAAATGACTTGTATCCCCGCTCGATCAGGGAAGGGATCAAAACCTGTGCAAGTCCCTTGTCACCTGCGATCTGATAGTTCCTGTCCAATATCCAGGAGTCCGGCCGCTTACAGGAACGATGCCATCTCTTTCATATAGGCGGGCACGTCCAGGCCCTGGGGGCAGTGGGCAGTGCATACGCCGCAGCCGATGCAGGCGGAGGGCTGCTTGGCCTCCGGCAGGGCGCCCAGCCGGGCCAGGCGCCAGGAGGACAGCTCTTTTTCTCCGCCGGTCTTGTATTCGTTATAAGCGGCAAGCAGGAAGGGGATGTCCAACTGCTGTGGACAGCCGGCGCAGCAGTAGCGGCAGCTCGTGCAGGGCACCGCGTAGAGGCCGTGGATCACATCGCTGACCTGCCGAACCAGAGAGAGCTCCTGCTCAGACAAAAGCCTGCCGTCCGAGAAGGTCTGGATGTTGTCCTCTACCTGAGCCAGATCCGACATCCCGCTCAAAACCACGGCGATCCCCGGCAGCGTCCGCAGGAACCGGAAAGCCCACGATGCTGCCGTAGCGTCGGGCTTGGCACTCAACAGAAGATCCCGGCCCACGTCGGGCAGGTCGGCCAACATCCCGCCGTGGGCCGGTTCCATCACCATGATGGGGATGTCGTGTTCCCGGAGGAGCTCATACTGCTCCCGGGCCGTCCCGTGGAACCAGTCGTAGTAGTTCAGTTGGATCTGCACGAAGTCCCAGGGCCCCCGGGCCAGCATCTGCCGCAAGGCATCGGGGGAGCCGTGGAAGGAGAAACCGAAATACTTGATCTTCCCCCGGCACTTCTGCTCCCGGAAGTACTCCGGCGCACCGTGGTCCAGATAGTCAGAGATCAGCTTGTCCGTCACCCCATGGAGCAGATAGAAGTCGACGCGGTCCATCCGGAGCCGTTCCAGCTGCTTGGTAAACTGCTTTTTGTAGTCCGGCTCCGCCTGCACATTGAATTTGTCGGCTACATAAAAGCTGTCCCGGGGATACCTCTTCAGCGCCTTGCCCAGGAACACCTCGGACTGTCCCATGTGGTAGATGTACGCCGTGTCAAAGTAGTTGACCCGAGGGAGATACAGCAGTCGATCAGCTCCGTGGCTCTCGGCTCATCGATGGGCTTTGCAGACCCTGGTCCTGTCTGGGGCAGGCGCATCGCCCCCATGCCCAGCTGAGACAGCTGGATACCGTCAAATACGTTATACTGCATACTTGCCGACCCGTCCTCTCATCGTATCTACGGCTGTAAAACAGCCCCTTTTCAGCGTTAAGTATAAGGGTAAAGTAAACTTGAGAGTCAACCCCTTTTTTCTTGACGGAGCGCCCTTTTTTTCGCTATCCTGCACCCGAAGGGGCGATCTGTATGAACTACACCATCAAAAAGGTCTCAGAGATGACCGGCCTGTCCATCCCGACCATCCGATACTACGACAAAGAGGGACTTCTGCCAGACCTCCAGCGAAAGGAGTCCGGCTACCGTATCTTTTCAGACCATGACCTGGAGGCGATCGACCTTATCGAGTGCTTCAAGGAGTCTGGGCTGACGATCCGGGAGATCCGGCACTTCATGTCCCTGGTCAAGCAAGGGGACGTGACCTTGGCCGAGCGCCTCGCCATCTTCCAGGCGCATATCGCACGGCTGGAAGAGAAGCTGGCCGCTGTGCAGAACGCGCTGGAGCACTCGCGGAGCACCCTGGCGTTTTATGAGATCGCGGCAAAAACAGGGTCAGAGGAGGCCGCAAAGGAGATCTACCTTGCCCGGTATGGGGAAGCAGACGAATGAGGGGCGATCCGGTCTTGGGGTCACGATGCAGGCGGTCAGAGGCATGGGATCGCTCCATTCGGACCCAATATCGATGATCCGAACTGCGTTCCTGCTATCGCCACGGCTCGACCGGAAATAGAGGGCGGCCGTTCCGGGGGAGACATCCTTGCTTGGCTGGTCCATCATGTGCGCTTTCCTGCCGTTGAGCAAAGAGCGTTCAAGGCTTGCTGTTTCAGGCCGAGTGCCGCGATCGTTTTTTTAGACGAAGGGTCTGAAAGGCGACATAGATCGTGTTTACAGATACTGTTAGGGCCCAGTCGAGCGGCAATAACTTGAACAGGATCTCGTATACCGCCGTATCATCGAAGTCATACCGAAGCGCGCCAAGATCGGTCAGGGACATATAGAATTCTGGGTAGAGAAGCGCGGTGCCCATCATGACGAGCAAAAAAGACGCGATCGACGCGGACAGATATGCTTTGAAGGGATCGAGCCGCAAACATTCAGACGGTATCCGATGAATGAGGGCAGGCGCTCCAACAGGGATGATGATAAAGAGCAGCAACGCATATGCTAGATAGCGAACAGGGATATCAGACCAGAAAAGGATAAGCTCCTTATAGACCACGCCAAGTACACAGAGCAAAATAGCA
This sequence comes from Candidatus Intestinimonas stercoravium, assembly GCA_019117605.1. Taxonomy (GTDB): domain Bacteria; phylum Bacillota; class Clostridia; order Oscillospirales; family Oscillospiraceae; genus Intestinimonas; species Intestinimonas stercoravium. The sequence goes on along the minus strand of DWZK01000126.1, from coordinate 23,477 downwards.
GTTCCCACCAAGAGGATACCGGCGGCGGCTGCCCGGTCTCTGACTGCGTTTTCCCGGGAGAACTCCAATGTATCCACTACGGCTTGGTCGACCTGCTCCACGATCTCAGCAGGGTTTTTCCCCGCCGATCCGATCCGCTCCCCCAGGACAAGTTCTGAAATAGAAACTTCCAATGCATCAGCAAGAGCCGTCAAATAGGACACATCTGGAGATCCGCGACCTGTCTCCCAGCGAGACACAGCCTTATCCGTTACGCCGACCCGCTCCGCCAGATCCTTCTGCGTCCAACCGTGTTCTTTTCGCAGGCTGGAGATGGATCGCCCTGTCTTTTGCAGATCCATTGGCTTTGCCTCCTCAGGTATCATTTGTCTATTATTATGATCGCAGCGGCGCGGATCGTCACCCTATACTTCATAGGATCTCGATACAGAGCAGAAGATCCTTGCTATATTGATGCGTAAAGGCGGGAGCATCGCTGCAGATGCTCCCGCCTTACGCGCCGGTCCCGCTTTGCTTTGTCCTATCCCGCCCGTGCTCTCCACACGGCTGGCGCTCGCGGCCCCTCCTCTTTGTCCGTCCATACCGAGCCAGAGAGATGCAGCTGTTTCGATGTCCGCGTCAGATCTTCCGGCATCGTCCGTCCTCCTTGTGTCTTGCTTCGAGGCGGACCATCCGGGCCTTTTGTTGAAAGTGGATCCAGGATGTGTTACCATTGGAAAAAGATCCTTGCTGATCGAAAAAGGCGGACGGCACCAATATATTTCAGCGCTCCAGTTTGCCGGCGGCGGTGCAGCATCCGGACTTTGCACAGGCTGCGCAGCCGCTCCATTGTGGACTTCTGGAAGATGGAGCGCTGGATGCGGCAGTCGGGCCCGATCCAGCCACAGAGCCGCATAGAGCATATGGGAGCGGTGTGGGCTGAGAGAGGAAGGACGATACAGGCCTCCGGCCGGGAGCCTGCCCGGCAGCGCAGGCCGCCTGACAGATCGGCACGTTGAGACAGGAGAGCACAGATATGAAGACCGAACGACTCCGGATCGGAGGGATCCCCGCGGCTCTATATGGAGAGCCCGCGGACCGGGGATATTTGTTCCTGCATGGCCAGATGGGCCATAAAGAAGAGGCGGAGACCTTCGCCCGGACAGCCTGCCCCAAGGGATATCAGGTCCTCTCCATCGACCTGCCCGGCCATGGAGAGCGCCGGGACCGGGGCGAGGAGCTGGCCCCGTGGACGGCGGCGCCGGATATCCGTGCGGCGCTGGACTGGGCCGGCCGCCGCTGGAAGAGCATCTCGCTCCGGGCGAACAGCATCGGCGCTTATTTCGCCATGCTGGCCTTCGATGCGCCGGACCGCGCCCTTCTGGTCTCCCCTATCCTGGACATGGAGGAGCTGATCCTGACCATGCTGAGCCGGGCCGGGGCGACGGAAGGACAGCTGCGGGAGCGGGGCGAGATCGCCGCCCCGTTCGGACAGACCCTGTCCTGGGAGTACCTGTGCTGGGTGCGGGCGCATCCGCTCCGCGACTGGACCTGCCCCGTCCGTATCCTCTATGGGGGCCGGGATGATATGACCGCCCGCCGGACCGTTGAAGCATATGTCCGGCGGCATGACGCCAGGCTCACCGTGATGGAAGAGGGAGAGCACTGGTTCCACACGCCCGGACAGCTGGCCGGGCTGCGGGGATGGGAGGAGATGGAGACTTGAATACAGAAGGATGCCTGATCTGCGGGGCGCCGCTGCGGTACCTGGTCCGGGACCAGGTCATGGAGTGCGCCGTCTGCCACAGACGAGAGGCCAGCAAGACCCGCTGTGTGAACGGGCACTATGTCTGCAATGACTGCCACACCCAGGGCATGGACAGCATCTTCGGACTATGCCTCTCCGAGGGCTCTGCCGACCCCGTGTCCATCCTCCGGCGGATGATGGACCTGCCCTTCTGCCATATGCACGGCCCGGAGCACCATGTGATGGTGGGGGCGGCCCTGCTCACCGCCTACAAGAACGCCGGAGGCGCGCTGGACCTGGAGAAGGCGCTCCGAGAGATGTACAGCCGGGGCAGGGCCGTCCCCGGCGGGGCCTGCGGCTTCTGGGGCGCCTGCGGAGCGGGGATCGGGGCGGGGCAGTTCATGGCCATCGCCACGGAGTCCACGCCCCTGGCCCGGGAGCCCTGGGGACTGAGCAACCGCATGACTGCCCGGGCCCTGGACAGCATCGGCAGGACAGGGGGGCCCCGGTGCTGTAAGCGGGACTCCTGGCTGGCGGCCCTGGCCGCTGTGGACTTCACGCGGGAGCATCTGGGGGTGGAGATGGAGCGGACCGTCCCTGTCTGCCCCTACAGCAGCCGGAACAGCCAGTGTATCGGCAGGCGCTGCCCCTTCTCAGCGGCAGGGCGTGAAAGACCCAAAGTGGCCTTCCTCTGCGTCCACAACGCCTGCCGCAGCCAGATGGCGGAGGCTCTGGGCAGAAAACTGGCCGGCGATGTGTTCGAGAGCTGTTCCGCCGGCACCGCGCCCGGCGTCCGGATCGATCCCGGGGCCGTGCGGCTGATGAAGCAGGTATACGGCATCGATATGGAGCAGAGCCAGCGCAACAAGCCCCTCTCCGCTCTGCCGGCCGTGGATATCGTGGTCACCATGGGCTGCAATGTCCAGTGTCCGTCCCTGCCCTGTTCCCACCGGGAGGACTGGGGACTGGAGGACCCCAGCGGCAGGGACGACGGGGCCTACCTGGCCGTCATGGCGCGGATCGAGGAAAAAGTGCGCGAGCTGAAGCGCCGTATCCAGGCCGGCGAACTGGGGTGAGCGGAAGATGCAGAGAGCCCGGAGCTTCCGAACGGGGAGAAGCTTCGGGCTCTCTATCGCCGTACAAGGGGGCGGCGCCGCCGCTTGGCCTCCGGCAGCGCCTCTTCCGGGCGGACCATGCTTCGCGGCCTGGAGCATACCGCCTACTCGCCCCGGTGATGCCGGACCACCAGCCAGACCACGCAGCACAGAGCGGCGAAGGCGGCCCCCAGGCAGGGGAAGTAGAGGCTCTGGGGCAGCCGCGCCACGGCGGGATGGCTCAGGACACACAGAAGGACGAAGACGCAGCAGATCAGGGCGCTGAGCAGGATGTAGAAGGGCTTCCGGTCCTCTTTCAGCTCCGGGGCCCCGTCCCACCCCTCCCGGCGCTCCAGCTGGCGGAGCAGCAGCTCCCGGTCCTCCAGATCTTTCGCCAAGAAATAGGTGCGCCGGACCGCGCGCCGGCCCTGGCGGCGCACCTGACAGGACAAGGCGCAGAGAGAGCGGCCCTCCCGGACCCCCTCCACCTTCAAGATCTCGTCGGCCCCGGCGGGGAGAGAGGGCGACCGGGCGATCTCCCGCAGAGACCGCTGTATCTCCATCGCGGCGGCGGCGTGGGACAGGATGGCGCCGCCGTGACCGGCCAAGCGGCGGACATCCACAGCGAAGAGGCGGTCCTCCTCGGTCAGGAAGAAAACGGTGGCGTCCCCCACCGAGCGGCGTCCCAGCGCCGCGGCCAGCGCCACGGCCAGCGCAGTGACCCCCAGGCAGAGGAGCGGGAAGGCCAGCTCCGCCGGCCAGCCCATACGGAAGACCAGCACCGTCCCGCCGCAGACGGACAGCAGCGCCAGCGCCGTGATGCCGGCGATGCCGCCCAGTATGCGCAGCCCATACCGGCTCTTCTTTCGGGTGTCCCGGGACATCCAGATCTGCTTGACCTTCATACGCACCCTCCAGCCCCTGTTTTCTGCCCGCATCCATAGCGCGGGAGGGGGAGCTCCGGGCCCCGGCGCTCCCCCTGTGCGGCCTCCCGGCTGGCTCCATTATAGGAAAAAGAGCCCTCTCTGTCCAGACGCTCTGCCGGGATGGGCTTCGAAAGGCAGGAGCTCGGAGCGCTCTTTCCCCTTCCAGTATCTGTCCCGATCGTGGTATGATAGGAGTTGACAGCGCGGGAGCACCACCGCTCCCGGCACATATGCAGGAGGGAGCTTGTGATGAAGACAGCGATCTGTTACTATTCCCGCCACCATGGAAACACCAGGAAGGTGGCGGGAGCCATGGCCCAGGCGGGGGAGGTGGACCTGATCGACGTGACTGCCCGCCAGGCGGTCCATCTGGAGGGGTACGACTGCGTGGGACTGGCATCCGGCATCTACGGCTTCGAGGTGCATAAGGCCGCGGTGGACTTTGCCCGGCAGTATCTGCCCCAGGGGAAGCCCGTGTTCTTCGTCTACACCTACGGGGGCATCAAGGGGACCGGGGCCAAGGCATTCGAGGAGGCGGCACGGGAGAAGGGGTGCAGGGTCCTGGGCGAGTTCAGCTGCAAGGGCTACGACACCTTCGGCCCCTTCAAGCTGGTGGGGGGCATCGCCAAAGACCGCCCCAACGGGGAAGACCTGGAGGCCGCCCGGGCCTTTTACCGGCATATCGCAGACAGCCTGGGCTGACCACGTTACAACAGAAGGAGAACACATGTGGTCCGGCGCCTGCGCCGCAGGCGCCGGACCACATAGCGGCGGAGAGACAGCGAAAGGGGAGAGAAGGATGGTACGGGAGATCTGCAGAGACGAGGCGTTCCTGGCCCAAAAGGCGGAGGACGCCACGCCGGAAGATCTGCCTGTGGCGGCGGACCTGCTGGAGACGCTGGAGCACCACAGGGCCGGCTGCGTGGGGATGGCGGCCAACATGATCGGGGTGAACAAGCGCATCATCGCCTTTGACGATGAGGGCACATACAGGGTCATGTTCGACCCGGAGATCGTCAAAAGGTCCGGCCCCTATCAGGCGGAGGAGGGCTGTCTGTCCCTCACCGGGACCCGGAAGGCGAAACGATGGAGGTCCATCAAGGTGCGGTACCGGAACGAGAAGTTCCAGGAGCGGTCCAAGACGTTCCACGGCTGGACGGCCCAGATCATCCAGCACGAGATCGACCACTGCGAGGGCATCCTCATCTAAAAGAGAGCGCCTCCCGCGCCCGGCCGGCGGTCCCGGATCAGACATCCGCGCCGCGCTCGGGGGCGGCGATCCCGAAGAGCACCATGCTCAGGAGCGTCTCCGCCTCGGACAGCATCGTATGGAGGTCGGAGGCGGCGCCCTGGGGGCGATACTGCTCCAGGATCCGCCAAAAGAATGTATAGAGGCTGTTCAGATAGCGGGCGACCTGGTCCTGATCCGATCCGGGCCGCAGCTCCATGCGGGAGAGGAGTTGGTGGAGGAAGCGGTCGTTCTCCTCCCGAAGGGGCTGCCGCAGGGCGAGGATCCGGTCCGCCAGGTGTTTGGGCGGGTAGAGCACGGCGTTCTCAAAGACATGCTTTTCCAGGGGCCGGCTCTGGAAGAAGGACTCCCGAAGCAGGAAATAGCCCTTGATGGCCTCGATGACCGGAAGCTCGGCCAGGGCGCCCGCCTCACGCCGGAGGTATCCGTCCAGCGCCTGGAAGATATCCGCCGCGCAGGCGAGGAACAGCTCGTCTTTGTTGGCGTAGTAATGGTACATCATGCCCTTGGAGATCCCGTGGTTGGCACAGATGCTGTCCATGGTGACCGCCTCCAGGCCGGCGGCGCCGAACTCCTCCAGGGCGGCCTGGAGGATGGTGCGCCGGCTGCGCTCCTGGCGCTCCTTCTGCGTCATGCCGCGCCCCCCGCTTCCGCCTTGTGGAGCTCGCCGGCCCATTCAAAGCCCTTCTTGGCCATGAACACCGCGATGATCTCGTTGATGACGGCAGCCGCCGCGATGGTCCCCTGGATGATGGAGGCGCACTCCGGCGCGGGCCCCTCCAGGACGGAGACGGCGATGCCGGTGAAGACCAGGGAGACGCCGGAATGGGGCAGGAGCGTGAAGCCCAGATAGCGCTTCACCGTGTCCGGCGCGTGGGTGATGGCAGCCCCGAAATAGGCCCCGCTGTACTTGCCGATGGCCCGGGCGATGATATAGATCGCCGTATAGATGCCCGCGCCGAAGATCAGATGGTAGTCCAGCGGCGCGCCCAGGTCCAGGATGACCACGATCATGGCGAAGCCGATGACCGGATCCATGACCTTCATCATCCCGCTGAGCTGCTCTTCGGTGATCATGTTGGCGAAGACGGCGGAGAAAGACATGCCGATGAGCATGAAATTGAGCACCGGCGCAGGCAGCATACTATTGATGGCGAAACCGATGCCGGCGGAGACCAGCAGCATGATCAGCATGACGGTCAAGGTGCTGGCCGGCGTTTTGGTGTGCTGGAGCATCTTCCCGGTGATGAAGCCGGTGAGGATCCCGATGAGCACCGGCAGGAACACGAGGAAGAGGACCATGGACACAGGGATCCCGGCGGTGGAGATATGGGCGGATACGAGAGCGATCACCAGGAAAAAGACAAGGGCGCCCACCAGATCGTCGAGAGCCGCCATAGGGATCAGCGTCCTGGTCACCGGGCCGGAGGTCTTCAGGTCGTTGACGACCGACAGGGAGGGGGCAGGGGCGGTGGCCAGGGCGATGCCGCCGAACATGAAGGCCAGATAGAGCGGGATGCCGGAGGACCAGAAGATGACGCCGAACACCAGGCTGACCACCAGGAAGGTCCCCAGGGATTCGGTGATGGTGGTGATCAGGATCTGGGGCCCGGCCGTTTTCATCTGTTTCCAGATCAGCTCCGTGCCGATCATCAGGCCGAAGGTACACTCCAGGATGCTCTCCAGGACCCCGAACCACTGGGAGTCCAGCACTGAGCTCCCCAACAGGCCCAGCGCGTGGGGGCCGATGACCATACCGGCGATCAGCCAGCCCAGTATGGAGGGCAGCTTCAGCTTCGAGATCAGCTTACCGGCGATGAATGCGATCGCGATGGCGGCCAACAGCCGCAGCACGTCGATCAGGATGTCCATGACAGATCTCCCCTTATCGTATTTTACAGACGACATCGTCTATATCTGAGAGCATAGCACTTATAGACGAGACAGTCTATATATATTTTGTGAACTTTCATCGTGGATGCCGCGGGCCCCGGGGACGGGAGAGGCCGGGACGCCGCGGGACATGGAACGACAAAAGGAGCGGACTATGCAGACAGCGAACGATCTGAGAGACTTACTGAAGAGGATCGACCGGAGGAGCTATCCGGCCTACAAGGATACCCGGGGGGCGTATCAGTTCCCGGGCTATGTACTGTCCATCGACCATGTGCAGGGGGACCCATTCGCCGCCCCCTCCAGGCTGAGCATCCATGTGCAGGGGAGGCGGGCGGCCTTCCCCCGGGACCTCTACCAGGTCCCCTGCCGGCGGGTGGCCCTCCAGGACGAGCTGACCCGCCGCTTCGCCCGGCAGGCGGCCAGGCTCTCCTTCCAGGCCAAGGGGTCGGGGCAGAGCGGCCTGATCGCGGTGAGCCGCTGCGGACAGGAGGTACTGGAGCGGACCGCCTGCCGCCTGGATCCCGCCAGCGGCGACCTCCTGCTGCGGCTGGAGGTGGGCTTCCCCGCCAACGGCCGGACCATCAACGCCCGGGAGCTGGAGAAGATCCTCTTCGGCTTCCTGCCCCGGTGCGTCCAGGCGTCCCTCTTCTATCGGGAGGCGGACGCCGAGGGGATGTGGGCGGCGGCGGACCTGGCGGAGGACCAGCTGTATATCCGGGAACAGCTCCCCCGGCTGGGCCTGTGCGCCTTCGTGGCGGACGGGAGCATCCTGCCCCGGGCCTCCGGCGTCTCCGACCTGCCCATGGAGGGGGCGGTGCCCTTCCGGTCTCCGGCGGAGCTGTCCGTGGCCCTGGACCTGCCCCACGGGGGGCGGATCTCCGGCATGGGGATCCCCAAGGGGGTCACGCTGATCGTAGGGGGCGGCTACCACGGCAAGTCCACCCTCCTCAAGGCCCTGGAGATGGGGGCCTACGACCACGTCCGGGGAGACGGCCGGGAGCATGTGATCGCCGGGGAGGCCGCGGTGAAGATCCGGGCGGAGGACGGCCGGGGCATCCGGCGCACCGACATCTCCATGTTCATCCGGGACCTGCCCAACGGCAAGGACACCGCCGCCTTCACCACGGAGGACGCCAGCGGCAGCACCTCCCAGGCGGCCAACGTGGTGGAGGCCATGGAGGCGGGTGCCTCCCTGCTCCTGATCGACGAGGACACCAGCGCCACCAACTTCATGGTCCGGGACGAGCTGATGCAGCGGGTCATCCACCGGGACATGGAGCCTATCACCCCCTTCATCGACCGGGTCCGGGCGCTCTACGACGACTACGGCATCTCCACCGTCATCGTGGCGGGGAGCTCGGGAGCCTATTTCCATGTGGCCGACCACATCATCCAGATGGACCGCTATGCGCCCAGGGACATCACCGCCCTGGCCAAGGGGGAGGCGGCGGCCTTCCCCCTCCGCTCCGCCCCCCCGGAGCCGGCTCCGCCGCCCAGCTTCGACCGGCGGCCCAGGCCCTCTCCGGAGCTGCGCGGCAGCGAGCGGGTGAAGCTCAAGTCCCTGGGCCGGGACGGGGTGGCGGTGAACAGAGAGACCGTCGACCTCCGCTATGTGGAGCAGCTCGCCGACGGAGAGCAGTCCGCCGCCCTGGGCTGGTGCCTGGTCTACGCCCAGCGGCATCTGCTGGACGGGCGGCGCACCCTCCGGGAGGTGGTGGACGCCCTGGAGCGGCTCATGGACCGGGAGGGGCTGGATGCCCTCTGTGAGAGCCGGGGCGGTATCCCCTTCCTGGCCCGGCCCCGGCGGCAGGAGATCTTCGCCTGCTTCGACCGCTGCCGGAGCCTGAAACTGTAGGAAAAGAGGCCCTGCCGGGCGCAGTCGCGCCCGGCAGGACCTCTTCCTATGTGTGGCTCGGTGACGAAAGCAGCGCACTGCCTTTCAGATGCCCTCCGGAGCCCATACCAGGGGACCGCGGGGGATCTCTCCCCCCGCAGCACGCCCTGGAGCGGAAGCGCGCGGGGTCAGCATCCGGGGCAGTGCGCTGTCCGGGATCTTGTCGCGAAAGTCATCTTTGGAGAGGGCTCACAGCACATGCTCGGTGCGGTCGATGACCTCCTGCTGCATGGAGGCGTTGAGCTGCACGAAGTAGGCGCTGTAGCCGGCGATGCGGACCACCAGGTCCCTGTGGGCGGCGGGGTCCTTCCGGGCGTCCTCCAGGGTCTCCCGGGCCACCACGTTGAACTGGACGTGCTTGCCGCCGTTGTTCAGGTAGGTGCTGATCAGAGCGGCCAGCTTCTCCATATCGCTGTCGGTCTTCAGGGTGTTGGGGGAGAACTTCATGTTGAGCAGGGTGGCCTGGAAGGGATCCTGCTCCACCTTCATGGCCGACTGCATGACGGCCATGGGGCCGTGGGTGTCCACGCCCTGCATGGGGCTCATGGTGCCGTCGGCCAGGATCTCGCCGGCCTTCCGGCCGTCGGGGGTGGCGCCGGTGAGCAGGCCGCCGGGCTGGTGGCTGGTGATGGAGATGCCGCAGGGCACGGTGGTGCCGCCGGTGATGGTGGGCAGGGTGGGCACGAAGTCGGTGAAGAGCTTGTAGCAGCGGGCCACGATCTCATCCACATAGGGGTCGTTGTTGCCGAACTTGGGGGCGTTCTTGAAGTCGCGCTGCATATCCTCATAGCCCACCCAGTCGGCCTCCAGGGCATCATAGAGCTCCTTGAGGGTGTACTTCTTCTCGTCGAAGCACAGCTTCTTGATGGCGGCGAAGGAGTCGCCCACGTTGACCATGCCGATGGTGCAGATGGAGGCGGTGTTGTCGAAGGGGATGTCGTGGCGGGCCCAGATGTCCCTGCCGCTCTCGATGCCCTTGTACATCAGGGCGCTGCGGAGAGGATCGGGGAGCACCTCCTGGGTCACCTTCAGCTCCACGTTGTTCCGCTCTCCCACGATGCTCAGACAGTATTTGAACTGTGCCTCCCAGGCGGCGAACATCTCCTCAAAGCTCTTGAACTGGGTGAAGTCACCGGTGGGGATGCCCGCCTGCTCGCCGTTCTTCACGTTGATGCCGTTGTGGCGGAACAGGTCGAAGATCACGGTCATGATGGTCATGGGCACGGGACCGGTGCGGCTCTTGCCCGCCAGGTTGGCGTCCAGGCAGCCGGTGATGGCGTAGTCACGGGCGTCCTCCAGGGATACGCCGTGCATGGTGAAGAAGTTGATGTAGCTCTTGTCGCTGACGAAGGCGGGCATGCTCAGGCCGGCCTTCACGCACTCGATGCCCTTGAGGAGCAGGGACTTGGGGGTGGAGGGGGCCACCCGGAGGGTGATGGTGTGGTGGGGGGTGCGGGTGATGAGGGCGGCGTCCAGCATCATGTAGCTGAGCTCGTTGGTGGCGTCGGTGCCGTCGGGCTTGACGCCGCCGATGATGAAGTTGTGCCACTTGGCGAAGCCGGCGTTCTTCTTCCGGTTGTTCTTACCGGAGGTGCGGTTGAGCTCCATGTCCTTCAGGCGCATGCAGCAGAGGAGCTCCACAGCCTCCTCCCGGGTGATGCGGCCCGCCTCCAGGTCGGCGGCGTAGTAGGGGTACATATACTGGTCGAAGCGGCCGCCGGGCAGGGTGGTGCTGGGGCTGAGCATGAGGAACTGGAACCAGAAGCACTGGATCGCCTCCCGGAAGGTGCGGGGGGGCTCCATGGGCACCCGGGCGCAGGTCTCGCTGATGGTCTGGAGCTCCGCCTTGCGGACGGGGTCGCTCTCGGCCTCGGCCATCTCGGCGGCCAGCTTGGAGTAGCGGCCGGCCAGGATGTTCATGGCCTCGAACGCCATGACCATGGCCTCGTAGGTGCGGAACTTATCGATGCTCTCTGCGTCGGTGAAACGGAGGGCCTTCTGGCGCTCGCGGGCCTGGGCGATCAGGGCGTTGGTGCCGTTGTGGAGGATCTTGGTGTAGTCCACCAGCAGGAGCACCAGGCTGGGCCCGAGGCCCAGACCGCTCTGGGCGTAGCCGCCGCCCACGCCGCCGCCCTCCGACTTCTCCTTCCAGGGGGGCAGGACCAGGCCGGCCTTGAGCAGCTTCAGGATCCGCTCGCTCTCGGGCTCGTAGAAGATGTCGCCCTGCATGCCGATCTGGGTGGCGGGGTCGTGGTACTTGTTGAGCTCCTGGAGGTCCCGCTGGTCCTCCTCGGACATGATGTAGCCGTCCTCCACCAGGCTGTCGATCTCGTCCTGGGTCCAGATGCCGTAGTTGGGATCGATCTCCAGGCCCATGGGCTTGGAGGCGCCCAGGCCCACGATCAGCTCGTCGTCGGCGATGGCGATGGGCATCCGCTCGGCATAGGCCTTGAGCATCTTGCCACGCTGCACCACGGCGGGGTCGTGCTTGGAGTGCTCCAGCACGTCGGCGGTGATGCGGTACTTCTCGATACAGATGGGGTAGTGGTCTACCACTACGCGCTTCTTGATACGCTCGATGCGCTCGTACATATACATCCTTCCTTTATATTATATTTAAGATCTTCACGAATGGACCGAAAGGGAGAATAGGGAAGTCTCACCCGGCGCGCCGCGCCGGGTGAGACGGGATGAGACGCGCTCAGAAGATATTGATGACGCCGACCAGGCACAGGATGATGGCGAACACCAGGCTGCCCACGGCCAGGGCCAGCTGCATGGCGGGGAGCTTGGCCCGGGTCTTGTCATCCGAGCAGTTGGACATGAGGATGGCGCCGCCGGTGGAGAAGGGGGAGATGGCGGTGAAGCAGGCGCCCAGCAGGATCGCGATGAACATGGTGACGGGCTTGATGCCGGTACTGGAGGCGAGGCCCGCCACCAGGGGAGCGAGCATGGGGAATACGGTGTTGATGCCGCCGGAGAAGAAGCTGAGGAAGCCGCCCAGCAGGCAGAGGAAAGCGGTGATGGCGAAGGTGGGCACAGTGGCGCTCATCCAGCTGGAGAGCAGGTCCACCACACCGGCCTGGGTGGCCACGTTCATCAGCAGGCCGATGCCGCCCACCAGGATGATGGTGTTCCAGGGCACGGACCTGATGACGGCCTTCTCGTCGGCCAGCTTCATGAGGGAGCAGATCACGAAGCCCACCATGCCCAGCATCTGGATGTCGGCGCAGCGGGACAGGGTGTCCAGCCACTCGGCCTGGATGAAGAGCTTGAGCAGAGAGGGGACGATCACCAGGCCCACCACGATGAAGATCATGACCAGGCTCTTCTTATGTACCGGGGAGAAGGGCTCGGGCTCCTTCACCACGACCTCGCCCAGCTTGTGGCCCTTGAAGACCACATAGAGGATGATCAGGATCACGAAGGTGACCACGAAGTAGGCCAGCAGGAACTCCAGGGTCATACCGTAGGCCTCCGCCTCATAGCCGTTGGAGGCGATGGTGTTGTTGACCACCGATCCCTGGGAGGCCCAGGGCAGGCAGCAGCCCAGGTTGGCGCCCATACACACGCCCCAGGCGATGATGATGGGGTGGAGGCCGGCAGACAGGCCCACGGAGAAGCCGATCACGGCGCAGATGGCGTTGGCCGCGGGGGGCGGGCAGCCCAGAGCGCCCAGGATGAAGCCGATGAAGAAGATGGCGAAGGCGATGAGCCAGGTCTGGTTGCGGACTTTATAGAGCAGATGGTCGGCGATGGCCTGCATGGTGCCGTTGACCACGGCGAAGCCGAAGAACAGGGTGATGCTCATCAGCTGGAAGACCACGGAGTTGGGCCACAGGGCCACCACGTCCTTGACCTTCAGGCCCATGACGATGCAGCCCGCGATCCAGGCGATGGCCAGACCGGTGACGCCCATATTGACGCCGAACTTGTAGTTGAGCGCGATAGCCAACGCGATGCCGATCAGACAGATGATGATCGCTGTACTTGACATGGATGTTCCTCCTCTTGATGCTCGTTTCTCTGATGGAAAGCTGGACCGCTCCTTCCCTGGAAAGGCCGTCACCGGCCGCCGCCATCAAGTGCGGGGCCGGGATAGAGGGGGCCCTCCCTCCCCGCTGTACATGAGGAGGGGGACCATGACGTCGCCACTAAAATATCACGCGGGCGGTGTCGCCGCAAGGCGATCGGGAGATGTAAAAATATTCCTGTACGGAGTGCACACAGAGGGGGGCATTTAAAGTGAAGTTTGTACAAGTTTTACAATATATTAGAAAATATAGAGCGCGATACATGCAAAAAGCAAAAAAATCATATATAATGATCCCAAAAACAGAGAGGAGCACCGTCTCTGGGACTGATGGAGAGGAGGAGATGCATCGTGCTGAGCCTACACTTTCTTTGCCGCCAGCTGGAGGCGTTCTGGACGGGTGAGATATCCCTCCGGGGGCGGGACGCGTGCCCCCAGAAGGTGGAGCTGCTGGAGGCCCAGGAGGTGCTGCGGGCGGACTGCCTGTATCTGGGCGATCCCCGCTCTCTCCCCCTGCTGGAGGAGATACAGGCAGAGCGGGGCGCCCTGGTCCTGCTGGCCGAGATGGAGGGGCGGGCCTGCCCTGTCCCTCCTATGGGCTGTGCGGTATTGACGTTCTCCTGTTCTCTGTTCCGGCTGTACAACACGGTGGCGGCGGACAACGCTCAGACAGAGCGGTGGGGGCAGGAGCTCCACAAGATCACGGAGAAGGCGGGCTATGTGCACAAGCTCCTGCGGGCCGCGGGAGAGCTCGCCGGCGGGCCCGCGGTGCTCCTGGACCCCAAGGGACAGCTCATCGCGGCCGCAGGGCTGGGGAACGGCTCTTATCTGGAGAAGCAGCTCTCCGCTTCGGGGGCGCTGTCCCCGGAGGCGCTGCGCCAGCTCTTCCCGGCCCATATGACGCCGGACTGCCGCGTCCGTGTGGAGGTGCCCGGGACCGGACAGACCGTATATGGACGCCGGGTGGTCCAGGACGGGGAGATGCTCTGGATGCTGCTGATGGAGGAGGGGCCGGGCGCCCAGGGGCCCGACCTTCGGAACCTGTGCGACTGCACGGCGGACCATCTGTGCACCCATCTCCTCCCCTCTGAACTGAGCCAGCGGGGCCACACCACCCGGGCGTTCCGGAAGTGCTGGGAGGACATCATGGAGCGGCGCCTGATCAACCGGGCGGAGATCCAGATCGCTCTGGGGGAGATGCCCTTCCCGGTGCACCGGTTCTACCGGGTCATCGTGATCTCTTTCCGGGGCAAGTGCGCCGGCGTGCCCTACGACTATATCCTCAGCCGCCTCCAGGACGTGTTCCCCGACGCCAACATGACCATCTATCAGAAAGATATCATCCTTCTGTACGGCTATGAAGAGCGGTCTTTCCGCTTCGTCCTGGATGACGGCGCACGGCAGCAGCTCCTCCCCCTCCTCAAGCGGTACGACGGGATCATGTGCGTGGGGAACGGCACCCACCATGTGGAGAGCCTGGGGTCCATGTACCTTCTGGGGAAGCGGACGATCGACCTGGCCTATCTGCTCCGGGAGAGCAGGGAAGAGCATGTCTTCTTCACCGAGGACTACCTTATCTATACCATCATCGACCTGTGTGTCCAGCGCTATCTGGAAGAGGAGCTCAACGAGGACATCCTCTATCTGACCCACCCCGCCGTCCCGGCCCTGACCCGATACGACCGAGAGCACCGCACCGACCTGCGGGACGTGCTGTTCTACTACCTGCTCAACGACTGCAACCTGACCGCCACCGCCTCAGCCCTGTATATGCACCGGAACACCGTGAACAACAAGGTCAACCAGATCAAAAAGCTCACACGGCTGGAGCTGGACGAGCCCAGGCTGCGGCAGCGCCTGCTGCTGTCCTGCCAGATCATGCGCTATTACGAGATCGTGATGCAGCGGGAGATGCAGTAGTGATATAATGAAGACCGAGGAGGAGATCGAGATGAGCTTTACCATCGATTACGAGGCAACGGCGCCGGTGTTCAATATCCAGTCCTACAGCATCCACGACGGGCCGGGGATCCGCACCACCGTCTTCGTGAAGGGCTGCCCCCTCCGGTGCATCTGGTGCGCCAACCCGGAGTCCAACGCGGCCTATCCAGAGCTGATGACCTACTCCAGCAAGTGCACCGGCTGCGGCGCCTGCATAGCCGCCTGCCCCAAGGGGGCCATCTCCATCCAGCCGGACCAGGAAGGGAAGCATATCGCCGTCACCGACCGGGACCTGTGCGTCAACTGCGGCGCCTGTGTGGAGAAGTGCGTCAACGAGGCCAGGGAGATCGCCGGGAAGATCATGACCGTCCGGGAGGTCATCGACAAGGTGAAGATGGACAAGCTGTTCTTCGACGGGTCCGGCGGCGGCATGACCATCTCCGGCGGCGAGGCCCTCTCACACCCCAAGTTCAGCGCCAACCTCTTCGCCGCAGCCCATGCGGAGGGCATCCACACCGCCATCGAGAGCTCTTCCTTCGCCTCCCGGGAGGCGGTGGACATGGTGTTCCCCCATGTGGACCTGGCCCTCCTGGACATCAAGCACATGGACAGCGTCACCCACGAGAAGCTGGTCGGCGCGCCCAACGAGTACATACTCTCCAACATCCGCCACATCCACGACGACCTCCATGTGCCCGTGATCCTGCGGGTGCCCACCATCCCGGGGTACAACGACAGCATCGAGGAGCTCCACGCCGTGGGCCGCTTCGCGGCCAGCCTGGGGAGCGATGTCAGCGTAAACCTGCTGCCCTACCACAAGCTGGGGGAGAGCAAGAACGAGAGCCTGGGACATCCCCGCTCCCTGGGCATCGAGCCGCCCAGCGATGAGCATATGGAGGCGCTGAAGGAGATCGTGGGGTCCCACGGCGTACAAGTGAAGATCGGAGGCTGAGATACCATGGAGAGAGACGCGCTGCTGGACAAGATCGTAGAGAAGGAGTGGGCCATGTTCGAGGTGGTCAACGGCGCGGACCATGTGTCCTGCCAGGAGGACCGGCCTACCTTCGAGGCCATGCGGAGGGCCCAGTTCTCCGCATGGTCCCGGGCGGCGGCGGAGAGCTATCTCCGGGACCTGGAGGCGGCGGAGGCCCAGGGCCGCAATCTGGTCCGGGAGAAGTACATCCGCATGATGGAGAGCACCCAGCCCGAGGGCTATGAGGCCTTCAAGGGGGAGCTCCCCGCCCTGAGCGAAGCCCAGGAGGCGCTGGTGAAGGAGCTGTGGGGGCACTTCCTGGCCCAGACCGAGCGGATGCGGGAGAAGTACCCCGCCGTGGCCCTGGGGGGGCGTCCCCTCCGCGCCGGTGAAGAGCGGGACGGCTACGCCTCCATCGAGACCTATCAGGTGGGGGAGCTGAAGACCTACTCGGAGGAGACCCTCCGGGCCCTCCTGTCCCACATGGAGGCCCTGGAGGAGGAGGGCGTGGACCTGGCCTTCCAGATCCAGCGGAACTCCGTGACCTGCATGGGGTACGAGACCATGGAGGATGCCGAGCGGGCCATCGCCTTCCAGCTGATCCAGCAGTTCGGCGGCGGCGAGTGCACCAGCTGCGGCTACTATGCCGACCGGATGGAGACCATGGGCTGCTGAGCCCGTCCTGTGATATTCTACCGTATGCGTACAAATGTCGTCCTTTTTCGTCAAAACGGGGAAAGGACGGCATTTTTCTTTTGTGCGATCTGCTGTCAGAGGAGAGGGACGTCAGTGGGAGAGAATGGGGGGATGTCCACGAGCTGAGAACTTTCTGCCTGGAGATATCAGGAAAAATAGAACGGATATGTTGAATAATGCTCCAAAAAAATATTTTACTAAAAAACAAAAACGAAACATATTGTACAAAAAAATCGATCCTGATATAATCAAACTATCAGAGAATGTCCGTACGGGCGGCTCCGGCGGCGCAGGGCCACCGGGAAGAGCGCAAGGCGGAAGGGGGAAAGGGAAAGAGGAAGACCGCGCCGGCGGAAGAGCAGGCTCCATGCAGTACCCAGAGAGAACAGAGACCCAAAAGCGAGAACGTTTTTAGGAGGGACCCGAATGAGAAAACTTCCCAAGCGTCTCCTGGCCACGGGCCTGACGCTGTCCATGCTGGGCAGCCTCTTGGTCGTCCCGACCAGCGCGGCGACCTATGAGGGCGCCGATGTCTACGGCCATGTCCTGGACATCTACGAGGAAGACTTCAAGGAGACCGTCAAATTCACCCCGGAAGGCACTGCGGACTTCACGGGCGACGAGTGGTATGACCAGGCCGATGTCATCGGCATCAACCGCGAGCGCTCCAAGTCCCAGTTCATCTCTTATCAGGACACCGCCACCGCCCTGGCCGCCGAGAAGAGCGTGCTGGACGATGTGGGGGCCGAGAGCTCCGACTTCTATCAGCTCCTCTCCGGTAAGGATTGGGATTTCGCCATCGCCAAGGACCCTGCGGCCGCAGCTGAGCTGGACGCGGAGTACCTGGCTGCCGAATATACCGGCGATGCTTTCCAGCCGGAGTATGTGCCCCAGGCCTGGCAGACCTACCGCAACGAGGACGGCACCTTCAAGTACGATGAGCCTATGTATACCAACCAGATCTTTCCCTGGGCTCAGTGGGAGAACATCGACTACTGGAACCCCCACGCCCCCACGGTGTACAACCCTGTGGGCTACTACCGCACCACCTTCACCACGCCGGAGGACTGGGATGGCCGCGAGATCTTCATCTCTCTCCAGAGCGTGGAGTCCGCCTATTACCTGTACATCAACGGCAAGCCCGTGGGCTATTCCACCGACAGCTTCACTGCCCACGACTTCAACATCACCGACTACCTCAACCCCGCCGGTGAAGAGAACACCCTGGCTATGAAGGTGTTCCGCTGGTCCATCGGCAGCTGGGTGGAGAACCAGGACTTCATCCGTCAGAGCGGCATCTACCGCGACGTGTACCTCTACTCTAAGGACGAGGTGGAGATCCGGGACTTCTTCTTCCAGACCGCTTTCAAAGACCGGGCAGACGAGCACAGCGATGTGGACGTCACGATCGAGACCGACATCCGCGGCCTGCACAACGCCGCCGAGGGCGAGTATACCCTGTCCGCCTATCTGATGGAGGACGGCAACGACACCCCCGTGGCCCGGGCTGAGGATCGGACCGTGACCATCGCCGCCTCCGCGGATAAGACCGCTGAGGAAGTCATCCTGGACAAGGGCACCACGGTCGTCAGCACCATGACGGTGACCGACCCTGCCAAGTGGTTCCCCGACACCCCCAACCTCTACAGCCTGGTGCTGGAGCTGAAGGACAGCGGCGGCCAGGTCATAGAGTCCGTGGTGGAGCGGGTAGGCTTCCGCGAGGTCTATAAGGTGGACATCGACGCGGCTGGCCACGAGCAGATGCGGATCAACGGCCGCCAAATGATCCTCCGGGGCATCAACCGCCATGACACCGACCCCGAGACCGGCCACGCCCTCAGCTATGAGGATTACTATGCCGACCTGACCCTGATGAAGCAGTACAACCTGAACGCGGTGCGTACCTCTCACTACCCCAACGATCAGGTCCTATACGATCTGGCCGATGAGCTGGGCATCTATGTCTGCGCCGAGGCCAACATCGAGAGCCACGCCGCCGCATCCAACGGCATCAAGGTGCCCAGCGGCACCGGTCAGGGCCTGCCCGAGTGGGTGCCCACTGTACTGGACCGTGTGGCCACCAACCTGGAGCGGTACAAGAACCACGCATCCATCGTCATGTGGTCCCTGGGCAACGAGGCCACCTACAGCCAGAACGCCCTCAACGACGACTACAGTTTCTGGGTGGCCTCTATGTACCTGCTCAAGCGGGATCCCAGCCGCCTGCGCAAGTACGAGCGTGAGAGCGACGGCTACTACGGCCACTACTACACCAAGGCCGAGGGCGCCGACCCCTGGAGCGTCGACACCAGGAAGAACAACATCGTGGACGTGCACTCCACCCAGTATTGGCTGCCTTCCAACGTGGCGGCTTATAACGGCCTGATGCCCCATATCCACTCGGAGTACAACCACTCTATGGGACAGGCCTACGGCAACGCCAAGGAGCACTGGGAAGTGATCCGGGAGAAGGACAACGCCAACGGCGGCTTCATCTGGGAGTTCATCGACCACACCATCCGCACCGTCCGCATCGACGAGGACGGCAACCGGGAGGAGTTCTGGGGCTACGGCGGCGACTGGATCGACCCCGACCGCAATGACGACGCCTTCTGCGGCGACGGCATGGTGTTCGCCGACCGCACCCCCAGCCCCAAGATGGACGAGGCCAAGAAGGTCCACCAGCAGGTGAACTTCTATGCCGACGATCTGAACGTGGCCCCCGGCGGCAGCATCGATATCCGGGTGGTCAACGAGTATGAGAATACCGACCTGAGCGCCTTCGACATCGAGTGGACCCTCACGGAGGACAGCCTCACCCAACTGGCCAATGGGACCCTGGAGCTCTCCACCCCCCATATGTACGGCCAGTCCCTGGACGGGGAGAACGTGGAGACCGTCACCCTGGATATCCCTGATGACTTCCAGCCCAAGGAGGGCAGCGACTACCTGCTCACCTTCACTGTGAAGAGCACCGAGGACAAGCCTTGGGCCGACGCGGGCTATGAGATCGCCCACGAGCAGTTCGAGCTCTCCTTCGAGGAGGAGGCGCCTCTGACCCTGGAAGAGCCCTCCGTCCCCTTTGAGGACATCCAGACCATCGGCGATGAGATGATCCTGACCGGCACTACCGACTACGGCCAGGCCTTCAAGATCACCCTGAACACCGAGGAGGGGACCATCGTCAGCTATGAGCTCGACGGCGATGTGGTCATGACCGCCGGCCCCGAGCAGAGCTACTACCGCGCCCAGACCTACAATGACACCACCGTGTCGTGGATCGCCGAGCTGAAGGATGCCGGCGCCTATGAGAACATGTCCAACGTGTCCGTCTCTGTCACCGAGAGCGAGGACGGCACCAAGGTCCTCATGGCCATGAGCGGCAACCTGGCTGTGGACGCCAGCGGCCTCATGGGCTATAACATCTACGGCAACGGCGAGATCGTGGTCCTGGACCAGTTCATCCCCGCCAGCAACTTCGCCCCCAGTGGCCTGCCCAAGGTGGGCTCCCGCATGGAGATCGCGGAGGAGTACGACAACCTGACCTACTACGGCCGCGGTCCCCAGGAGACCTATGTGGACCGGAACAGCGGCGCCATGGTGGGCGTGTATACCGAGAAGGTGTACGACTATCAGGATCCCATGGGCGAGGATTCCAACTGGGTGGCCAAGAAGATGATCCGGCCCCAGGAGAACGGCAACCACACCGGCGTGCGCTGGACCTCCCTCACCAATGACGAGGGCACCGGCCTGCTGGTGAGCGCCCAGGGCGAGATCGAGATGTCCGCCCTCCACTACACCGCCGAGGAGATGAACTCCGGCAGCTACAACAGCCCCTCCAACCGGCACATCATCGACGTGCCCCACCGTCCGGAGATCGTCTGGAGCATCGACCTGCACCAGCATGGCACTTCCGACACCGCCTTCATGGGCCACCGGCCCCTGGACGGCTACCGCTTCGCCACCGATCAGAGCTACAGCTACGCCTACCGCATCTCCCCCATCAAGACCGATGAGGCCGCCGAGCTGATGGACAAGAGCAACGAGAGCTTCAGCGTGCCCTCCTCTTCTTATCCCATCACCGGCATCTCCATCAACGGCAATGCGGTGAGCAACTTCGATGTGAACAGCACCGATGGCGCCTCCTACAGCATGGCCGCCGATGAGAGCGTCACCGAGGACAGCATCACCGTGGAAGGCACCACCGACTTCGACGTGTCCTTCAACGAGGACGGTACCATCACCGTCAGCGCCCAGAACAACTACGGCCAGACCTTTGCCTACGATATCGCGCTGGCCCGCGAGGGCACCGAGCTGTCCTACACTGTGTTCAGCGGGGCCAAGGTGGACAACTTCTACAGCGGCCAGGGCGCGGACAAGCTGATCGACGGAAACACCGGTACCATCTGGCACTCCGACTGGGGCACCGGCAACAAGCCTCTGGACCGTTTGTGGTTCATGGTGGAGCTGAGCGAGCCCACCGCCATCAACGGCATCCGCTACTATCCCCGTCAGGACAGCAGCAACATCAACGGCGCCTTCGGCGACCACACCGTCTACGTCAGCGACAAGCCCATCAGCGAGCTGACCGGCGACCCCAGCAGCGGGGACTGGACTCTGGTGGCCACCGGAAGCTGGCCCAAGACCACTGACTGGAAGGCCACCGCCTTCTCCCAGGTCGCCACCGCCAAGTCCATCCTGGTCTACCCCGGCAGCACCTACGGCGATACGGACAACGCCTTCGGCTCCGGCGCCGAGTTCCGGGTGACCCAGGCCACCGAAGTGGATACCTCCACCCTCACCGTGGAGCTGGAGGACAACTACACCTATGTGGGCGAGGATGTGCGCCCCGATCCCGTGGTCACCACCGCCGACGGCATGCGCCTCATCCGGGGCGTGGACTATGGCGTGACCTACGCCAACAACAGCGCGCCCGGCACCGGCACCATGACCATCACCCTCCAGGGCGCCTTCACCGGCGAACCCATCACCCGTGAGTTCCAGATCGTGGAAGGCGAGAAGGTGGTCCTCACTGTGGTGGACGGCACCGTGGAGAACGCCACTGCTGGACCCGACGGGACCTATCAGGTCTACGCCGGCGGCAAGGTCACCGTGGTGGCCGACGAGCCCGCGGAGGACAAGATGTTCGACCGCTGGAGCAGCGGCGACGCCTCCATCGTCTTCGATAACGCGGAGAGCGAGACCGCCACCTTCACCATGCCCGGCGCGGATGCCACCGTCACCGCCAATTATGTGGAAGCCTATCTGGTCACCGTGGTGGGCGGCACGCTGGACGAGGCTGGCGAGATCTCTTCTATGAAGGTCAAGGCCGGCAGCTCCATCGTCGTCTATGCCCAGGTCCCCGAAGGCAAGGTCTTCGACCACTGGGAGACCGACGGTGATGACGCGCAGCTCACCGACGCCGCCCGCAACCCGGCGCTGATGAATGCGACTCCCGCCCGGGATATCGTCATCACCGCTGTGTTCAAGACCGACGAGACCTACTTCAAGCTGCTCACCGAACTGCCCGAGTTCTTCTATCTGGATCAGCCCATCAACCTTCCCGGCAGCGTCCAGGCGATCGTGGGCGACCAGCAGGTGGACCTCGACGTCACCTGGAGCCAGTCCGACCTCACGGCTCTGGAAGAAGGCGGCGTGGGCTTCTACACCCTGCGCGGCACTGTGGAAGGCGGACACGCCATCGAGTGCACTGTGGCTCTGGTCCCCGCCGGCGTGGTCTACTTCGTGGACAACGGCGCGGAGGTGTTCACCGATGTGGGCCAGGCCATCCTGGACGGCAACAGCGAGACCGTGCGCAACACCACCACCGACCAGGCCTATGCCGAGGGCGAGTGGGGCTACACCAACCCCGAGAGCGAGGTGGAGAGCCACGCTGACTACGGCACGGATGTGTACAGCACCATCCGCAACATGACCGACTCCAGGGGCGAAGACCCCAATGACGGCCGCGGCAAGCCCCTGACCTATCGCTTCGACGGCCTGGAGCCCGGCAGCTACAAGGTCTATATCGGCTACAAGAACATCTGGTATCAGCAGGAGATCCAGCGCGTCGCCGATATCGAGCTCTTCAACAGCGAGGGTGCGGCAGCGGAGAAGCAGCAGACCAACCTGAACGTCTCGGAGGGCGAGTACATCGTCTTTGAGGACGTGACGGTCACCGCCGGCGATGCCGCTATCCCCGAGGAGCCCGTGGAGGAGACTGAGGTCCCCATGGAGGATATCGAGGTCCCCGTTGAGGAGCCCGAGGTCCCCGTTGAGGAGCCCGAGGCCCCTGTCGAGGAGCCCGAGGCCCCTGTCGAGGAGCCCGAGGCCCCCGTGGAAGAGCCTGAGGCGCCCGTCGAGGAGCCCGAGGCCCCCGTGGAAGAACCTGAGGCCCCTGTGGAAGACGTTCTGCCCGAGACCACCCTGCCCAGCGCCGAGCTGGTGGGCATGAGCCCCCTGGCCGTGTTCCTGGCCAACGAGAGCGGCGAGACCGGCGGCCTCATCCTCCGCATGTCCCCCACCGCTTTCGAGAACGCCAACAATGACATGCTGGTGAGCTTCATCCTCATCACCAAGGCGGAGGCCCCCGAGACCATCACTGTGACCTATGCCGATGGTGAGGAGACCCTGAGCACCCAGACCATCCTGTCCGGCAGCACTGCGGTCCGTCCCTCCGACCCCGTCAAGGACGGCTTCGACTTCGTCGGCTGGTATGCGGACGAGGCGCTGGAGACCCCCTATGACTTCACCCAGGTCCTGACCGAGGACACCACGATCTATGCCAAGTGGACCGAGAGCACCGAGCCCGAGCCCGAGACCTACACCGTGACCTTCGATTCCATGGGCGGTACCGCTGTGGAGGCGCAGACCGTGGAAGAGGGCGGCAAGGCCACCAAGCCCGCCGATCCCACCAAGGACGGCTACACCTTCGACGGCTGGTACACCGATGCGGACTGCACCGAGGCCTATGACTTCGACACCGCCGTCACCGCCGACATCACCCTGTACGCCGGCTGGACCGAGGTGGACGAGCCCGAGGAGCCTGA
>DWZK01000125.1 GCA_019117605.1 Candidatus Intestinimonas stercoravium | reverse complement strand
AGAGGTGCCAGAGGTTCTTGTCCTTGGAGTAGTTGGTCTCCCGGCTGATCTTCAGGGGGATGTCGTGGGCCTCGGCATAGTCGATCTCCTCGTCCCGGCCCTTGATGTCCCACTCCCGCCAGGGGGCGATGATCTTCATCTCGGGGGCGAAGCGCTTGATCGCCAGCTCGAAGCGCACCTGATCGTTGCCCTTGCCGGTGCAGCCGTGGCAGATGGCGTCGGCCCCCTCTTCCTTGGCGATCTCCACCAGCCGCTTGGCGATGATGGGCCGGGCGAAGGCGGTGCCCAGCAGATAGTCCTCGTACTTGGCCCCCATCTGCATGGAGGGGATGATGACCTCGTCCACCATCTCATCGGTGAGGTCCTCCACATAGAGCTTGGAGGCCCCGGTCTTGATGGCCTTCTCCTCCAGGCCGTCCAGCTCGGTGCCCTGTCCCACATCGCCGGAGACGGCGACGATCTCGGGATCGCCGTAGTTCTCCTTGAGCCAGGGGATGATGATCGATGTATCCAATCCGCCGGAATAGGCGAGGACGACTTTTTTGACGTTCTTCTTGTCAGACATGGTGTGGACCTCCAATATTTCGTATGTTGGACATAGTGTACCACGGCTCCTCTAAAAACGCAAGGGGTATTTTTGTATAAATATGCGCTCCTTTCCCCTGCCATCTGGTTCATTATGCCGGTTATATCCAATCAGGATCGAATATTTTACCTTCTGTCCTTCTTCTGGGCGTATACCGCGCCCTCCTGTCCGCCTCTATCTGGGGGCTTTTTCTTCTTCCAGCGGACGGGGGCGGCGGAAAAAGCCCAGGATATAGTCGGCGGAGACCTGATAATAGCGGCAGAGCTGGATCAGATGACGGATCGGCAGCTCACTGGCCCCCCGCTCGTATCGGGAATACATCGTCTGAGAGGTGCCCAGCATCTGCGCGATCTCCTCCTGGGTCTTGTCCCGGTCCTCCCGCAGCTCTCGTATCCTTCTGACATATTCCTGCTCCATCGGCCCATCGCTCCTATCAAAGTTTGGTAAGAGCCATCCTAATATAGTAAACATATTTACTGTTGACTTTAGTAAATATATTTACTATAATGGTCACCAACGGGGACCCGTATACAGAAGATCTTTATCTTGAGGTGAACGAAATGAAGTGCTATCATCATCCCGACCGGGACGCGGTCGCCTCTTGCTCCGAATGTGGGAAGGGGCTGTGCAGGGAGTGCTCCGACCGCTGGGATCCGCCACTGTGCGATCAGTGTGCCGGCGGGCGGATCCAAGACCAACGCGATCAGGTCCAGAAGCTGACGCGGCTGAGCGTCATCCTCTTTTTCGTCTGGGCCATCCTCGGCAGCATACTGGGGATCGGCACTTGTATCTCGGAGGGGACGCTTTTGCGCATCCCTCTGGGCATCCTGCAGAGCATCATGACCGCATATATCGTGGCGGGCATCCCCTGCGGCTGGTCCGTCCTGACCGGGATCACCCCCAATATCTTCCTCATCCTCCCCCTGATCGGCTGGGTCGTCTATTTCGTGATCAAGTTCTGTCTGGCCGTCTTCGTCGGCGTGGTCGCCTTCCCTTACCGCCTCTATCAGGTCCATAAGGAAAAAAAGCGCCTGGCCGCTCTGGAGGCGCATATCCGCTCCTGACCCTGCAGCCGGCGGGTCCGGACGCTCTCCCGCCCATCGGGCGGGAAAAGCGGCATATCTGTTGACTCCACCTCCGTACGGGATCATAATCATAGGCGTACAGCCGGCGGCGGGCCCCATATCCACCCTGCCGCCGCGGATGGGAGGAGGAAAACAGATGGACGGACAGATCCTTTTGCGGGCGGCTGTGCCCGATGACGCCGGAGCGATCCTGGCGGTCTACGCCCCCTATGTGGAGAAGACCGCGATCACCTTCGAATACGACGTGCCCAGTCTGGAGGCGTTCACCGGCAGGATCCGGCGGACACTGGAAAAATATCCATATCTGGTGGCCCAGAAGGGCGGAGAGATCCTGGGCTACGCCTACACCGGCCCCTTCGTGGGCCGGGCCGCCTATGACTGGGCCGTGGAGACCACCATCTACCTGCGGGAGGACCAGCAGAAGAACGGCCTGGGCCGGAAACTGTATACCGCCCTGGAGGCGGTGAGCCGGGCCCAGCATGTCACCAACCTCAACGCCTGCATCGGCTTCCCGGAGGTGGAGGACGAGCATCTGACCAAGAACAGCGTCCAGTTCCACGCCCACCTGGGCTACCGCATGGTGGGGACCTTCCACAAGTGCGGCTATAAATTCGGGCGCTGGTACGACATGGTATGGATGGAGAAGATGATCGCCCCTCACGACCCGATCCCCGCCCCGCTGGTGCCCTTCCCGGACCTGGCCCCGGAGGTCCTGCGGGCCGCCGGGCTCCGATGAAGACAGCCCCCTGCCGCTCATACGGCAGGGGGCTCTTTTCATGTCGGATGCGGTCACATGTGGAACCGCCTGCGCACCTCGTCCCGGAGCGCGGGCCGCCAGCGGACCACGATAAGGGGGATCATCATGGAGAGGCACACGGCGGCCACCACCAGGGACCAGCCCGGCTGCCAGCGGCCGGTGAGCCAGCGGTCCACATAGAGCTCGATGCTCATGATGAAGATCCCCACGCCCCCGATGATGAGGATCAGGCTGCTGAGGATAGAGCGGCCCCGCAGCAGGAAGCCCAGGGCCACCACCACCGCCCCGCCGGTGAGGATGATGGGCAGCGCCAGGCCCAGATACCACTCCAGGCCGTGGAGGTCGATGGAGATGAGGTAGACGTACACCCCCACCGCGCAGGCGTCCAGGCCCAGCCGCAGCCACAGGGGCATCCCCCGGAGGAGGAGAGGCGGCACCAGCCACATCCACAGCATCACCGCCGCCCCGATCACATAGAGGGACCAGGGCCGGCTGGAGTGGAGGAAGAGGAGATTGAGCAGGCCGCAGCACACCGCCACGCTGGCCAGCATGGCGGTGAGGAGGAGGGCCACCTCCTTCTTGCTCACCGGGGGCACCTCCTCCCGGCGGCTGGGGAAGGGGGGCGGCAGCTCGGTGTCCACCGGCTGTTGGGGATCCACCACCTGCGTGTGGCACAGGGGACATGTCCGGGCGGTGGGGTCCAGCTCCACCCCGCAGTGGACGCAGTAAGACATACGTTCAGCTCCTCTCCCGGTCTGGGAGGCCTTCCTCCCGGTTGGATATCACTTTGACATGGATCCCCTCCCGCACCAGATGGCGGAAGAAGTCCCGCTCCACATCGGTCTCCTTCACCGTGCCGGCGAAGGTGATCTCCATGGTGTTCCCATAGCTGATGGAGGCGCAGTTGACCCGCGGGGTGTAGGACTGCCCCAGGATGACCTCCATCCGCTGGATATGGGGACGCATGGCCTCCGGCACCTTGAATGCCCCCGGATTGGTATAAGTAGTGGAATAGGGCCGGCACCCCACCAGCCGGTAGCTCACCGCCATGCTCAGGTCCTTCAGCGGGGAGGGGATGAGCTGAAGGAGCCGGTTCTTCTGCAGCATCACGTTCCGGGTGATCACCGCCTGCATCTCCTGCCGGTTGATGTGCAGGCGCATGTGGTGATGGACCTGGGCGACGATCTCCGGGAAGGTGTAATCCCCCAGCTCCGGGTCGATGCTGGGCCGGACGGTGAGGATGAAGTTCCGCAGGGTCCGGGAGGGGAAGTGGGGCCGCAGGTCGATGGGCACCGCCAGCGCCACCGGCAGCTCCCGCCGGCGGCCCTCCCGGCGCTGCTTGGCCAGGATGGACTCGATGAGCACCGCCGCCAGATATTCGGTGATCGAGGCTCCATACCCCCTTGCCGTCTCCCGCAGCCGGTCCAGGGGCACCAGGCCCATGGTCACGTTGAGGGTATAGAAGGGCTCCGGCGTCCCTTTGCAGGGATACGCCTTCCGCTCCCCCATGCCGCGCCGGACCCTGGACTTGGCGTAGCGGGAATAGGCGTCCTCCTGCTCCTCCGCCGGGGGCGGTGCGTCCACGTCCAGGACCCCCGCCCCGCTGGGCACCGGATGCCCCATCTCCCGCAGGTACACCGCCAGCAGGGTGCGGAAGAAAGTCAGCGCCCCCGCTCCGTCGGCCAGGGCGTGGAACACCTCCAGCGAGATGCGGTGCCCATAATAGAAAAAGCGGACGAGCCAGCCGTCGTCCTCCCTGAAGCGCACCGGCTGACAGGGGTCCCGCATGTCCTCCTTCAGGAAGGGGCCGGGGGCCTCGTTGGGCTCCAGATAGCACCAGAAGGCCCCCCGCCGGATCCTCACCCGGAAGGTGGGGAAGCGGGGCATGGTCCTGTCGATCGCCCGCTGGAGGGCCAGAGGATCCACCAGATCTGTCATCACAGCGGAGAACCGGTAGATCGCCGAGTAGTTCTCCCGCTGGATGGCGGAATACATCACGGCCGCGTTGTCCAGCTTATACCAGGCCGCCCCCTTCTTCCCGCCCTTGTCCATGCCCGTCTCCCCTCCCCCGCTCATCATGCGTTTTTCTCATTATACTACGCCGCTCAGCCCTCCACAAGCGTTCCCCGTCGAGATGGGGAAATAAGCCCTTGCAAGATCGCGCTCAGTATTGTAAGATATGTGGACCCGACCTGCATCTTTTTTAGGAGGTCCCTATGGATAAGAAGAGCAAACGCATCCGGCAGGATATCCCCCGCCGGGAGAAAAAGAACGCCGAGCAGAAGCGCGCCCACGCCGTCATGGGGGCGCTGAGAGCGATCCACTCCGCCGCCTCTCCGGACTCCATGGCCCCCGCCGACCTGGAGCGCCAGCGGAAGGGCCAGGATCTTCTGGGCAAGCTGGTGGCCCCCATGCTGGGCATGAGCTGGGAGCCCTTCCAGCTCCAGGGGATGCCCTGCGCCTGGGTGCGCCCCGAGCGCGGCCACGACCGGAGGCGGGTCATCCTGTACTGTCACGGCGGCGGCTATACCAGCGGCAATCTGGGGTATGCCCGGATCCTGGCCGCCAAGCTGGCCAACGCCGCCGGCTGCGCCGTGCTGGCCTTCGAGTACCGCCTGGCCCCGGAGCACCCCTTCCCCGCTCCCCTGGAGGACGCCATGAAGGCCTGGGATCACCTGATGCACCTGGGCTACGGCGCCAGGGATGTGACCGTGGCCGGCGACTCCGCCGGAGGCAACCTGGCCCTGGTCCTCACCCTGCTCCTGCGGGACGCCGGGCGCATCCTCCCCCGTGCCCTGGTCCTCCTGTCCCCCTGGACGGATATGACCGCCAGCGGCCCCTCTTACCAGGAGCGCCGGGAGCTGGACCCCATGCTCACCATGGACTACATCCAGGCCGTCCGGACCGCCTACGCCCCCGGCCGTCAGTGGGATATCCCCACCCTCTCCCCCCTCTTCGGGGACCTGAGCGGCTTCCCCCCGGTCCTCATCCAGGTGGGCACCAACGAGATCCTGTTCTCCGACTCGGACCGTCTCCGGGACAAGCTGGTCCAGAGCGGCGTCCCCTGCCGCCTGGAGGTGTGGCCGGACATGTGGCATGTGTTCCAGATGTTCCCCATCAAAAAGGCCGCCCAGGCCGTGGACGCCATCGGCGACTTCCTGCTGGGCACCATCGGCTGAGACATATCCGCCTCTTTCCCTCTCGTATACTAGGGCGTGTCAGATACGCCCGTACGTTCCAGGGAAAGAGGTGTTTTTTTATGGTCTCCCCTCCGCTCTCTCCCCTCTTTTTCCTCCTGTCCCTGCTCACGCTGGCCGTCATCCTGGTCAACGGCTGGACCGACGCCCCGAACGCCATCGCCTCCGCCGTCTCGTCCCGGGCCCTCTCCTTCCGGTCCGCCGCCGCCCTGGCGGCGGTGTGCAACTTCGGCGGCGCGGCCCTGTCCTCCCTCCTCCATCCCGCCGTGGCGGACACGGTCCGCGGCCTCTCCGGCTTCGGTCCCGACCCGGCGGTGGCTCTGGCCGCGCTCTGCGCCGCCCTGGCCGCTATCGTCCTCTGGTCGGTGGCCGCCTGGCGCTTCGGTATCCCCACCAGCGAGAGCCACGCCCTGATGGCCGGGCTCACCGGCTCCGCCCTGGCCCTCCGCGGCGGGGCGGAGAACGTGGACGCGGGCACATGGCGGACCATCCTGCTGGGCCTGGTCCTGTCCACCGGCCTGAGCCTGCTGCTGGGGCGGATGCTGGGCCGTCTGTCCGCCCGGCTCCGGGGCCCGGGCTGGGACCGGGCCTGCCGCCGGGGCCAGGTCCTCTCCGCCGCCGCCATGGCCTTCCTCCACGGGGCCCAGGACGGGCAGAAGTTCCTGGGCGTGTTCCTGCTGGGCTGGGGCCTCACCGGCGGCTCCGGTCCGGGGCCCGGCGAGATCCCCCTTCCTCTCCTGGCGGTCTGCGCCCTGGCCATGGGGCTGGGCACCGCTCTGGGAGGGCGGCGCATCATCGAGAAGGTGGCGGTGGACATGGTGCAGCTGGACCTGCGGCAGGGCCTGGCCTCCGACCTGGCCGCCGCCGGGGCGCTGCTGCTGTGTACCCTGCTGGGCTGCCCCGTGTCCACCACCCATGCCAAGACCGCCGCCATCCTGGGGGCGGGCTCCGCCTGCCGCCGGGCCGCCCGCTGGGACGTGGCCGCCTCCATCCTCCTGGTCTGGCTGCTCACCTTCCCCGCCTGCCTGCTCCTGGGCTTCCTCCTGGCCCGGCTCTTCTTCCTATGCCTGTGAGAGATACCGGCCGGTGACGCTGTGCGGGTCCGCCCCGATCTGGGCGGGGGTCCCCGCCGCCACGACCCTGCCGCCCTCCTCGCCGCCTCCGGGGCCCATGTCGATGAGGTAGTCCGCGTTGCGGATCACGTCCAGGTCGTGCTCGATGACGATGACGGTGGCCCCGTTCCCGATCAGGGTCTGGAACACCCCCAGCAGGGTGCGCACGTCCAGGGGGTGGAGGCCGATGGTGGGCTCGTCGAAGACGAATACCGAGTCCCCCTGTCCCCTGCCCATCTCGCTGGCCAGCTTCAGCCGCTGGGCCTCCCCGCCGGAGAGGCTGGGGGTGGCCTCTCCCAGGGTGAGGTAGCCCAGGCCCAGGCGCTCCAGCACCTCCAGCCGCTGCCGCACCACTTTCCGATCCGCGCAGGCCTCCAGCGCCCTGTGGATGTCCATGGCCATGAGGGCCGGGAGGGTGAAGGCCTCCCCCGCCTTGTTCCGGAGCTCCACCCTGCCCGCGTCCTTCCCGTACCGGGAGCCCCGGCACTCGGGGCAGGGGATGTCCACGTCGGGGAGGAACTGCACGTCCAGGCTGATGGAGCCGGTGCCGTCGCACACCGGGCAGCGCAGGCGGCCGGTGTTGTAGGAGAAGTCCCCCGCCTTGAAGCCCAGGTCTTTGGCGGCCTGGGTCCTGGCGAAGAGCTTGCGCAGCTCGTCGTGCACGTTGGCGTAGGTGGCCACGGTGGAGCGCACGTTGACGCCGATGGGGGTGGCGTCGATGAGCTTCACCCGTTCGATCCCCTCCGCCCGGAGGTCCCTGACGTGGGCGGGCAGGGGGCGTCCGGCGGTGAGGGCCTCCAGGGCGGGGACCAGGCTCTCCAGGATCAGGGTGGTCTTGCCCGAGCCGGACACCCCCGTCACCACGGTGAGCCGCCCCTTGGGGATGTCCACCTCCAGGGGCTTCACCGTGTGGATGGCCCCGGTGGAGAGGTGGATCCGCCCCAGGTCGAACAGGGCCGCCGGATCCGCCGGCCGCCGGACCTGTACCGCGGCCTTCCCGGAGAGGAAGGGCCCGATCTGGGAGGCGGGGTCCTCCCCCAGGGCCGCCACCGTCCCCTGGGCCACCACCCGGCCGCCGTCGGCGCCGGCCCTGGGGCCCATCTCTACGATCCAGTCCGCGTGAGAGAGGATCTGGGCGTCGTGGTCCACCAGCAGCACCGAGTTCCCGTCCGCCACCAGGTCATCCATGACCCGGGTGAGGCCCACGATGTTGGAGGGGTGGAGGCCGATGGAGGGCTCGTCCAGCACATAGAGCACCCCTGTGGTCCGGTTGCGCACCGCCCGGGCCAGCTGCATCCGCTGCCGCTCCCCGGTGGAGAGGGTGGCGGCGGCCCGGTCCAGGGACAAGTAGTCCAGGCCCAGCTCCATGAGCCGCCGGGCCACGGTCTGGAAGGACTGGCAGATGCTCGCCGCCATGGGGCGCATCTCCTCCGGGAGGGAGGCGGGGACCCCGGCCACCCACTCCACCAGCTGCTTCAGGGTCATCCGGCAGGCCTCGTCCAGGCCGATCCCCCGCAGCCGGGGGGCCCGGGCGGCCTCCGAGAGGCGGGTGCCGCCGCAGTCGGGGCACAGGTCCTCCCGGAGGAACTTCTCCACCCGCTTCATGCCCTTCTCGTCCTTGACCTTGGAGAGGGCGTTCTCCACGGTGTACACCGCGTTATAGAAGGTGAAGTCCAGCTCTGTGGCGGTGTCGCCGGACTTGGGGCGGTAGAGGATGTGCTTCTTCTCCGCCGGGCCGTTGTAGACGATGTCCTTCTCCCGGTCGGTGAGGTCCCGGAAGGGCACGTCGGTGCGCACCCCCATGGCCCGGCACACGTCGGTCATCAGGGACCACATGAGGGCGTTCCAGGGGGCCACCGCCCCCTGGTCGATGGTGAGGGACTCGTCGGGCACCAGGGTGGCGCGGTCCACGGCCCGGACCACGCCGGTGCCGCCGCAGGTGCGGCAGGCCCCCTGGCTGTTGAAGGCCAGCTCCTCCGCCCCCGGGGCGTAGAACACGGCCCCGCACGCCGGGCAGGTGAGGCTCTGCCCCGCCGCCACGGCCAGCGTGGGCGGCAGATAGTGCCCGTTGGGACAGCGGTGGCTGGCCAGGCGGGAATACATGAGGCGGAGGCTGTTGAGCAGCTCCGTCCCGGTGCCGAAGGTGCTGCGGATGCCGGGGACGCCCGGCCGCTGGTGGAGGGCCAGGGCGGCGGGGACGTAGAGCACCTGGTCCACGTCCGCCTTGGCCGCCTGGGTCATCCGCCTCCTCGTATAGGTGGACAGGGCCTCCAGATACCGCCGGGAGCCCTCCGCGTACAGCACCCCCAGGGCCAGGGAGGACTTGCCCGAGCCGGACACCCCGGCGATCCCCACGATCTGGTGGAGGGGGATGTCCACGTCGATGTTTTTCAGGTTGTGTACCCGCGCCCCGCGGATCTCGATCGCCTTGGGCGGGTCTGCTCGTCTGTCCAAAAGGAACACCTCATCTCACACGGTCTGTCTGCGGGCGCGGCCCGCGTCGCTCCCCTATATCATACCACAGATCGGCGCCGGTGGAGAGAGCGGCCTGGCGGGGGCCGCCCGCTCATAGGACGTGCCGCGGCGGGAATAGAGTGGAGGAGAGAACAGGCCGTGTGAAAGGGAGGTGCGCTTATGTTCTCAGCGTGGATCCTGCTGATCCTCAACAGCCTCTGCTTCCCCCTGCGGGTCTCCGAGCTGGGCGGGAGCTTCCCCCGCCCCCTGAAGGCGGAGGAGGAGCGGAGATACCTGGCCAGGTGGGCGGAGGGGGACATGGAGGCCAGGAACGTGCTCATCGAGCACAATCTCCGCCTGGTGGCCCATATCGTCAAGAAGGGAGAAAGCGGAAGGAGGCGCTCCCCCGCCCTCTGCGGTGGACGAGCCCCCGGCGCCTCCCCGAATGGACAACGAAAATAGAACCAGTGGTGCGTCGATGATCCTCTGTTTGGGTAATATAATTTTACCAAAACGGAGGGTCACTACAATGTCAGAGACGCAACTGGAAAAGACGATCGGCAGCAATATCTCCCGGTACAGGACCGAGCTGGGCCTCACCCAGTCGCAGCTGGCGGAGAAAGTGGGCGTCAGCACCGCCTTCATCTCCCGGGTGGAGCGGGGACAGAAGATGATGAAGGTGCAGACCCTCTACGCCACCGCCCAGGCGCTGAACGTGAGCTGCGACGCCCTGCTCCGGGAGGAGGGGCCGGAGACCCACCTGGAGAATATCCACCGCCTTTTGATGGATCGCCCCAGCGGATACTTGCGCGGGATCGAGAAATTGGTTATGATTTGTATGGAAGAGTTCGAGCCAAAGGCCGAGCTGCCGTCTGAGCGGTGAGGCGCAAGAGCGGGAAAGGGGGTCGAGAGCATCGTGTCTCCTGAGCAGGACAGTTTTTTCGAAGGGTTGTACTACCAGTATTTCAAGCGGCTCATGGTCTACGCCAACACCGCGCTGGGCGATCCGGAGCGCGCGCAGGACGTGGTGCAGGACACGTTCCACGAGGCGCTCAGGCGCATCGACGTGGTGTCGGTCCATGAGAATCCGGGCGGCTGGCTGATGCAGACGCTCAAATACAAGATACGGGAGAGCGAACGGGACCGCCAGCGGCAATTGCGGCGGTTCCTTTCGCTAGATACCGACCCCAGGGCGGAGATGCTGGCGTCGGTCCTGCAGACCGATCCCCTCGACGGGGTGGGCGACGCCCCGGTCCTCGACCAGTTGGACGCGCTCCTGACGCCCGAGGAGCGCAGGCTCCTGAAGCGGCTGGTCTTCGACGGGGCCGGGCATCTGCAGGTGGCGAAGGAATTCGGGATCACTGTCTATGCCAGTCAGAAGAGGCTCCAGAGGGTCAGAGAAAAGCTGTACATCGCCTTCCCGGAGCGGAAGAAGAAGCGGGGCAGATAATTTGGGCCGCCGTGTCAGATTGCTCCGGCGCCTGTCATACATTCAGTGAGGGGGTTCATGAAATGGCTGGGTACCAAGAAAAATACGCCTATCTGGACCAGTTGAGCACCCAGGAGCTGGAGGAGCTCCTGCGCGCCGATCTCTCATCGGCGGAAGATGGTCAGGATGACGCTGTTTTTCATATCGTGGAGGTGATGCTCAAGAGAGAGATGGACGAGCCTACCGGCGCTATCCCGGACACCGATGCAGCATGGAAGGAATTCAAGCAGTACTACGATATCCCCGAGGGGAGCGGCCTCTCCCTCTACCCCTGCGGCGATGCGGACGCCAGCCCCACTTCGGCGGCGGGAGCGGATCTCCGGCCCCGGGCCAGGCGCCGCAGGATCCTGTGGCGGAGCAGCCTCATCGTCGCCGCGGCGATGGCCACCCTCCTGTGCGGCATGGTGGCCGCTCAGGCGTCGGGGGTGGATGTGTTCGGCACCCTCGGCCGCTGGACCAACGATACGTTCCGTTTCATCTCGCGCTATACTGTCGGGGAGCCGGACGACGGGATGAGCCCGGAATACCGCGACATCGTGCGGAGCACGCTGGCCGGCTGGGGCGCGGAGGATCTGTTCCCCACTTGGTCGCCCGAGGGGTTCGAGGCGTCGGAGCCTCAAATCATAAGCAGCAACAAATATGATGTGCTGAATATTGATTTTATCGAGGGAAACAAGTTTTATTCGATTAGAATTACCTGTTATCATAATCCAGAGGATTTACTAGGCGCATT
>DWZK01000002.1 GCA_019117605.1 Candidatus Intestinimonas stercoravium | reverse complement strand
GTCCCCTGGAACTCCTTCGTCGTCCTCATCCTCTCCATGGGCAAGCTCACCCACAAGCAGGCCTATATGCCCGTATTCTGGGTCTCCCTCGTCGCCCCCATCCTCATCGCGCTGCTGGGCGTGTTCTTCGTGTGACCGCGCCCCGGCTACTTCTGATCTGAAAAGGAGCGTTTCGATATGATCCGTACGATCGCAATCATCGGGGCGGGCACCATGGGCCACGGCATCGCCCACACCTTCTCCCGCCACGGCTATCAGGTGAATCTGTACGAGCCCTTCGACGCCGTCCGGGAGGGCGTCATGGAGAAGATCCGGGCCGAGCTCCAGTTCATGGTGGACGAGGACTATATCGCCCCCGCGGACCTGGAGACCGGCATGGAGAACATCTCCCTCTTCTCCGACCTGGCCGAGGCGGCCAAGGAGGCCGACTATGTCATCGAGGCCTGCCCGGAGAAGATGGAGCTCAAGAAGGACCTCTTCGCCAAGCTGGACAAGATCTGCAAGCCCTCCGCCGTCTTCGCCACCAACACCTCCAGCCTGAAGCTCAGCGAGATGATCGCGGACCTGCCCCCGGAGCGGCAGGCGCACTGCATGGTCAGCCACTGGTACAACCCGGCCTACCTCATCCCCATCGCCGAGCTCTCCAAGTTCGGCAACATGCCGGAGGAGGTGTTCCAGGAGGTATACGACCTCTATGTGGCCTGCGAGAAGCAGCCGGTCCGGGTGCTCAAGGACATCCCCGGCATGGTGGCCAACCGCATCCTCCACGCCCAGGCCCGGGAGTGCTTCTATCTGGCGGAGACCGGCGCCGCCCTCCCCGAGGACATCGACAAGGCCCTGAAGTACGGCCCCTGTTTCCGCAACGCCACCACCGGCATGCTGGAGGTGGCGGACATGGGAGGGCTGGACGTGTGGCTGGCCGCCGAGGACAACATGTTCCCCGCCCTGTGCAACGCGGACAAGGCCTGCGACGCCATGCGGGAGCTGGTGGCCAAGGGCGACCTGGGCATCAAGACGGGGAAAGGCTTCTTCGAGTACCCGGAAGAGGAGCGGGCCAAGGCCCAGGACGCTTTCTACAAACGCCTTATCATACAGCTCAAGGCCAGCAAGAACTATTGATCCCGCCGCCAGCATGGCTGGACCGCCTCTTTCGTTCAGCGCCGCGCCCCATCCGGGGCACGGCGCTGAATGCGTCGGGGGCTCGATACGCGCCCGCCCACGCGCTGCGGGGAGGAGAAGAGGGGCGGACTGCTGCAGCGGGAAGTGGTACTACCAATATGCGGAAAAGATGGGCGGGACAAGAAAGATCTAAGAAATTTAGGGAACAAAACTGGTTTTTCCTGCTTGCGAAATCGTTGTATATAATTTACAATGATAGATAGGTATTTTGTTTTGCTTTTTGTAAGGGTGCCCGTACATCCGCGCAGTTTCAGAAAGGGGGAGAAAGCGGAGCGGAGAGCACTAGGGAGCGGACACGATCACCGGAAAGAGATAAGAAGTCCCGAGGGAGCGCGGGACGGGGCCTTTCTCAGCCCCCGGTCCCGCCCGGAGCAGAGCCGCCCACGGGCGGCAGGACTATCGTATCACAAATAGGTGGGGAGGCGCTCTGCGTCCCCCGCCGCCATCGGGAGGTAAAAAAGTGAAGAAACGAAGAGCGCTATCCAGTCTTCTGGCCGTCGTCATGTGCGTCCAGCTGTTGGCTGCCGGGGCGTCCGCCGCAGGACAGGCCCGGTCCACCGACACGCAGACCTCCTCGGCCGAAGAGACCGTATATGTGAACACCTACGGAGGTTCCGCCCGCGAGGTGGACTTCAACGACCACTGGCGCTTCAACCTGGGTTCCGGCAGCGCCGCCGTGGACTATAACGACTCCACCTGGAGCGATGTGGACCTGCCCCATGACTACAGCATCGAGCAGGAGTACTCCCGCAACATGGAGGCGGAGAGCGGCTATCTGCCCGGCGGCACCGGCTGGTACCGCAAGACCTTCACCCTCTCCTCCGAGTGGGAGGGCAAGACCATCAGCATCGACTTCGGCGGCGTGTACATGAACGCCACCGTATACCTCAACGGCACGGAGCTGGGCTTCCACCCCTATGGGTACACCGCCTTCTCCTTCGTGCTGCCCAATGAGCTGCTGAACTTCGACGGCGAGAACGTCATCGCCGTGGAGGTGGAGCACGAGGTCCCCTCCAGCCGCTGGTATTCCGGCAGCGGCATCTACCGCAGCGTCCACCTGACCGTCACCGATCCGGTCCATGTGGCCCGCTACGGCACCTATGTCACCACCCCCGACCTGGAGGCCAGCGACGGCGCCGACGGCACGGCCCACATCGAGACCACTGTCCAGAACGACACCGCCGCCGATGTGGACGTGTCCCTCCGCCAGTCCATCTATGAGAAGGGCGGCGAGGAGCCCGTGGCCACCGCCGAGAGCCAGGGGACCACTGCCGTGACCGCCGGCGGGCAGGCCGAGGTGGTCATGGAGCTGGACGTGACCGACCCCAAGCTCTGGTCCACCGACGACCCCAACCTCTATACCCTGGTCACCGAGGTCCTGGTGGACGGCGCTGTCACCGACACCTATGAGACCGAGTTCGGCTTCCGCTGGACCACCTACAGCCAGGAGTACGGCTTCGCCCTCAACGGTGAGCCGGTGAAGCTCAAGGGCGTGTGTATGCACCACGACCAGGGCTCCCTGGGCTCCGAGGCCTGGTACCGGGCCATCGAGCGGCAGGTGGAGATCCTCAAGGACATGGGCTGCAACGCCATCCGCGTCACCCACAACCCCGCTGCCCCCGAGCTCATCGAGATCGCCAACGAGAAGGGCATGATGCTCATCGACGAGGCCTTCGATATGTGGGTCATGGAGAAGAACGGCAACGTCAACGACTACTCCACCTGGTTCGAGGTGGAGATCGAGGCGGACAACGCCATCGTGGGCGGCGAGGCCGGCATGACCTGGGCCGAGTTCGACATCAAGGCCATGGCCAACGTGGACAAGAGCGCCCCCGCCGTCATCATGTACAGCCTGGGCAACGAGATCTTCGAGGGCACCGCCAACGACCGGGCCAGCGAATATCCCGACATCGCCCGGGACCTGTGCACCTGGCTCGCCGAGGTGGACGACACCCGTCCCCCCACGTTCGGCCAGAACACCAACAACGAGAGCACTGCCTATCGGGTGGCCGACGTGCTGGACGAGTTCGGCGGGATCTCCGGCATCAACTACGCCAACACCAGCCGCTTCGACAACTGGGTGAACAGAGGCCATCTGGTGTACTACTCCGAGACCGCCTCCGCCGTCAACAGCCGCGGGGTCTATGACCGGAAGAACAGCAACAGCGACGGCGGCAAGGGGGACTACCTCCTCACCTCCTATGACAAGAGCGCCGTGGGCTGGGGCGCGGTGGCCAGCGACGCCTGGCAGCGCACCCTGGACCGGGACAACTCCATGGGCGAGTTCGTCTGGACCGGTTTCGACTACATCGGCGAGCCCACCCCCTGGAACGGCACCAGCTCCGGCGCCCAGGGCGTGTGGCCCAACTCCCCCAAGTCCTCCTACTTCGGCATCATCGACACCAACGGCATCCCCAAGGATACCTATTGGTTCTATCAGAGCCAGTGGAACGAGGACGTGACCACCCTGCACCTGCTGCCCGGCTCCTGGAATGAAGAGGACCTGGTCTTCGGCTCCAACGACGACGTGGAAGTGGTGGTCTACTCCGACGCCCCCGTGGTCAAGCTCTACCTGAACGGGGAGGAAGTGGGCACCGCCACCTCCACCGAGCAGGTCACCGAGGGCGGGAACTACACCTACCGCACCTGGACCTCCGGCACCGGCTGCTACAGCCAGGCCAGCGGCCACCGGAGCCTCTACGCCACCTTCTGGGTCCCCTATGAGGCGGGCACCCTGGAGGTCAAGGCCTTCGAGGCCGACGGCGTCACGGAGATCGCCGGCGTCAACGGCGCGGGCCTGAGCGATGTCTCCCAGGGCCGCACCAGCGTCACCACCACCGGCGCGCCCAGCCGCCTGGAGGTGGAGGCCGACCGCGCCGCCATCGATGCCGACGGCGACGACCTGAGCTATATCACCATCAGCGTGCTGGACGCCGCCGGAGAGCCGGTCAACACCGATGATGTGGAGATCTCCCTGTCCATCGAGGGCGACGGCGAGATCGTCGGCGTGGACAACGGACGCCAGCCCGACCACACCTCCTACCAGAGCCTGCAGCGCAACACCGGCGCGGGGAAACTGGTGGCGGTGGTCCAGTCCACCGAGGACGCCGGCTCCTTCACCGTCACCGCTACCGCCGGCGGCGTCACCGCCGGCTCGGTCACCGTGACCACCCAGCCGGTGGAGAGCGGCGAGACCGACAACAGCATCGTGAGCTACACCATCTCCCGCTACCACTATGTGCAGCTGGGCAACGCCCCCGAGCTGCCCGAGACCGTCACCGTCACCTACCGGGACGGCTCCACCGAGGAGAAAACGGTCCTCTGGAACGCCTATGACGAGAGCCTGATCGACCAGGTGGGCTCCTTCACCGTCACCGGCACCATCGAGGGCACCAACACCACGGTCACTGTCAACATCACCATGCTGGACAGCGTGGCCGCCCTGCTCAACTACTCTGCCGCCGTGCAGGTGGGCTCCACCGTCAGCCTGCCCGCCTCCCGGCCCGCCGTCCTCGCCGACGGCACCATCCTCAACGCCGAGTTCCCCGTGACCTGGGGCTCCACCGAGGGCATCGCCGGTGAGGCCGGCACCTATACGGTGGAGGGCGTGAGCCATGTCTTCGGCGTGGAGATCCCCGTCACCGCCACCATCCGTGTGGCCGAGGGCGAGACCACCATCACCGACAACGTGGCCCAGAGCGCCCACCTGAGCCAGGATGTGCCCGAGGGCCTGCAGAGCGACTCCCTGGAGGCCATCATCGACGGGGCCACCGACTACGCCGCCGGCCCCGGCCAGGACGCCGACGGCAACACCCGGCCCAACCCCAACGTCTGGACCAACTACGACTGGTCCCAGGCCGCCGAGGGCAACGATGTATCCACCATCACCTTCACCTATGACACTGCCCAGAACCTGGGCCGGGTGGAGCTCTACTTCTTCACCGACACCTGGGCCACCGCTCTGCCCGCCGACGTGTCCTTCCAGTGGAACATGGGCAGCGATGAGAACGGCTGGACCGACCTGACGGTCACCGCCAGCGAGCCGGAGGAGGTGCCCGACAGCGGCGAGGCCCCTGTCTACTGGGTGACCTACGACTTCGACGCCGTGCCCGCCGTGCAGCTGCGGGTGAAGCTCACCAATCAGGCCGGCGGCCCCGACGGCACCGACCGCCAGTACTGCGTGGGCCTCACCGAGGCCGAGCTCTATGTGGCTCAGACCAGCTTCCCCATCAGCGATTCCGACGCCCTGTCCGCCATCACCGTCAACGGCGTGGCGGTGGACGCCACCTCCCTGGCCGAGCGCTCCTACACCACCGAGGCCCTCTATGTGGCCGAGCTGGAGGTGGAGAGCGCCGACAACGCCGCCTACACCGTACTGCCCGCCTATGAGGACGTGGTGCGGATCCTCACCGAGTCCGAGGACCACTCCACCCGGGGCGAGTACCTGATCAACCTGGGCGGCGCCGCCTCCGCCGGCGACCCCGCCGACGGCAGCCGGGACTACGACTACACCAAGACCACCGTCACTGTGGCCAGTGAGCAGCCCGCCTCCGGCGGCGTGGAGGGCCCCAAGGAGTTCGCCGTGGACGGGAACAGGAACACTTACTGGCACACCGAGTGGAGCGCCTATCTGGAAAACCGGCCTGAGCTCCGCTGGATCCAGCTGGAGCTGGAGGAGCCCGCCGTCCTGGACGCCCTCCGCTATCAGCCCCGCCCCACCGTGGCCAACGGCATCGTCACCGAGTACCGGGTGGAAGTGAGCATGACCGGTGAAGAGGGCGACTGGCAGACCGTCGCTACCGGCACCTGGGCTCACGACACCGAGTGGAAGATCGCCGCCTTCGACGCGCCCGTGGAGGCCAAGTTCGTCCGGCTCTACGGCGTGCACACCCGCGGCGGCGGCGGCGATGTGGCGGATCGCTTCATGTCCTGTGCCGAGCTCCGCGTCCGTCTGGCCGAGAGCAAGCCCGACCTGTCCGCCGCTGAAGTGACGCTGGAGCAGGAGAGCTTCGACTACACCGGCAGCGAGATCCGGCCCATCCCCACCGTCACCCTGGATGGGGAGACCCTCCGCTACGGCGTGGACTTCCTGATCGACTACGAGAACAACATCCAGCCCGGCACCGCCACCCTCACGGTCCGGGGCATCGTGCAGTATGAGGGCTCCGTCTCCGCCACCTTCACCATCAACGAGGTGGAGCTGATCGCCCAGAGCTACAGCCCCGTGTCCGTCACCACCCATATCGGCGACGCCCCCGCGCTGCCCGAGGAGGTCACCGCCCAGGTGAACGTGGGCCCCGACGTCCAGTTCCCCGTGGTGTGGGACGAGATCGACCCCGAGCAGTACGCCCAGGCCGGTTCCTTCACCGTGGAAGGCACCGTGGAGGGCCAGGCGCTGAAGCCCACCGCCACCGTGGTGGTCATCGGCCCCGTCCAGGCCCAGAACGTGTCCGCCGCCACCGTGCCCGGCCAGGTCCCCGACCTGCCCGAGTCCCTGGCCGTCTACTTCACCGACGGCAGCTCTGACCAGTTCCCCGTGACCTGGGATCTGGAGGGCGTCAGCTTCGACACCGCCGGCGAGACCGTCACGGTCACCGGCGCTCTGGAGGCCGACGGCCAGGCGCTGACCGCCACCGCCACCGTCCGTGTGCTGGAGGCCGTGTCCAGCGACGAGAACATCGCCCTGGGCACCGACGACAGCCTGCCCTTCGCCATGGCCTCCCACGGCCCCGCCAACGACGCCCCCGCCCACTTCACCGACGGCGAGCGCACCGCCACCGTGGACGGCGACAAGGTGGTCTGGAGCGACTGGGTGCGCAATGAGTTCCACGACACCGAGGGCAACTACCCCTGGGTGGGCGTGATCCTGGGCCAGGGCGATACGGTCCAGTCCTCCATGGTGGACCGGATCTCCATCGGCTTCATCGAGGAGGACAGCACCGGCGCCAGCAAGGTCCGCCTGCCTGTGGACTACACCGTCCAGTACTATGTGGGCGACGAGGCCCTCCTGGAAGAGCGGGATGCCTCCGCCCCCAACAGCGGCGCCACCTGGGCCCTGGCCGACGAGGCGAACTGGGCCGACGTGGAGATCCTCAGCAAGGACGAGGTCCCCACCACCGACACCGCCACGATCGCCGACATGTGCGAGACCACCTTCGAGCCCGTCTACACCGCCGCCATCCGGGTGGTGATCCAGCCTCAGGAGAGCAACTGGGTGGCCGTGGATGAGCTGGAGATCTACGGCATGGACTTCCAGCCCGCCAGCGATTTCACCGTCACCGCCATCACTCTGGACGGGGAGGACATCCTGGACCAGTTCGATGAGAACGGCGAGTACACCGTGACCCTGACCGAGGACCAGGCGCTGCCCGTGCTGGACGCCCAGGTGGACGGCGACAACGCCGCCGTCACCATCGTGCAGCCCGCCCTGCGCAACTCCACCGGCTATGTGATCGTCACCTCTGAGGACGGCTCCAAGACCGAGACCTATACCGTCCACGTCCAGGAGGAGATCGCCGAGCCCGAGCCGGAGGTCTTCACCGTCACCTTCCACTCCGAGGGCGGCTCCGCCGTGGAGCCTGTCCAGGTGGAGGAGGGCCAGCTCCTGGCTCCGCCCGAGCCTCCCACCCGGAGCGGCTACACCTTCGACGGCTGGTACACCGCCGACGGCGACCTCTATACCTTCACCGAGCCTGTCACCGCCGATCTGGACCTGTACGCCCGCTGGATCGACGACAGCGAGCCCGAGGAGCCTGATGAGCCCGATGAGCCTGATGTGGACGAGGACCACGACGCGGAGAACTCCTCCACCGTGGTGACCCGTCCCGGCGAGACCGGCGGCTCCAGCAGCAGCGGCGACACCGACGGCGATACCGACATCGACGAGCCCGAGACCCCGCTGGCCCCCGGCGTGTTCACCGACGTGCCCGCCGGCCACTGGGCCTCTGAGGCCATCGCGTATGTGACCGGAGAGGGCTACTTCAACGGCACCTCCGAGACCACCTTCGGCCCCAGCGTGCCCATGAGCCGTGCCATGCTGGCCACCGTGCTGTGGCGGATGGAGGGCCAGCCCGCCCCCACCGGCGCCA
>DWZK01000124.1 GCA_019117605.1 Candidatus Intestinimonas stercoravium | reverse complement strand
GGCGATCCGCTGCTTCTGCCCGCCGGAGAGCTGGGCCGGATACGCCCCGGCCTTATCCGGAAGGCCCACCGTCTCCAGGAGCTCCAGGGCCCGCTGCCGGGCCTGGGCCTTGGGCACGCCCGCGATCTCCATGGGGAAACAGACGTTCTTCAGGCAGGTGCGCTGCATGAGCAGGTTGAACTGCTGAAAGATCATACTGATGGAGCGGCGCTTCTGCCGGAGCTGGGCGGGAGAGAGGGCGGTCATGTCCTCCCCGTCGATGAGGACCTGCCCCGAGGTGGGGCGCTCCAGCAGGTTGATGCAGCGCACCAGGGTGGACTTGCCCGCCCCCGACATGCCCACGATGCCGAAGATATCCCCGGTGGAGATGGTCAGGCTCACGTCCTCCAGCGCCTGGAAGGGCCCTTCCGCAGTCTGAAAGGTCTTGGAGAGATGTTTGAGTTCGATCACGGTCAAAACGCCCCTTTTGATGAAGAGATCGGAAAGAGCGGCCCGGGGGAGGGGACCGCTCCGGCACATATCGTCGTATCCGGTCCATTTTATGACAAGCTGTCCGGCCTGTCAAGCCGAAAGAGAGGGGAAAGCGGGGACAGAAGGGGAAAAGAGGGGACAGCCCGCCGCCGGGCACGGCCGGCGGACGGCCGGGGAGGGAGGCAGGCGGGTCAGCCCCCCTGGGAGGCGGTGAGCTGACGCTGGCGGTCCACCAGGTCCTGAAGGGTGATGTGGTCCACCACCCCCGAGACCGCCTTCTGGATGTCCCGCCACACCTCCATGGTGACGCACTGGCCGGACCGGGCGCAGCACTCGCTGCCGTCCACGCAGCTCACCGGGGCCAGGCTGCCCTCCAGGGGGCGCAGGATCTCCCCCACAGTGTACTGGGAGGGCGCGCGGGTGAGCATATAGCCGCCCCCGGCCCCGCGGATGCTGCGCACCAGACCGGCACGGGAGAGAGGGGTGACGATCTGCTCCAGGTATTTATCCGAGATGTCCTGCCGCTCGGCCACGTTGCGCAGAGGGATGGGCTCCCCCGGCTCCGCCAGGGCAAGGTCCA
The DNA here is from genome assembly GCA_019117605.1 of Candidatus Intestinimonas stercoravium. Taxonomy (GTDB): domain Bacteria; phylum Bacillota; class Clostridia; order Oscillospirales; family Oscillospiraceae; genus Intestinimonas; species Intestinimonas stercoravium. Next base: position 29,107 of record DWZK01000124.1, on the reverse strand, counting down.
GCATCAGACGAAGGGCATAGCGGCCCTTTGTGGAAATCTTCATGAGATCAGCCTCGCTCTATCTTGATTACTCTACCTATAATACCACAGGAATAGTATGTTTTCAAGACGAGGGGAGGATCTTCGTGGAAAAAGAGGGGGAGCGGGGAGGCGGCCGGAGAGCCGCCGGAGGAGGGGATAGACGGGCGCAGGGGCGGGAAAAAGAAAAAATTTTTCGAAAGTTGTACGTTTTCGTACAACTTTTGGGGCCTGGACGCCAGGGGCGAGAGGAGGTGTGGCGTGAAAAAGGAGCGGAGATGGCGGGAAGAGGTGCTCCGGCGGATGGAGCGCCTGGCCGACCAGAGGCCCAACGACGCCGTGAAGCTGGCCTTCCTCACAGAGGCCCAGGCCGCCTGCATCGACCAGCTGGACCTGCGGGCCCTCACCGAGCTCAAGCGGCACGGGAACGGGGCGGTGGAGATCAAGCTGGTGGACAAGATGGCCGCCCTGGAGCGGCTCTATGAGATGGCGAAAGAGAGCGGCGAGGGGGCGGACGCCTTCCTGAAGGCGCTGGAGCAGTCCGTGGAGCAGGGCGGCGGTGGACGGCCGTGCAGCTGAGAGCGTTCTCGGAGAAGCAGCGGAAGGCCCTCACCTGGTGGTGCGACCCCGCCTGCCGGGACTATGAGGGGATCCTCTGCGACGGGGCGGTGCGCAGCGGCAAGACCATGTGCCTGAGCCTGGGCTTCTTCTGCTGGGCCATGGCCCGCTTCCACGGGCAGCAGTTCGCCCTGTGCGGCCGGTCTGTGGGGGCGGTGCGGCGCAACCTCCTGGCTCCCCTCCGGGGAGAGCTGGAGGCGCTGGGTTTCCAGATCCGGGAGCGGGTCTCCCAGAACCGGCTGGAGGTGTCCTCCGGCGGGCGGGAGAACCGCTTCTACCTCTTCGGCGGAAAGGACGAGTCCAGCGCCGGGGCCATCCAGGGCATCACCCTGGCGGGGGCGCTGCTGGACGAGGTGGCCCTCATGCCCCGCTCCTTCGTAGAACAGGCGGTGGCCCGCTGCTCGGTGGAGGGGGCCAGGATATGGATGAGCTGCAATCCGGAGGGGCCGGGGCACTGGTTCTACCGGGAGTGGGTGCGCAGGGCGGAAGAGAAGAAGCTCTTCTACCTCCACTTCACCATGGCGGACAACCCGTCCCTCTCCCCCCAGACCAGGGAGCGGTACGAGCGGGCCTTCCGGGGGACCTTCTACCGCCGCTATGTGCTGGGGGAGTGGACCGCCGCCCAGGGGCTGGTGTACGGCTTTTTCGACAGGAGCTATGTGCGCCCTGCCCCCGAGGGGCCCTTCCGGGCCTGGCGGATCTCCTGTGACTACGGCACCGTCAATCCCGCCTCCTTCGGCCTGTGGGGGGAGAAGGACGGGACCTGGTACCGGGTGAAGGAGCACTACTACGACTCCCGCCGGACAGGCAGGCAGAAGACGGACCGGGAGCAGGTGGAGGACCTGGAACGGCTGGCCGGGGGGCGGGAGATCCAGAAGACGATCGTGGACCCCTCCGCCGCCAGCTTCATCGAGGCCCTGCGCCGGGAGGGCTGGCGGGTGGAGAAGGCCCGGAACGACGTGCTGCCCGGCATCCAGACCACCGCAGAGCTCCTCAAGAGCGGGAAGATCGTCATCTGCGAGGGGTGCGTGGACATCCTGCGGGAGTTCGAGCTCTACTGCTGGGACGAGAGGGCCGGCAGGGACCGGGTGAAGAAAGAGAACGACCACGCCATGGACGATATGCGCTACTTCGCCGTGGATCTGGCCCGGGAGGGGCGGGGAGGCGCCGCCGCGGCGGGCTTCGTGGAGAGAGGGAGGTTTTGAGGTTGTTTCAGAAAAAAGAGCCGGGCCTGGCCGGAAAGGGGGGGCAGCTCCGGGACGGAGGCGCACACCCCTTCGGGGCCCTGGACCGCTATATCCCCCTGCAGAACGGGGAGATCGCCCTCTACAGGGCGGTCCGGGAGGCGGTGCCCATCGTGGACGCCGCCATCCTCAAGCTCATCCGGCTCAGCGGCGGGGTGGGGGCCAGGTGTGCCGACCCGGCCGCCCAGAAGGGGCTGGACCGCTTCCTCCGGACGGTGCCCACCGGCCGGGGACAGCGGGGGCTCCAGTCCTTTTTGGACTGCTACCTGGACTCGATGCTCACCTGCGGCCGGGGAGTGGGGGAGCTGGTGCTGGACCGGCAGGGCAGAGAGATCGCCGCCCTGCTGTGCGGGAACGTGGAGGCGCTGGAGATCCGGGAGGGGGAGAGCCCCCTGGACTTCCGCCTCTGCGCCCGGCGGCCCGGCGGGGCGGTGGAGGAGCTCCCCTACCCCGAGCTCCTCCTCTTCACCCCCTTCCAGCCGGAGACGGACAGCCCCTATGGGACCTCCCTCCTCCGGTCCATGCCCTTCCTCACCGAGATCCTGCTGAAGATCTATCAGGCCATCGGCATGAACTGGGAGCGGATGGGCAACCTGCGCTTCGCCGTGCTGTGCAAGCCCGAGGCGGGCATGGACGGGGCCCAGGCCGCAGAGCGGTGCCGGGAGATCGCCCGGGAGTGGTCCGCCGCCATGCAGGAGGGCAGGCGGGGGCAGGTGCGGGACTTCGTGGCTGTGGGGGACGTGGACATCCGGGCGATCGGCGCGGACAACCAGGTCCTGGACAGCCAGGTCCCGGTGCGGCAGATCCTGGAGCAGCTCATCGCCCGGACGGGGATCCCGCCCTTCATGCTGGGCCTGTCCTGGTCCTCCACAGAGCGGATGAGCACCCAGCAGGCGGATATGCTCACCAGTGAGATCGCCGCCCTCCGCCGCTCCCTGGAGCCCGTGGTGGAGCGGATCTGCGAGCTGTGGCTCCGGATCCACGGCTTCGGCGGCGGCGCGGTGGTGGAGTGGGAGGACATCAGCCTCCAGGACCAGGTGGAAGAGGCCAGGGCGGCCCTCTACCGGGAGCAGGCCCGGGCCCTGAGGAGGCAGAACGAGGACGGAAGAGGAGGGAGCAGAGCTGGAGATTAGGAAAGCGGCGGCGCTGGACGCCGGAGGGATGGATGAGAAGGCCATGGAGGAGATCGGCCGCTTCAGCCGCAGGGCCATGGAGCCGGAGGAGGTATACGTCTTCACCCTGCGGCTGTGCGACAACGAGGTGGACCGGGACGGGGAGCGCTTCTCCCCCAAGGCCCTGGAGGAGCTGGCGGAGAAGTTCGTGGGCAAGAGCGGCGTGTTCGACCACCAGTGGACCGCCGGCGGCCAGACCGCCCGGATCTTCCGGGCGGAGGCGGTGGAGGAGCCGGGGCGGCGCACCCGGGCGGGAGACCCCTACCGCTATGTGAAGGCGTGGGCCTACATGGTGCGCACCCAGGGGAACCGGGACCTGATCGCGGAGATCGAGGGGGGCATCAAGAAAGAGGTGTCGGTGGGCTGCGCCGTGGAGCGGGCGGTGTGCTCCATCTGCGGCGCGGACATCCGGGACCGGGACAAGTGCGCCCACGAGAAGGGCAGGTCCTACGGCGGGAAGCTGTGCTGGGCGGAGCTGGAGGGGGTCACCGACGCCTACGAGTGGTCCTTCGTGGCGGTGCCCGCCCAGCCCAGGGCGGGGGTGCTGGCCAAGGGCCTCTCCCGGGAGCGCTCCGGGCTGCGGCGCGCGGTGACGGAGACGGGCCGGGAGGACTGCCTGGAGGCCCTGGACCGGCTGGAGGAAGAGGCGCGCCTGGGGCGGAAGTACCTCCAGGAGCTGCGGCGGGAGGTGGTGCGGTTGAGCGCCCTGGCACAGAAGGACGCCCGGCCGGAGCGGATGGCCCGGATCGTGGAGAAGCTGGAGGAGGACGAGCTGCTGGAGCTCCGGGCCCAGTACGGCGAGCGGGCCCGGGCGCGGTATCCCATACAGGTGCAGCTCACCTACCGGGACGAGGCGGAGGGAGAGGCGCCCGAGGACCGGGCGTTCCTCATCTGACGAGAGGGAAAGGACGGGATCGATATGAGCAAGAGAGTCTCCTTTGAAGAGATCGGCGGCGTGACGGCCACCTTCCTCGCCGGGGAGGGGGTCAAGAAGGGACAGATGGTGACCATAGCGGCGGGCTCCACCGTGGGGGCCTGCGTGGAGGGAGGGGCCTTCTGCGGCGTGGCGCTGGACGTGGCCGAGGACGGCGCGGCCAGCGTGCAGGTGCGGGGCTTCGCCCAGGTGCCGGTGAGCGGCGAAGGGGTGGCGCCCGGCTGGACCGCCCTCACCGCCGACGGCCTGGGAGGGCTGAAGGCCGCCGGGACCGCCGCCGGCCAGGGCCAGGAGAGCCGGGCCGCAGCGGAAGAGAGCCGGGAGCTGCTGGTGGTGTGCGTAGACGAGGAGGCGGGCACCGCGGTGGTGCTGCTCTGATAGAGAAGGGGAGGAATGCAAAATGGGATACTGCTTTGACGATATGAGGCTGGAGAAGGGGATGTACCAGGAGGCGGGGAGGAGCTTCACCCAGGTGCTGGAGCGGGAGGACCCCTCGGACCAGTACAAGGGCACCCCCATGGAGGGGCTGGACGCCTTCCAGCGGCAGCTCAAGCGCTTCGACATCAAGGTGCGGGGCACGGCCTCCGACGTGGTGGACAAGTTCTTCCGCACCTCCGATTCCGCGGTGCTCTTCCCCGAGTACATCGCCCGCAGCGTGCGCCAGGGCATGGAGGAAGCGGACCTGCTCCCCAGGATCACCGCGTCGGTGACCAGGATCGAGGGGCTGGACTACCGCTCCATCGCCTCTGTGCCCGAGGACGAGAAGCGGCTGCGCCGGGTGGAGGAGGGGGCCAGCATCCCCGCCACCACCGTCAAGACCAAGGAGAGCCTGGTACATCTCCACAAGCGGGGGCGGATGCTGGTGGCCTCCTATGAGGCGGTGCGCTATCAGAAGCTGGACCTGTTCTCGGTGACGCTGCGGCAGATCGGCGCCCACATCAACCGGATGCTCCTGGAGGACGCGATCCAGGTCATCCGGGAGGGGGACGGCAACGAGGATCCCGCCCAGGTCCTCCAGATCGGGACGGGCCCCATCGGCGGCACCAAGGGGACCCTGAGCTACGACGCCCTGGTGGACTTCTGGACCCAGTTCGACCCCTATGAGATGAACGCCATCCTGGCCCCCAACGACGTGGTGGCCGCCATGCTCAAGCTCCCCGAGTTCCAGGAGCCCCTCGCCGGCCTGGATTTCCAGGGCACCGGCCGCCTGTCCACTCCCATGGGGGCCGAGCTGCTGCGCACCTCCGCCATGGGGCAGGGCGCCCTCATCGGCCTGGACCGGCGCTACAGCCTGGAGATGGTACAGGCCGGCGAGCTGGTGACCGTGGAGCACGACAAGCTGATCGACCGGCAGCTGGAGCGGGCCGCCATCACCACCACCGCGGGCTTCGCCAAGCTCTTCACGGACGCCTCCAAGGTGCTCAAGGTGTGAGCGGGACGGCGATGACAGAGGAGATCTTCGCCCTGGCCCGGCTGCTGGGGCAGGTGGGAGAGGAGCAGGAGGAGGCCCTCCGGGCCCTGTGCCGGGCGGCGGAGGAGGAGCTCGCCGCCCAGCTCCGGACGGGGCTGGAGCCGGAGGCGTGCGGAGAGGCGTTCCGGGTAGCGGCGGCCTGGACCGCCCTGGCGGATCTTTCGGAGGCGGACCGGGCCGCCGGGGCAGAGTCCTTCTCCGCCGGCGACCTCACCGTCCGCCTGGGCGCCGCCGGAGGGGAGGGGGCGGCCCACCTCCGGCAGCGGGCCAGAGAGCTGCTGGCCCCCTACCGGGACGGCGGGGGCTTCGCCTTCCGGGGGGTGAGAGGATGACGGGAGAGCGGGTCATGGCGGCCCTGCTGGCCCGCTACGGCCAGCCGGTGGCGCTCTACGACGCCGGAGGACAGGAGCTGGCACGGGGCCGGGCCTTCCTCCAGCCCATCCTGGAGCGGGGCGAGGAGGGGCTCCAGCGCCTCCCCACCCCGCTGGGAAAGCAGAGGAGGGACCGCTTCCTCTGTCTGGCGGACCCCGCGCTCCCCATGGAGGAGGCCGGAGAAGGCCACATCGCCTCCATGGGGACGGAGTATGTGTTCCGGGCCCTCCAGCCGGTGTATGTGGGAGAGCGCCGGTCCCACTGGTGGGGGGTGCTCCAGGTGAGAGACAGAGAGGAGGAGAGCGGTGGGCAGCGGCCTTGACAGCCTGCGGGAGACAGCGGCGGACTGGCTCCGGGAGAAGGGGATCGAGGCGGTGACCGCCTGGCCGGGCGGAGACCGCTCCCGCCGCGCCGGCGCGGTGGCCGCCGTGTCCCTCCGGGCCTGTGAGAGCGGACCGGGGGGCTTCCAGGACTACCTGGGCGAGCGGTACGACGCACCTACCGCCACCTGGCGGGAGCTCTATGGGAAAAAGCTCCGGGTGACCGTGGGCCTGGACCTGTACGCCCCCGCAGAGGGGGGAGAGGCCGCCTGCCAGAGGGCTTTCGACCGGATGGCGGCGGCCTTCCACAGCGGAGGGCCGCCGGGGCTGAAGGTGCGCAGCCTCTCCCGGGGAGAGGGGCGCTTCGACGAGGGGCAGGGGCTCTTCTGCTGCCCGGTGGAGGCGGTGTGCGAGGCCTGGCTCTACGCGGAGACCGACGGGAGCGGGGCCTTCCTGAGATTTGAAGTGAAGGGAGAGAGGATATGAGCGTGACCAGTCATGAGCGGCCGGGGGTCTACTCCACCTATACCGCCTCCTCCGTGATCAACGGGAGGAGCGGCGGCAAGGCGGTGGGCCTGGCCGCCCTGCATACGGGGAGCACTGGGGGAGAGGTGGTGCGCCTCACCCGCTGGGAGGAGGCCGCAGAGGCCTTCGGCGCGGAGGAGGAGATCTCGGAGCTGGTACGGCTGCTCCTCCTCAATGGGGCCTCCTCCGTGGCGGCCGCCCCCGTCCCCGATGGGGATGGGTACGGCGACGCCTTCGCGGCCCTGGAGAAGGAAGAAGATGTAAAGGTGGTGGTGTGCGACTCCGCCGACCTCACGGTGCAGCAGGCCCTGCGGGACAGCGTGGCCGCGGCCTCCAGGGCCCGGAGAGAGCGGATCGCCGTGGTGGGCGGCGGCCCGGAGGAGACGGTGAGCCAGCTCACCCAGCGGGCGGCGGGCCTGAACTCCGAACGGGTGGTGCTCACCGCCCCCGCGCTGGAAGGGGGCTCCGGGGCCCGGGTGGCCGCGGCCGTGGCCGGGGCCATCGCCGGGGAGAGCGATCCCGCCCTCCCCCTGGGCGGGGCGGAGCTCCTGGGCCTGGGCGCCCTGGAGCTCCTGTACAGCGACAGCGAGGTGGACCTGCTGGTCCAGGGCGGCGTCACCCCTGTGGAGACCGTGGCCGGACAGACCTCGGTGATCCGGGGGGCCACCACCCGCACCAAGACCGGAGAGGCCGCCGACGCCACCTGGCGGGAGCTCACCACCATCCTCATCGTGGATGAGGTGATCCCCGGCATCCGGGACAGCCTGCGCAGCCGGTTCACCCGCAGCAAGAACACCGCCCAGACCCGGGAGGCGATCCGCTCCCAGGTGGTGCTGGAGCTGGAGGACCGGCTGAGGCGGGAGATCATCACCGGCTATGAGGGAGTGACCGCCCAGGCCCTGGAGGAGGATCCCACCGTGTGCCTGGTGGAGTTCGCCTTCTCAGTGGCCCACGGCCTGAGCCAGATCTGGCTGAGCGCCCACATCACGGTATAAGGGGGAGAGGCATTTTGAACGTCAGCGGATTTCCCACCAGCAGCGACATCTATCTGGAGGTGGAGGGGAAAAAGGTGGCGGTGGTCCAGAGCTACACCGCCCGGAGCACCAAGACCAGCCGGACGGTGGAGGCCTTCGGCGAAGATCAGCCGGTGGCCACCATCCCGGGCCAGAAGACCCATGTCATCGAGCTCACCCGCCTCTACGCCACCGATGAGGCACTGCGGGACGGCATCCGGTTCCACGACCTGGAGGACTTCTCCCTGGTGATCTGCAAGCCGGACCGGAAGATCATCTACTCCGGCTGCCAGTGGAGCGCCATCGACGAGGAGGGCGCCCTGGGGGACATGGTGCTGGAGAAGGTCACGATCGTGGCGGCCAAGCGGCTGGAGGCGGAGCGGTGAGGGAGGATCTGATGGTCCTCCTGGCGGGGAAGCGGCGCATCCCGGCCAGGGAGGGGGAGGGACTGGAGCTGCGGCTCCTCTCCGCCCGGGAGGCCCTGGAGGCCCGGCGGGAGGCGGAGGAGCTGGCGCGGGACGGGACGGAACGGGCCCTGTGCTCCAACGCCTGCCTCCTCTCCCGGGCCCTGGAAAGGGACGGGGAGCCCCTTTTCGCCAGCGGCAGAGAGGCCCTGGAGGGCCTCTCTGCCCAACAGATCGCCTCCCTGGCCGGCCAGTGGGCGGACTTCGACCGGGCGGAGGACCCGGGGCCCGAGGAGGGGGAGCGGACGGACGCCCTAAAAAAAGCCTGGAGCACACGCCTGCGGCGCGCCTGGAGTGGCGTGTGCTCCGGACGTTCCAGGCGCTCCCCACCGAGGCGCGGGCCAGAGAGATGACCAGGCGGGACTACCTCTGGTGCGCCCTCAATCTCCTCCTGGATGAGGAGGAGAGGCTGGACCGGCTGTGTCCCGGCTGCCGGGCGGAGGCGGAGAGCGGACGCTGCCCCGTGTGCGGCGGCCCCGCCGGAGAGAGGCACGGAGAGGAGAACCCCTCCTTCGACTGGGAGCGGTTCGAGGCCCTGCGCCGGGGGGCAGGCGCTGAGGGGGTGGGGCCGGAGTGACCGACTGGCTCGAGGCCCTGCTGGCGGCGGCCCGGGAGGCCCTGGGCCCGGAGGAGGGAGCCCTGCCGGACTGGGGGGAGGGAGGCATCCCTCTCCCGGCAGAGGCGGGAGAGGGGGCCCGGAGGGGCCCGGAGAGCGGCGGCCCCCAGACCCGAGAGGCGGAGGAAGAGGCATCCACAGCCCCGGGGCGGGGGACTGCCGGCACCGGCCTCCGCTGGACGAAGCCGGGGCGCGGACGCGCCGAGCCCCCGCAGGCCGGACCGGGACCGGGGCCCCGGACAGGAGGCGCGGTGGGAGGCGGGGAAGGGCCTGCGGCGGGGCCGGCCCCGGGGCCGCCGAGGCGGGAGCCCCTGCGCCTGGAGAGCGTCCCCTGGGAGGGGATACAGGCGGAGAGAGGGGGAGCGGGGTCCCTCTACTTCCCCCTGCGCCGGGCCGGGGCGGCGGCGGACTACTCCCGGCAGGAGAGCGGGGCGGCGGCGCTGCAGCTCCAGGAGGAGGACCGGGGCAGAGCGGCGGGACCGGAGGAACTGGACCGGGCCTTCCGCCGGGACGCGCGGCGGTATGACGGCGGGTCCTTCCTCTACTGAACGATATGGAGAAGAAGGAGGGATGCCCCTTGCGTCTGGCGGCCATGCGGTACAAGACCTATACCTGGCCCCACAACCCCAGGACCTATACCATCGACTATGAGCGGAAGATGGCGGTGCATAAGGTGCCCTTCGGGCGCTATCACCTCCAGGACTTGGGCCTCACCCGGCGGGTGATGCGGGGAGAGGGGGAATTCACCGGCCCGGGGGCCTATGAGGAGTTCAAGAAGCTGGCCTCGGTATTCTATCTGGGCGGGCCGGGCACCCTGGTCCACCCGGTGTGGCAGACGGCGGAGGCCTATTTCGTGGAGCTGCGCCTCCGGCAGGAGCCCAGGGCGGACTATGTGGCCTATGCCTTCACCTTCTGGGAGAGCTCCACAGAGACGGGGGCGGCGGCCTCTTCAGCGCCCCTGTCCGCAGGGACGGCAGGGCAGGGGACGGCAGGGGAGCTCCGGCACACAGTGGCGGCGGGAGAGACCCTGTGGGGGATCGCGGCCGCCTACGGGGTGGGCCTGGATGAGCTGATCCGCCGGAACCCACAGATCAAGGACCCCTCCCTCATCCATCCGGGGGAGGAGGTGCGGATCTGGTGATCCAAGGCGTGGTGCGCGGCTGGGACGGGACGGACCGGGCGCTGCCCCCCTGCCTGTCCTGGCGGCTGGCATATGGGCCAGGCGTCCCGTGCGACAGCTTCCTCCTCACCTGTCCCTGGGAGCCCGGGGGAGAGACCTTCGAGAGGGGGACGGAGGTGGTCCTGACCTATCAGGGGGCGGCCTGTTTCCGGGGACTGGTGGACGAGGTGGAGCACAGGATCTCGGAGCGGGGAGGAGAGATGGAGCTGGCCGGGCGGGGGATGGCCGCCCGGCTGCTGGACAACGAGGCCCTCCCCGCCGAGTACCAGGTGGCCACCACCGCCGATATCCTCCGGGACCATGTGGAGCCCTACGGCATCCAGGTGGCGGAGGCGGGAGACCTGCCCCCGGTGAGCGGCTTCTCCATCTCCAGCGGAGAGAGCGAGTGGAGCGCGCTCTATCAGTTCGCCCGGTACTATGGGGGCGTCTCGCCCCGGTTCGACCGGGAGGGGCGGCTCTATCTGACCCCCTTCCCCGACCGGGAGGCCCTGGTGGTGGACGGGACGGTAGCGGTGGCACGCCTGTGCTGGCGGGAGCGGCGCTACGGTGTGCTCTCCCAGGTGCTGGTCCGGGATCGGACCACTCTGGCGGTGGAGCCGGTGGACAACGCCCCCTTCCAGGCCCAGGGCGGGCTGCGCAGGCAGGTGCTCACCATGCCGGGGAGGAGCAGCTATCAGGCCATGCGGTACAGCGGGGCCTTCCAGATCGACCGGTCCCGGGCGGAGCAGCGGGAGGTGGAGCTCACCGTCCCCGCCCTCTTCTTCGCCTGGCCCGGGGACCTGGTGCGGCTGGAGCGGCCGGGCTGGGGCTGCAACGGACTGTGGCGGGTGCGGGAGGCCGTGGTCACAGCGGGGGACACGGGCGGGGAGACCGCCCTGGTGCTGGCCGACCCGGATCTGATCTGAGAGAGGATGTGAGAGGATGTGGCTTTCTGAGCAGAGGGCCCGCCGGCTCTCGGAGGAGGGCCCGGCGGAACTGGGGCCGGTGACCCTGGAGGCGGAGAGCGTGGGGGCGTACCTGCCCGGCGAGCGGAGAGGGCTGACGGTGACCGGACCGGGTGGCTACTGCTGGCGGCCCCGACTGGGAGACCAGGTGCTGGTCATCAAGACGGGAGAACAGGGGGAGCGGCCCTGCGTGGCCGGGACGGTGTGCCCCGACACGGCGGGGCTCGGGCCGGGAGACGTGCGCATCTGCGCCGGGGATGCGGCGGTGGTGCTGCGCACCGACGGCTCCATCGACCTGCAGGGGCTGGTGAAGCTCAACGGCGTCCCCCTGGAGGACAAATTCGAGAGCAAGCCCACCGGCGGGCTGGGAGGAGGGTGAACCATGGCGCTGATGCTGCGGGACGGGGACTATGTCCCCGACGGAGCGGGAGGGCTGCGCACCGTGGAGGGGGCGGAGGCGCTGCTCCAGGAGGTGCTCTTCCGGCTACAGGCCCGGCGGGGCGGCCTGCCCTTCCTGCCCAGGCTGGGCAGCCGCCTCTATCTCCTCCCCAGGGAGAAACCCGGCGCCCGGGCCGCCCTGGCCCGGCAGTACGCCGCGGAGGCCCTGGAGGAGCTGGATGTGTCGGTGGACGGGGCCGAGCTCACAGAGGGCGGAGACGGGACGCTGGGCGTCCGGGTCTATCTGACCTGGCGGGGCGAGCCATTACAGGCGGAGGTGGAGATATAGACCGGTGAAAACAGTGGATGAGATCTATCAGGAGATGACGGCGGCCTTCTCCCAGGCCACGGGCAGCGAGGCGGGGGGCAGTCCCGACCTGGCCGCCAGGCTCTACGCCGTATCAGCCCAGATATACGCCCTCTATGTCCAGGCGGGATGGGTGGAACGGCAGTGCTTCCCCCAGACCGCCATCGGAGAGCAGCTGGACATGCACGCCCAGCTGAGAGGGCTGGAGCGGAAGGGGGCCTCCCATGCCCAGGGGATGATCCGCTTCACCGCCGACCGGGCCGCCGGGACCGGCCGGGAGATCCCGCTGGGCACGGTGTGCATGACCGGGGGGATGATCCGCTTCGTGACCACAGAGGCGGGGACGATCCCGGCGGGGGAGACCTGGGCGGACGTGCCCGCCCGGGCCGCGGAGCCCGGTGAGAGCGGCAATGTGCCGGCGGGGACGATCCTCTCCATGGCGGTGGCGCCGGTGGGGGTGAGCCGTTGCTCCAACCCCGCCCCCTTCACCGGGGGAGCGGGGGAGGAGGGGGACGAGGCCCTCCGGGCGCGGGTGCTGGAGACCTTCCGCCGGATGCCCAACGGGGCCAACGCCGCCTTCTACCAGCAGGAGGCCCTCTCCTTCGAGGAGGTGGCGGCTGCCTCGGTGATCCCCCGGCCCAGAGGAACAGGGTCGGTGGATGTGGTGGTGGCCACCCAGGCGGGGACGCCGGATGAGGAGCTGCTGGAGGCGGTGGAGGCCCATCTCCAGGCCCGGCGGGAGATCGCGGTGGACGTGCAGGTCAGGGCCCCCACGGTCAGGACCGTGGATGTGACGGTGCGGGTGGCCCCCGCGGCCAACCAGGAGAAGGAGGCCGTGCTGGGGCGGGTGGAGGCCGCCATCCGGGCCTGGTCCGGCGGGGAGAGGCTGGGGAAGGACGTGCTCCGGGCCGAGCTGGGGGAGGCGGTCTACCACGCCGGGGGCGTGGCCAACTACGCCCTCCTGGCCCCGGCCGCCGACGTGGCGGTGGAGCCGGACGAGCTCCCCCTGCTGGGCGCACTGTCGGTGGAGGAGATGGCATGAACAACGGGGCGCATCTGAGAGATCTGCTCCGCCCCCTGGGGGTCTACCGGCTGGAGGGCGGCGTGGGAGCGGGGGAGCTCGCGGGGATCGGAGAGGCCCTGGACCGCTGCCAGGAGGAGCTGGAGCGGGTGGAGCGGGAGATGCTCCTCACCACGGCGCAGGACCGGGGGCTGGAGGCCATCGAGAGCCTCCTGGCCCGGAGGCCCGTGGCGGCCAGCCTGGAGCGGCGGCGGGCGGCCCTGGCCGCCCTGCTGCGGATCGGCGGGGACAGCTTCACCCTGGCCGCGATCAACGACGAGCTGGCCGGCTGCGGGCTCCACGCGGTGGTCAACGAGGGGGACGGCCCCGGTATGGTGGAGGTCCGGTTCCCGGAGGTGCCCGGCATCCCGGAGGGCTTCGCGGAGATGCGGGCCATCATCGAGGACATCCTCCCCTGCCACCTGGGGATCGAGTATGTCTACTGGTACGCCACCTGGGCGATCCTGGAGGAGCGCTTCGCCACCTGGGGCGGCCTGGAGGCAGGGGGATATACCTGGGGACAGGTGGAAAAGCTGGTGAAGGCGGACATGACAGAGGAGGACGAGGCATGAGGACGATCTATCAGGGCCGGGGAAGGATCCTCTACCAGCCCGACCGTGGGGACCGGGAGCGGGAGGCCGCCCTGGTCCTGGCCCGGAGACAGGCCCGGACGCTGCCCGACAGCGAGGCGGCGGAGGTGGGGGCCCTCTTCCCGGAGTGGGAGCCGGGGACGGCCTACACGGCCGGAGAGCGCATCTCGGACCGAGAGGGGAGGCTCTACAGAGTGGCGCAGGACCATGTGAGCCAGGCGGACTGGCCCATGGACCAGGTCCCGGCCCTGTACGTCCCCCTGGGGACGACGGCGGAGGAGCCGGAGGCCGTGCCGGAGTGGCGGCAGCCCACAGGGGGCCACGACGCCTACCAGACGGGGGACCGGGTGCTCTACCAAGGGAAGCTCTATGAGAGCACGATGGACGGCAACGTATGGGCTCCGGATACATACGGCTGGAGAGAGATAGAGAGATGAGCAAGAGGCCCAGCCATCCGGCTGGGCCTCTTGCTCAGATCGTCGAAAAAGCGGGGCCCCGCCGGAGGGGCGGCGGGGGACAGCGGGAAAGGGGGGCGGACTGCCGGGGGCGGTCCGGATGCCTCCGGACGGGGGCGGTCTCAGATCGGGGACGCCCCTGCTCTCGCGTGGAAGCAGGGACGTTTTAGCGGGAGGCGACATGCCGGACAGCGTGCCGAAGGCGTTCGGCACGCGCCCCGCACGGGGAGATCACAGCCTGGCCAGGCGGGCGCGCAGGCCGGAGTAGCGGCGCTGCTGCCGGTCGTTGGCCACCATCTGGGCCACCTTCTCCTCGTCGCCCACCAGGATGAGGAGCTCCCGGGCCCGGGTGATGGCGGTGTAGAGCACGCCCCGGGTCATGAGCATGGGGGCCCCGTCGTTCACCGCCAGGATCACCGCCCGGTACTCGCTGCCCTGGGCCTTATGTACGGTCATGGCATAGGCGGGCTCCAGCTCTCCCAGCATATCGGGGGAGTACTCCACCACCCGCCCCTCGAAGTCCACGGTGATGGTCTCCCCCCGCTCGTCGATGCCGGTGATGAAGCCGATGTCACCGTTGAAGATGCCGAGGCCCGCGCCCAGTCCGCCGGTCTCTTTCCACATGATGTCGTAGTTGTTCTTCACCTGCATGACCCGGTCCCCGGTGCGGAAGAGGTAGGGCCCGAAACGCCGCTCCCCCTTGCCGGGAGCCGGAGGGTTCAGGGCCTCCTGGAGCTGCTGGTTCAGGGAGGCGGTACCGGTCTGGTGCCGGCGGGTGGGGGAGAGGACCATGATCTGGTCGGCGGGGATGCCCATGTTCCGGGGCAGCCGGTCCGCCACCAGCTCCACGACCGTCTCGGCGGTGCGGGCCGGGTCCCGGCGGCGGAGGAAGAAGAAGTCGCTGTCGTTCCGGCGCAGGTCGGGGACCTGCCCCTGGTCCACCAGGTGGGCGTTGCGGACGATGGCGCTCCGGGCCGCCTGCCGGAAGATCTCGGTGAGGCGCACCGTGGGGACCTTCCCACTGCGCAGCAGGTCGGAGAGCAGGTTCCCCGGCCCCACGGAGGGGAGCTGGTCCGGATCCCCCACCAGGATGAGGCGGCAGTCCCCCCGGAGGGCGGCCAGGAGGGCCCGCATCAGGGGCACGTCCACCATAGAGGTCTCGTCCACGATCACCGCGTCCGCCTCCAGAGGCTCGTCCTCGTCGTGGGTAAAGACCAGCTGGCCGGTGCGGCTGTCGAACTGGGTCTCCAGCAGGCGGTGGATGGTGGTGGCCTCCGCCCCGCAGGCCTCGCCCAGCCGCTTGGCGGCCCGGCCGGTGGGGGCGGCCAGGGCGGTCTCCAGCCCCAGGGCGTCGAAGAGGGCCAGGGCCCCCCGGAGACAGGTGGTCTTGCCGGTGCCGGGGCCGCCGGTGAGGAGCATCACCTGCCGGCCGGCGGCCAGCTCCACCGCCTCCCGCTGCTGGGGGGCGTAGACGATGCCCTGCTCGGCCTGGATCCGGTCCAGCAGCCGCTCCAGCCCCTGGGGAGGCTGGAGCTCCTGGGCGCACATCTCCCCCAGGCGGAAGGCCACATACTCCTCCGCCTCCTGGACGGAGGCCAGATAACAGGCGTCCTCGCCGGCCACGGTCTCACGGACCACCACCCCCTGGGCGGTGAGGGCGTCCAGGCCCTCCAGGAGGGGGAGCTCCTCCACCCCCAGGAGGCGGCCGGTGGCCCAGAGGAGCTTCCCGGCCGGGAGGAAGGTGTGGCCGTTGTTCAGGTTGTGGGACAGCTCGAAGAGGAGGCCCGCCGTCACCCGCTGGGGGTCCTCCCCCTCCATGCCCAGGTCCAGGGCCAGCTGGTCCGCACGGCTGAAAGGGACCCCCAGCTCCTCGTCCACCAGGAGGTAGGGGTCGTCCCGGAGCACTTCCAGGGCCACGTCTCCGAACCGGCGGTAGAGGGGCATCCCCAGCTGGAGGGGGAGCTGGTGCTCCCCCAGGAACTCCAGCAGGCGCCGCATCCCCATCTGGAGGCGGAAGGCGTCCCCGATCTGGAGGGCCCGCTTCCGGGTGATGCCCTTGATCTGAGTGAGCCGTTCCGGGTGCTCCTCCAGGACGGTGAACACGTCCTCACCGAAGGTGTCCACCAGCTTCCGGGCGGTGGAGGAGCCCACCCCCTTGATGGCCCCCGAGGCCAGATACTCGTACATGGCCTTCTCTCCCACGGGGATCCGCCGCTCTACGATCTCCGCCTTGAACTGGGCGCCGTAGGAGGGATGCCGCCCCCAGGTCCCCTGGACGGTCAGCCCCTCCCCGGGGGCGGCCCCGGGCATGCAGCCCACCACCGTGGCCGGCTCCTTCGCCCCGATGTCCAGGCGCAGGACGGTGTAGCCGTTCTCCTCATTACGGAAGACCACCGACTCCACCGTGCCCTCTATCTGTGTCAGCTCTCTCGACTCCTCCAACGCGGACGTCTCCTCCTAAACGCAGTATCTCGTCAGCTCCTCTGGCCCCAGCAGGACCACCCCCGCCTCCCGGGCGGCCAGCGCCTCCGCCAGGGCGCGGCCCCGGCTGTCCAGCCCCCGGTCGGCGATGATCACATCGCAGGGGGCCGCCTCTCCCAGCCGCAGCCAGCGCAGCCGCTTCACGGCCAGCTCCAGTCCGCCGCCGTCTCCGCCGACGGGGATGACGGCATAGAACCGGGCCGCGCCCGCCTCCGGCTCCAGGAGCCAGCCCCGGCACAGCCACACCAGGGCGCACAGGCCCAGAGCCGCCAGCAGGGACAGAGAGATCTCCAAAAAAGCGTACAGCATCCCGCTCACCTCCGGCCCATCCTATGAAAAGGCCGGGATGGGGGTGCCGGTCAGATGAAGATGGAAGTGAACCCGTAGGTCAGGCCGGTGATCAGGAACCCGGCGATCAGCACACCACCGAAGATGGAGGGCAGGGCGCTGCGCAGGCGCATGTCCAGGAAAGCGGCGATCAGGGCTCCTGTCCAGCCCCCGGTGCCGGGCAGGGGGATGGCCACGAAGATCATGAGGCCCAGATACTTGTACTTGCTCACTGTCCGGCCCTTCAGGTGGGCCCTGGCCTCCAGCCGGTCCACCAGCCGGTCCAGCCGGGGCATATGCCGGCGCATCCATTTGAAGATGCGCCGGATGTATACGATGATGAAGGGGATGGGGATCATGTTGCCCACCACGGCGGCCAGGAAGGCGGCCCAGTGGGGCAGGCCCATGGCCACGCCCCAGGGGATGCCGAAGCGCAGCTCCAGCACCGGCACCATGGACACCAGTATGGTGGAGAGCAGGGCCCCCGCCTGGGTGTCCGTCATCCATTCGATCAGCTCCAAGAGCGTCCACCTCGTCTGTTTTTCTCTTCGCCGGCGGAGATACCGCCGTCACCCGGCTATTATACCATATCTCCGGGGAGACGGTCATCTAAAGTTTTCGTGAAATTTTCCGGCGGCCCGCCGGGAAGGGCGGGCCGCCGGAAGGGCTCCCGGGCGTCAGAGCCCCGGGATAGTCCCCGCGTTCTTCTGCTCCAGGACCCGGATGCCGTGGTACATCACCCGGCAGACCGGGGTGGGGATGCCGTGCTTCTCCCCCAGGCGGACGGCGGCCCCCGCCAGGAGCGCCACCTCGGTGGGACGGCCCCGCTGGAGGTCCTGGAGGGTGGAGGGGCGCTGGGCGACGTAGTCGGGCCGGTGTGCGATATTGTCCCGGCGCGCCACGTCCTCACGGGTGAGGGCGACACCCTCCGCCGCCGCCAGGGCCAGGACCTCCTCCATGAGCATATGCCGGATGGCGTCGGCGTCCTCCCCGCTCTGGAAAGCGCCGTAGGGCACGCCCAGCAGGGCGCAGGGCAGGTTCTCGCTGACGTTGCCCAGGTACTTGGACCAGATGCAGTGGAGCATATCCTTCTCCACCGAGCAGCGGATGCCCGCCCGGCGGAAGAGGGCCTCCACCGCCTGCACCCGGGGGCTGGGCGGGTCGTTCCTGGCCTCGCCGAAGCGGATCAGGCCGGTGTCCGTCTCGCAGAAGGCGGCCCCGTCCTCCATGTGCCCGGCCACCCACATGCTGCCGTAGAGCACCCGCTCCATGCCGTACACCGCCCCCACCCGCTGGGCGCAGTCCAAGCCGTTGAGCACCGGGAGGAGGAGGGTGTCCGGCCCCACATGGCCCCGTATCTGCTCCAGGGCCTGGTCCAGGCTGTACTCCTTCACCGCGACGATCACCAGGTCCGCCGGAGCGGCGGCTCCCTCCGGCTCCACCACCGGGAAGCGGTACCGCACACCGTTGATGGTCACGCCCCGCTCCAGGCGGGCCTTCCGCTCCCCCTCCGCGATCACATAGGCCCCGTCCCCCAGGGCCCCCTGCAGGCCGGGGGCGAAAAAGCTCCCCATGGCCCCCAGGCCGATCAGGGCCACCCGCTGGATCTCTCCCATACCGAACCATCCTTTCCATCGGTCATATACCGGTATTATATGGCAGGAGCCGGGGGCCCGTCAATGCGGCGGGCCCCCTTTCCCATATTGACATACCTCGAATATCAAGGTATATTATACCTAGAGACACGAGGTATCCTGAAAGGAGGTCACGGCCATGAAGGCGGACAAGAGCCTGCTCTCCGGGAGCACCACCCTGCTGGTGCTCGCCCTGCTCTCCCGGGGGGACAAGTACGGCTATGAGATGATCGCGGAGCTGGACGCCCGGAGCGACCACACCTTCACCCTGAAGGAGGGGACGCTGTACCCCATCCTCCACGGCCTGGAGAGGGAGGGGGCGGTGAAGTCCTACACCCGGGAGACCCCCGCCGGGCGGGTGCGGAAGTACTACCACATCACCAAGAAGGGGCTCCGCCTGCTGGAGGAGCAGAAGAAGGAGTGGACGGTGTTCACCGAGAAGGTCAACGCCGTCCTGGCCGGGGCAGCGCCGGCCATGGCCTGATGGGCGCCCGGTCCGAGATCTACTGCCGCCGGGTGACCCAGCACATGCGCTGCAAGTGGGAGCGGCCCCAGGTGGCCCGGGAGCTGCTGGACCACCTGGAGGACCACAGAGAGGCCCTGCAGGCGGCGGGGATGGACCGGGTGGAGGCGGAGGAGGCCGCGGTGGCCGCCATGGGGGACCCGGAGGCGCTGGGGAGGGCCCTGGACCGGCTCCACTCCCCCTGGCCCTGGCGGATCTTCCACGGGGCCGCCGCCCTGTCGGTCTTTCTGGCCCTGACGGTGGCCTGGGCCCTGGCGGCGGGACACAGCAACAGCGGCGGGCTGGGCTGGCTGCTGTGGGAAGAGGGGCTCTTCTCCCCCTCCACCGCCCAGGTATGGGAGGAGGAGTCCCAGCTGTCCGAGAGTGAAGTCCTCCTGGCCACGGGCACGGCCTCCGGCGGGGGGACCATCGGCCCCTACCGCCTGCGGGCCTGGGAGGAGGCACAGATCGCCGGCTCTGAGGGAGGATACTACCACTTCGAAGGCCTGGGGAGCTACGACGCCTATCTGGCTCTGGCGGCCTCCTGCGTCCACTGGGAGCCCTGGCTGGAGCCCCTGTCCGTGCCCCGGTACGCCCTCTCCGCCGTGGACGACCTGGGGAATACATACGGCCCCGGCCAGCTGTACATGGACTACCGGGGCGGCCGCCTGCTGGGCAGCCAGTGGATCAAGCTGACCAATCCGAACCCCGACGCCTCCCGGTTCACCATCACCGTGGACACGGACCGGGGCGCGGCTGTGTTCACCGTAGAGCTGGAGAAGGGGGGAGCGGCATGATAGAGCGCTGGCAGCGCATCCCCATCCGGTGGAAGGCGGCGGGGGCCCTGCTGGTGGTACTGGGGCTGCTGACGGGCCTGTGGGGGAGCCTGGG
Source organism: Candidatus Intestinimonas stercoravium (assembly GCA_019117605.1). Classification (GTDB taxonomy): domain Bacteria; phylum Bacillota; class Clostridia; order Oscillospirales; family Oscillospiraceae; genus Intestinimonas; species Intestinimonas stercoravium. The sequence continues at coordinate 9,531 of DWZK01000124.1, read as the reverse complement.
CTGGCCCTGGCCCACCCGGGAACTGGCCTTCCGGATGGCGGAGCGGGCCCGGGCCTTCGGCCCCGGGGAGATCGTGGCGCAGGGGGAGCTGACCTATGCACACGACTGGGACGGCGCCCCGAAGGGCTGGATGGTGTCCCGGTCGGGAGACGCCTTCCTGGTGCTGGACCTGTACCGGCGCTGGGGGCTCTGGACCGCGGAGCCCTACCTGGGCGGCGGGGAGGCGTGGACGGCGGAAGGCAGCGCCCCCCTGGGCAGCGTCCTCCTGGCAGATGAACGGTACACCTCCACAGCCATAGAGTCGGGAGAGGAGCCCTTCTCCTGGCGGGAGCGGTGGACAGAGGAGGTGGCGGTCCTCTCCGGAGACCCGGAGATCGTCCGGGTGGAGGCCTATGTGGCCTCCCGCTACTTCTTCTATAACGGGGACTGGGAGGCCCGCCGGGAGATGGAGGTCCAGTCACCGGTGGTGGAGGCCCGGCCGGTGGGGGAGGGGGTCTATCTGGCCTCCATCCCCTGCGAAGAGCCCCCGGAGACCCAGGCGTATAACAGCTGGTCCAGGTCCAGCACTACAGTGGTCCGGGGGTATGACGCCGCCGGGGCGCTGGTGTACGACTCCTCGGCGGAGGAGGGATAGGCAGGAGAGGAAGGAGGAGGCTCTCATGGCGGACAACTTTGCCGACTACTGCGCGGCGGTGTGCGCCCTGGTCCGCTTCAAGCCCGACCGGGAAGCCATCGCCGGGGAGCTCACCGCCCACATGGAGGATCACATGGCGGCCCTGGAGGCGGAGGGAGCGCCCCGTGAAGAGGCCAAGGCGCGGGCCATCGAGGCCATGGGGGACCCGGAGGCGCTGGGGAAGGCCCTGGACGCCCTCCACAGCCCCCTGCTGGGCTGGCTCCAGCTGTGGATGTGGCGCCTCTCCCGGCTGGCCGCTGTGATATCCATCTCTCTGAGCCTGCTCCTGGCCGTGGGGCCGGTCCGCAGCGGCTGGGCCGGGCTCTGGGACGTCTTTGACCGGGAGGAGGTCCTGGCGGGGGGCGGGGAGGTGGTGGCCGAGCTGCGGCCGAAGGCCTCCTGCCGGGCGGGGGGATACACCGTGGCCCTGCCCCGGGCATGGGTGGTGCGGCAGGAGGATGGGGAGCTGTGGGTCTATTTCCTCCTGCGGGCGGGACACCTGGACCCATGGATACAGAGGCCGGACTTCGGCGCCGCCCTCTCCGCCAGGGACGACCTGGGCGGAGCGTACCGCTCCCGGCCGGACGCCGCGACAGGGGCCTCCGAGGAGCCCGCGGGGGAAGTGGCGGCATACCGGAGCACGAGCACCCCGTTTTTCACCTGCTATGAGGGGAGGATCTATCCCGTGGACCCGGCGGCAGAGCGCATCGTCCTCACCTGCGCGCCCTATGGGGAGACGGTGTTCTCCCTCTCCTTCTCACTGGAGGAGGTGGAGACCGATGGCTAGGCGCACCCTGACACGGCCCCAGCGGCTCCTCCGGGACGTCCTGATCCTCCTGCTGTCCCTGCTGCTCCTGTACGCCGCCCTGGGCTTCCCCATCCCCGCCGCGGAGGCGGCCCTCCGGGCACTGGAGGAGCGGCAGTTCTTCTCCGGAGCACAGGTAGTGGGACAGGTCCAGAGAGAGGAGGGCCGCTCCTACGCCCTCCGGCGCGGGGACTGGTATGCCCGGGCGGACCTGCACTGCCGTCTCATCCTGGGCCTCCCCTTCTGGGAGCCCGGGCAGTTCCGCGCCGCCCCGGTCCGGCCCGGCGTCCCCCTGACCCCGGTGCCGGAGGAGGAGAGGTCCTTCTTCTCCCAGCCACAGGAGGTGTGGGTGTTCTCCGATGACCCGGCGATCGCCTCGGTGACCCTGGAGATCCCCGCCCGCCTGAGCCCCACGATGGTCCGCATGTATACCTTTTCCCAGGGGGAGAAGGCCTTCGGCAACTGCTTCATCCTCACCTGCTATCCGCCCAACATGAGCTCCTACAGCTACCCCCAGGACTTCCGCCTCTCCGGCTATGACCGGGAGGGGGAGCTGGTGTGGCAGTCCCCTCTGCCGGAGGAGTGGGTGGAGGATCTCTATGTGTCCCCCGGCACAGGGGACGTCCTTTTTCAGGACCCGACACGGGTCCCCTGACAACGACCCGCGGGAAATGGTATCTTTTCGGTATCCCACCCGAAAGGAGCCAACGCCATGCGCGTCTTCGTGCCCGCCCTCCTGCTGCTGCTCCTCCTGACCCTGCCCACCGCGCGGGCCCAGGCCGCCGCCGTCACCCGGGGGAGCTTCCTCAACGCCCTCTGGGAGCACGCCGGGGCCGTGCCCTACGATGCAACCCCCGTATTCTCCGATGTGGAGCGGGAGGACCCCTGGGCCACTGCCGTGGGCTGGGCGGCGGCGCAGGGGCTGGTCCAGGGCACGGGCTCCGGCCGCTTCGAGCCGGACCGGCCCATCACACGGGAGGAGGCCGCCCTGGTCCTCTGCCGCTGGGCGCAGCTCCAGGGGCGGGAGATCCGCTCCACCGAAGGGGCGGGCCACAAGGACGCGGCGGACCTCTCCCCCTGGTCGGAGGGGGCCCTCCCCTGGGCGGTGGAGACAGGGCTGCTGGAGCCGGTGGCGGGGGGACGGCTGGACCCCTCCGGCTCCCTGGAGCAGAGAGAGGTGGACGCCCTGTTCCAGCGGATGGCGGCGGGAGTGGGCGGCTGAGCGCCTCCGGCCGCGCTTGCTGCGGCGTCCTGCGGCCGAGCGCGGCGGGCAGCGCCCCTCATCTGCCCCAGTGCGCGCACTGGGGCAGATCGCCGCGCTCGGAAATAAAATGCGTGCTTTTGCACGCAAAATGAGACGGGATGCAGATAAAATGTCTACGATGAGCTCATATCATATGCAAATGTGTGCAATGAGGTATCACAGACATGGAGAAAGAGATCAAACATATCGGCTTGCGAGTCAGCCCTGAGGTCCATGAGAAGCTGCGCTATATCGCGCGGTATGAGGGACGGACCATCAATGGACAGGCCCATTACCTCATCCTACAGTGCATCCGCGCCTTCGAGAAGGAGCACGGCCCGATCCCTGCGGGCGGGGAAGAGTGAACCGCCTGTGGGAGGCGGCCCTGGACCTCCTCTTCCCGCCCAAGTGTCCCTTCTGCCGGGCCCTGCTCCAGAAGGGGGAGGAGGGGCTGTGCGCCTCCTGCCGGGAGCACCTGCCCTGGCTGGAGGGGGGCGGGGCGGAGACCGCCGTGGACTTCCTCTCCCTGTGCGTCTCCCCCCTGCGGTACCGGGACCTGGTGCGGGAGTCGGTGCACCGCTACAAATTCAGCGGCGGGACCGCCTATGCCGCCGTCTACGGGCGGCTGGTGGCGGACTGCGTGGAAGAACGGCTCTCCGGCCGCTTCGATCTGGTGACCTGGCCGCCCCTGTCCCGGAGGCGCCTGCGGCAGCGGGGCTATGACCAGGCCAAGCTGCTGGCCCAGGAGGCCGCCCGCTGCCTGGGCGCGGAGGCGGTCCCCCTCCTGGAGAAGGTCCGCCACACCCGGGCCCAGTCGGGGCTCGGCGGGGACAGCGGCGCCCGGCGGGCCAACGTGCTGGGGGCCTACCGGCCCCTCTCCCCGGAGGCGCTCACCGGGAAGCGGGTGCTGCTGATCGACGATGTGGTCACCACCGGCTCCACCCTCTCGGAGTGCGCCCGGACCCTCCGCACCGCCGGGGCGGCGGACGTGGTGGGCTGCGCCCTGGCCAAGGCGGGGAAGTGAATTTACATAATCTTCACCTCTGTGCCCCGGACCAAAGGCCCAGGAATGGGAAATTATGACGAAAAATCTGAAAAAATCTCCGGTTTTTCAAAATTGGGTTGAAATGCGCCGGAAGTCCCGATATAATAAGTTGACTCTTGATAAGTTTACTGGCGTAAAGGGGTTTGACCATGGGCTTTTGGGCTAGAATAAAGGAGAAGCTAAACAGATTTCGAGGTGCTGGTATGTTCGCGAAAGATATTGGTATCGACTTGGGTACCGCTTCCATATTGGTTTACGTAAAGGGTAAAGGCATCGTGCTCCAGGAGCCCTCTGTGGTGGCTATGGACAAGGACAAGGGCACCCTGCTCAAGGTGGGCACCGAGGCGCAGCAGATGCTGGGACGCACCCCCGGCAACATCGTGGCCATCCGCCCCCTGCGGGAGGGCGTCATCTCCGACTTCGACATGACCGAGCGGATGCTCAAGGAGTTCATCCGGAAGGCGGCGTCCTTCCGTCTCTTCAAGCCCCGTGTGGTCATCTGCGTCCCCTCCGGCATCACCGAGGTGGAGGAGCGGGCGGTCATCGACGCGGGCATCCAGGCCGGCGCCCGGAAGGTCTACCTCATCGAGGAGCCCCTGGCCGCCGCGATCGGCGCGGGCATCGACGTCACCAAGCCCGACGGGCACATGGTGGTGGACATCGGCGGCGGCACCACCGACATCGCCGTCATCTCTCTGGGCGGCATCGTGGAGTCCGCCTCCATCAAGATCGCCGGCGACCAGTTCAACGAGGCCATCATCAAGTACATACGCCGGAAGCACAACGTGCTCATCGGCGAACGTACTGCGGAAGAGATCAAGATGCAGATCGGCTGCGTGTTCCCCCGGCCGGAGGAGCAGGACTACGAGGTCAAGGGCCGCTGCCTCATGACCGGCCTGCCCCGGGTGTTCACCGTCACCTCCTCCGAGATGATCGAGGCCTTCGAGGAGGTCTCCACCCGTATCCTGGAGGCCATCCACAGCGTACTGGAGCGCACGCCCCCCGAACTGGTGGCGGACATCTCCACCAACGGCATCGTCATGACCGGCGGCGGCAGCCTGGTCTGGGGCTTCGACAAGCTGATCGAGTCCCACACCGGCATCGAGACCCATGTGGCCGACGAGGCCATCTCCTGCGTGGCCTACGGCACCGGCAAGAGCCTGGAGTGGGTGGGCGACATGGCGGACGGCACCCTGAACATCTCCCGCCGCAAGCAGATGAACAACTGATCCGGTCCATCAGGCCGGATGGGAGAGGAGCCGGAGACCGTGCGGTCTCCGGCTCCTGTTCGTCGCCGTGCGCCCTCCCGCGCGTTGGGAGGCAGGGGGGAGAGCTCACAGTCATATCCCGTGCTCTATGAAGTGCACGGCAGAGCGCTCCCAATATCCGCGATAGACGCGGCTGGTATCCCCATCCAGATCTGATCGATACATCCTGGATCTCACCAGGAGATCTTTCGGCAGCCAACGCTCTTCATAAGAGTACTGATATCTCATCCCCAGGCGCCGCATCACCGCACCGCTGCGGGGATCATCGACGTCATGAGTGTAGGGGACGCCGCGGCCCCTTGCGTATGATCGAGCGCCTCCTGCGGGCCCGTCCCGGCCGGGCCCCGGCGGGCGGTGTGGAAAAGCCCCGGCTCTGATGAGCCGGGGCTTTCTCACATCAAGTGCAGACGCTGCGGTCTTACTTCTTCAGGTTGAAGAAGGCGTCGTGGCCCAGGTACTGCGCCACGTCGTCCAGCTCTTCCTCGATGCGGAGCAGCTGGTTGTACTTGGCCACACGGTCGGTGCGGCTGGGAGCGCCGGTCTTGATCTGGCCGGCGTTGGTGGCCACCACGATGTCGGCGATGGTGGTGTCCTCGGTCTCGCCGGAGCGGTGGGACACGATGGCGGTGTAGCCGGCCCGGTTGGCCATCTGGATGGCGTCCAGGGTCTCGGTCAGGGTGCCGATCTGGTTGACCTTGATCAGGATGGCGTTGGCGATCTTGTTCTCCAGGCCCATCTTCAGCCGCTCGGTGTTGGTGACGAAGAGGTCATCGCCCACCAGCTGCACCCGGTCGCCCAGAGCCTTGGTCAGCATCTGCCAGCCCTCGATGTCGTCCTCGCCCATGCAGTCCTCCATGGAGATGATGGGGTAGTTGTCGGCGAACTTCTTCCACATGTTGACCATCTGCTGCTTGGTCATGGTCTTCTTGGCCTTGGGCAGGTCATAGCAACCGGTCTCGGGGTTGTACCAGTCGGACACGGCGGCGTCGATGGCGATCTTGAAGTCCTCGCCGGGCTTGTAGCCGGCCTTCTCGATGGCGGCCACGATGCACTTGAAGGCGTCCTCGTCCTTCTTCAGGTTGGGGGCGTAGCCGCCCTCGTCGCCCACGCCGGCGGCGGGAGTGCCGTTCTCCTTGAGCACGGTCTTCAGGGTGTGGAACACCTCGGTGCACATCCGGAGGGCCTCTTTCCAGCAGCAGGCGCCCACGGGCATGATCATGAACTCCTGGATGTCCACGTTGTTGGTGGCGTGCGCGCCGCCGTTGAGGATGTTCATCATGGGCACGGGCAGGGTCTTGGCGTTGACGCCGCCGATATAGCTGTAGAGGGGCATGCCCAGGCTCTCGGCAGCGGCCTTGGCGCAGGCCAGGGAGGCGCCCAGGATGGCGTTGGCGCCCAGGTTGCTCTTGTTGGGGGTGCCGTCCAGAGCGATCAGGGTCTTGTCGATGGCGGTCTGGTCCAGCACGTTCATGCCCAGCAGGGCCTCGGCGATCTTGGTGTTCACGTTCTCCACGGCATTGAGCACGCCCTTGCCCATATAACGGCTCTTGTCGCCGTCACGGAGCTCGCAGGCCTCGTGGACGCCGGTGGAGGCGCCGGAGGGCACAGCGGCGCGGCCGACGGTGCCGTCCTCCAGATAGACCTCCACCTCGACGGTGGGATTGCCGCGGGAGTCCAGGATCTCACGGCCCAGGACGTCTACGATCTCGAGCATCTGCTTCATGATTCAACGATCTCCTTTCATGATAGGCCGGGGGACCGGCCTTCGGGGGATATTTGTCTATACCTCATCGGGGCCGGGCGGCCCCGTTCGGCTGCGGGAGGGTCAGGAGACGATCAGGGTCTCCCCGTCCATCTCCTTGGGCTTGGCCAGACCCATCAGGTCCAGCATGGTGGGGGCGATGTCGGCCAGACGGCCGTCCCGGAGCTTCACGTTGGCGCCCACGATATAGAAGGGCACCAGGTCGGTGGTGTGGGCGGTGTAGGGGGTGACGCCGTCGTCCTCCAGCATCCGCTCCGCGTTGCCGTGGTCGGCGGTGATGAGGGAGATGCCGCCCATCTTGGAGGTGGCCTCCACCACCCGGGCCACGCACTCATCCACCGTCTCTACCGCCAGGCGGGCGGCCTCGTACACGCCGGTGTGGCCCACCATGTCGCAGTTGGCGAAGTTGAGGATGACCACGTCGTAGTTCCCGCTCTCGATCCGCTCCACGCAGGCGTCGGTGACCTCACGGGCGCTCATGTCCGGCTTGAGGTCGTAGGTGGGCACGGAGGGGGAGGGGATCAGCACCCGGTCCTCTCCGGGGAAGGTCTGCTCCACGCCGCCGTTGAAGAAGAAGGTGACATGGGCGTACTTCTCGGTCTCGGCGATGCGCAGCTGGGTCAGGCCCATGTTGGAGATATACTCGCCGAAGATGTTGGTGAGCTTCTGCTTCTGGAAGGCCACCTCCACATTGGGCATGGTGGCGTCGTACTCGGTGGTGCAGACGAAATGGACGGGGAAATAGCCCTTCTTCCGCTCCACGTCGGTGAAGTCGGGGTCCGCCAGGCAGCGGGTGATCTCACGGGCCCGGTCGGGGCGGAAGTTCATGAAGATCACCGCGTCGCCCTCGGAGATCGCGGCCTCCTTGCAGCAGACCACGGGCACCACGAACTCGTCGGTGACGCCGTCGTCATAGGACTTCTGCACGGCGGCCACGGGGTCGGGCTCATAGGCGCCCTCGCCCAGGACCAGGGCGTCATAGGCCTTCTGGAGGCGCTCCCAGCGCTTGTCCCGGTCCATGGCGTAATAGCGGCCGGAGATCACGCCGATCTGGGCGTTGCCCAGCGCCTGGCACTTGGCCTGGAGCCGCTCCACGAAGCCCTTGCCGGAGGAGGGGGGCACGTCGCGGCCGTCCAGGAAGGCGTGGACGTAGACCTTCTCCAGGCCCCGCTGCTTGGCCATGTCCAGGGCGGCGAAGATGTGGTCGATGTGGCTGTGCACGCCGCCGTCGGAGAGCAGGCCCATGATGTGGAGCGCGGTGCCCTTGGCCTTGCAGTCGTCCATGGCGGAGACATAGGCGGGGTTGGTGAAGAAGTCGCCGTCGGCGATCGACTTGGTGATGCGGGGCAGGTCCTGGAAGACCACCCGGCCCGCGCCGATGTTGGTGTGGCCCACCTCGGAGTTGCCCATCTGGCCGTCGGGCAGGCCCACGTCCAGCCCGGAGGCGGACAGCTTGCAGCCCGGGTCTTCCGCGAAGATGCGGTCCAGGTTGGGCTTCTTGGCGTTGGCGATGGCGTTGCCCATGGTCTCGCTGCGCAGGCCGTAGCCATCCATGATGATCAAAGTGGTTGGTGTTTTACTCATATCAGAACCTCGGATCTAATATTTCAGGTCGCAGGGACAGTGCCCCCGGGGAGACGGAGCCCCCGGAGGGGCCAAAGAGGGCGATGTGTATGTCCCGGACAGGGGCCGCTCAGTCTTCCTGGTTGGCGGCGTTGATGATATCCACGAACTGGTCGGGCTTGAGGGACGCGCCGCCGATCAGGCCGCCGTCCACGTCGGGCTGGGAGAGCAGCTCCGCGGCGTTCTTGGGGTTCATGGAGCCGCCGTACTGGATGGTGACGCTCCGGGCCACCCGGGCGCCGTAGAGCTTGCGGATGACGGCGCGGATGGACTGGCAGACCTCGCCGGCCTGCTCGGCGGTGGCGGTGCGGCCGGTGCCGATGGCCCAGATGGGCTCATAGGCGATGACCACATGGCGCAGCTTCTCGGCGGGCACGCCGGCCAGGGCGCACTTCACCTGGTAGGAGATGAGCTCCATGGTCACGCCCAGCTCCCGCTGCTCCAGGCTCTCGCCCACGCAGACGATGGGGCGCAGGCCCGCCTCCAGGGCGGCGTGGACCTTCTTGTTGACGGTGAAGTCGGTCTCATTGTAGTACTGACGGCGCTCGGAGTGGCCGATGATGACGTACTTCACGCCCAGCTCCTTGAGCATCTCGGCGGAGACCTCGCCGGTGTAGGCGCCGGTGGCCTCATAGTGGCAGTTCTCCGCGCCGATGGACACCCGGCAATCCTTGAAGAGGCGGATGGCGGCGGGGATGTTCACATAGGGGACACAGAGCACCACGTCGCACCACTTGCCCTTGGGCAGGATGGGCTTGAGCTCCTCGGCGAAGGCCTTGGTCTCAGAGAGGGTCTTGTTCATTTTCCAGTTGCCGGCGATGATGGTCTTGCGATATCTTCTGTTCATGGGTATCGAGATCCCCTTCCCTAATATTTTTCATGTCTTGGAGACGCCAGGGGAACGCCCCCGCATCTGTCTGTGCGTTTCCTTGTCCCAAAGGCCCGCTGTGTGCCTGCTCCCGGGCCCTCCGCGCTTCTTGATGTCACGCTGCGGGCCCTTCGCGACGGCACACTGCTCGTCCCTCCGCGAAAAACACCTTGCGCCGTTGGCGCAACTGCTTTTTCGCCTGCGGGCCTCGCTGTGCGCCTGCTCCCGGGCCCTCCGCGCTTCT